>NZ_QVLV01000007.1:131542-310723 GCF_003435485.1 Eisenbergiella massiliensis
CATCATATCATAAAGCGGGTATTTTTCTGCAACATTATTGGCAAAAACATTGCGTATCTTGACTTTATACTCTGACTATATATTTTTACTTTATATTCTGGCTTTATACTTTTACTTTATATTTACACTTTTATATTCACTTCGTACTTTGGCTTTGCAGCTTCAACCGCCTTCCCATTCATCCGCAGATTACCATCAGGGCTGCTCCTTCTCCCTGTTCCGGATCAAAAAACGCCTCCCGCCATATCCTTTCCGGCGAAAACCGGAAAATACGGCGGGAGGCGCATTATCTTACTGCTTAAGCCCCGGGCTTCTGTTTATTTAACTACAGTAAGGGAAGTGATATGGGGATTTACGCCCTCATACCAGTACAGGAAACCTTCCATGTCAACGGTCTGGCCGATTTCCAGAGACTGTACAGCCTTGTATACATCGGTTGTTTTGTCACACAGGTAGGATTCCACGGTGAAGGTGTAGGTTTCTCCGTTATAGGAAACGTTGAAATACAAGTCGTCGCCTTCTGTACCGGAACCGTCCCAGTTATACAGGTAAGCCACATCATTGCCGTCGGCATCCTGTCCGGCAGCCTCTACCGTCATGCCCTTAAAGGTAACAAACTGGTTCTGATGGTCGATCAGGCCGTCGGTTCCCAGCATATCGGTAACATCCAGCGCGTCGGCGATAAACTCATCCCCTTCCACGAATTCAAAGGTTGCATCCATCAGCTCGATTTCTCCGGACCATTCTGACTTGTAGCCTGTTACACGGATCTTGGTTCCCGGAACAAGACGCTCATAGTCTTCCTCTGAGCATGCCATATTGTACAGGAAATAAGCGCCGTCCTTATCCTGGCTATAAACGGTGGCCTTATCCTCCCACCAGGACTGCTTTGCCTGGACATAAGTCTCGATTACCACCTGGGAATCCAGATCGGCAGCCATATACTCTTCATAGGTCATAACCCCGGCAGCGGCGTCTGCGCTGTCTGTGGTGACCGTCTCAGCCACCGTTGTGGTTTCTTCCACTGCAGCCGCCGGCGTACTCTCTTCCTGAGCGGTCTCTGCTGTGGTGCTCACTGCTTCTGAAGCAGCGGTTGCCGCCGGCTCCCCTGTCTTTGCACAGCCGGCAACGGCCAGTGCCATGGAAAGCGCAAGCGCAAGAACGATAGTCTTTTTCATAATTCTCTCCTTTGTGAATAAAGTTTTAAAAGCTGCAGGAACTCAGGTTTTCCAAGCCCCTTCATGAGTTATTATAGCTTAAAAATAAAAGAAATCAATGGTCATGTCTCATTTTTTCTTCTCCATCCAACAATCAGATAGGCCAAAATCAGTATCCAGGCCGCCGCAAGGGAGGAAAGCAGCGCCACGGCAGTGCCCGGGAGCGGACCCAGATCGGTTTTTGCGGTGGTCTGTGAGGCGCGTTCATTTAAGTGGTAAAGGGCCGTCACGTCGGAAAAAAGCTTGTCCATGTAGGCATCGTTGATCTCTTCCTTCCTCCTGGCGGACTTTGCCACATTCTCAATCAGCTGTCCGGCAGCGTCCCGCAGGGAAGCGGAGCCGTTGAATACCGGCGTGGTGAAGGTATCGTCCGTATGGGAAAGCAAAAGCTGGGAAGCCTTGATTTTCACGTCATAATAATTATCATTGTCCTCACCGGCCCGGGACAGATAGTCCTGATACTCTTTGGATTCCCTCGCGGTTCTGGTAACCGGCACATACCCTTCCGTCTCCGCATAGGCCGTCTGTACCCCGTCGGAAAGCAGGTACTGGGCAAAAAGCCAGGACGCCAGGACCTCCTGGGGATCCTCCTTATTGAAGATACAGACGGAAGGCCCCTGGGAAATCATCTGCGGATTCGCGGGATCAAACTGCGGAATCATCATCACCTCGGTTTCAAAATCCACCAGGGCTTCTTCACTGATATCGGTAAGAGGCGCATCGGTCCCCATCCAGGTAGCGCCCGCAGTGGAATCTATGGCAAAAATGCACTGCCCGGCATTTAAGAAGTTAGCCGGATAGCTGGAAATTTTGAAGGTGGAAAAGGCGCCGCTTTTCACATGTCCCGCGATGGTATACAGAAGCTCTTTGGCCGTATCGTTAAACAGTTCAATCCGGCCGTCCTCCGTGGAATACCCCGCCCCCTTCTGTTTCAGCATCTGAATCATCATATTGTCCGTGGACTTATAGAGGAAGGGAATCATCACACTCTGTCCGTTGACGAGGAAATTCCCGTCCGCATCCTTTTTCGTGGCGGCCTCTGAAACCTCCCAGATGAAATCCCAGGTCAGCGTTTCCGGCAGGGTATAGCCCAGAGCCTCCACATAAGTCTTATTCACATAGCAGGCCTCGGTGGAGCGCATATAGGGAATGGCATAATGGCGGCCGCCAAAGGAACACTCCTCCAGGAACTGTGGTATCAGCTCCTCCTGCACTGGAGAATCAAACCTCACCTCACTGCCACCCAGCCCGTACTTTTCATCCGAAAACAGGCCGTCCAGGGGAACCACCACGTTGTCTCCGGTGAGATAGGTTGCAATGTGATCCGGGTAGCTGATGCAGACATTGGGGGTGGTCCCGGTGGAAATATTGGTTATGACATCGTTATATATTTTCCCGTAATCCGTGTACAGCCGCAGGTTTACCGTGATGTTGGGATAGAGCTCCTGAAAATCCTCAATCGCCTTTTTATAAATATCCGTCTGCCTCTTATTGGTATCGTTTTTCGCCCAAAAGGTAATCTCATGCTGCTTTGCGGCATCAAAGGCCTCCGGCACCGTAAAGTCCGTGTTTTCCCTGGAACCATGACAGCCGGTAAGCAGGAGCGCGGAGACTATCAGCACAGCCGCGGCAAGCGCACCCGCCCGGCCCTTCTTAAATAAGCGCTTCATCCCTTCAGCCCTCCCCGTGACACACCGGCCATAATTTTTTTCCGGAATACTAAAAACAGCAGGATCAGGGGAATGGAAACCACCACAACCGCCGCCATCATTGCCGGGATATTCTCGCGTCCGAAGCCGTTTTCCCGGATTTCCTGGATTCCGCCGCTGACCAGATAGTAAGCGGGATCGTCCGTAATCAGCCGCGGCCATACGTAGGAATTCCAGCACTCGATTACCTTCAGGATGATGATGGTTATCAGCGTCGGCCAGCACATGGGAATCATAACCTTCCAGAGGAACTTGAAATCCGAGGTGCCGTCCACCTTTGCCGCCCGGTACAGCTCATCGGGCACCTGCTCAAAATTTTCCTTCAGCAGATAGATGTAAAAAACCGACGTAACCGACGGCAGGATCAGTCCCATGAAAGTATTGCGCATCTCCCAGGAGGTGATGGTCGCAAAGTTGGTGATAACCACCAGCTCGCTGGGAATCATCATCAGGGAAAGAAAGAGCGTGAAAATTACGTTCTTCCCCCTGAATTCCAGCCGCGCGAAGGCGAAGGCCGCCAAAGTGATGACCACTACCATAAGCGCCGTAGTGATGACCGAAAAAATCACCGTATTCACGAGGTAGCCGCCCAGAGGCACCTGCGTAAATGCATCGGCGTAGTTTTCCATGGTCGGCGACAGGGTGAAAAAGGCGGGAATGCGCTCCGCATTATAGGAGCCATAGCTCTTCACTGAGGTCAGGAGCATCCAGTAAAAAGGAAACAGGACGATAACTCCCCACAGCGAAAGCAGTACATATGTCACGATCCGTCCGATCCGCGCCCGCCGTTCGGCCCTCAGTTCAATTTTTTCAAAATCAGTCTGATTATCCATAAATCCGGCCTCCTCAGTAATGAACGTGTTTTTTGCTCACCAGCAGATTGATGCAGGTAATGGTAAGGACGATGGCAAACAGAATAATGGCCGCCGCCGAGGCGTAGGAGGGGAAGCCGCCGCTGTCGCCATAGAGCATGTCGTAGACGTAGCCCACAATGGTATTCATGCCCGCCGCATTCAGATCCGTGCCGAACAGCGCCACCGCATCGCTGTACGCCTTGAACGCGCCGATGAAGCCGGTAATTACCAGATAAAAAACCATAGGGGAAATCATGGGCAGGGTTATCCGCGTAAAGGTACGCAGCTTTGAGGTGCCGTCCACCCGGGCCGCCTTATAATAATCCTGGTTTACGGAGGCCAGCGCGCTGGTCAGGATCAGGATTTTAAAGGGCATGACCACCCATATGGTATAAAAACACAGGACAAACATCTTGGCCCAGTAGGGGCCGTCGATAAAATCAACGGACGGGCCGCCGAACAAGCCAATCAGCAGGTTGATGAGCCCGTCGGTATATTCTGTCTTCTGGAACAGAATCATAAATACCAGGCCCACCGCCAGCGTATTGGTCACATAGGGCAGGAAAAAAACGGTCTGGTACAAATCCCGCAGCGCCCTGATGGAGCTTAAGCCCAGGGAAATCAGAAGAGCAAGCCCCGTGGAGAGGGGAACGGTGATGATAACCAGAAGGAAGGTGTTTTTTACGGCCTGCAGGAAATAAGGATCGTGCAGCACATAGGAATAATTATAAAGGCCTGTCCCGAAATAGGTCTGGGAGGCGAAATTATACCCCTCCTCCGCGGAATAGACGAACACGTCAATCAGCGGATAAATCATAAATATACTGAGAAATAAAAGCGCCGGCAGAAGATACAGCCAGGCTTTCATGCCATGTCGGTTCATAAGCGGCTCCTTTTATCTGACCTGAAAGGGAATACGTGCTTCCGTCTGCGGGTCGAATAAATATACTTTTTCAGGTTTCAGGGCAAAACGGACCTTCTCTGCATCCGGGTCAGCCAGCTGCGTGGCATCCACAATCGCACGGAAGGAAGCGGCTTCGCAGTCCGGGTGAGAAGCTACGACGCTGCTTTCACGGCCCATCACCTCCACGCCCGCAAGGCTGCAGCAAAGAGGCCCGTCCTCCCGGAGCAAAAAGCCCTCCGGACGGATTCCGGCCAGCACCTTACCATCCGCCGCCCCGGGCACTGAAAGCACCGGTATGCCGCCGATACAGAGCTTGCCGCTGCGGACTTCGCCCCGGAAAATACCGATGGGCGGTGTCCCCAGGAATTTTGCCACAAACAGGTTCTGCGGATTGTCATAGACCTCCTGGGGCTTTCCAATCTGCTGCAGAAGCCCGTCCTTCATGACCACTATCAGATCGGAAATGCTGATGGCCTCCTCCTGGTCATGGGTTACGAACACTGTGGTGATTTTCGTCGCTCTCTGTATTTTACGGATTTCCTCCCTGGTCTGCAGGCGCAGCCTGGCATCCAGGTTGGAAAGAGGTTCATCCAGCAAAAGCACCTGGGGCAGCTTTACCAGAGCCCTGGCGATGGCCACACGCTGCTGCTGGCCGCCGGACAGCTCCCCGGGCTTGCGGTCCATCAATTCGTCAATCTGCACCAGCCTGGCGGCATCCTCCGCCCTTTTGTTCATTTCAGCCTGGGGCAGCTTGTCCTTTCCCTTCAGATTTTCCAGGGGAAAAAGGATATTTTTCCGTACTGTCATATGGGGATAAAGCGCGTAATTCTGGAATACCATGCCCACGCCCCGCAGCTCCGGCGGCAGTGCGGTCACGTCCCGGCCGCCGAAGAATATCTTTCCGGCCGTAGGCTTTTCCAGGCCGCAGATCAGATTCAGCGTGGTGCTCTTCCCGCAGCCCGACGGTCCCAGCAGACCGATTAACTGTCCGTCGGGTATTTCAAAGGTAAAATCATTGACGGCGATGACCTCACCGGGATTTTTTCTGTTCCTGTTTGGAAATTTTTTAGTGAGATTCTGCAATTCGATTTTCATGCCTCTCCTCCCTTCACACATTCCGAAGATCATTATATCGCATCCTGCCAAACAATTCCAGTAACAGTTCCGCCATTTTCCCACCTGCTTGACTTTCATTTTCCCGTGTATCATACTGTTTTATTATAGCCGTGAAGCCGTCTGCGCCGGGAGGAGATATGCGTGTCCCTTTCGTTTTCCCTTGCAGCCAGGCGCGGCAGCCACTGCCGCAGGGAGGATATATGGATGGTCGATGAAATTATAACCGCATATTACCAGCTGGATTCCGAATTCGGCTATGATTTTGTATATAATATAGATAACACGCCGAAAAATGATGCGGAATTCAAGCTGCATAATCATGATAATCTGTATGAAATAAATCTGTTTCTTTCGGGGAATGCGGAATTCCATATAGAAGGGAATATTTACAGGGCGCATCCCCACGATATTTTTATTGCCAGGCCTTATGAAATGCACCATAACGTGTTTCTGTCTTCTGATAAATATGAAAGAATCGTTATTTTTATCAGCCTGGATTTTTTCCACAGGAACCGGTGCGGGGAGCTGGAGGCCTTCTTCCGGAATCGTTCCCTGGGCATGGGCTGCCAGATCCCTGCGGAAATTGTGGACAGGGAAATGTACCAGCTGCTTATGAAGGTCAACCGGTATCTTCAGGAGGGCGCCTTTGAAATTGCCAGATGTGTGCTGTTGGAATTCCTGTATCTGTTAAACCATATCGGTGAGCCGCTGACCCTCCCCACGGTTGAGGATGAGCGGGTAAAAAACATTCTGCTGCACATCAATGAAAACCTGACCGGGGATCTTTCCCTGGACTGCCTGGCGGAGACATTTTTTATCAATAAATATCATCTCTGCCGGATTTTCAAGACAATAACGGGCTACACCATCAACCAGTATGTGAACCACAAACGGCTGCTACTGGCAAACGAGCTGCACAAAAAAGGGCAGTCCCTGCTGGAAGCCAGCACCAACGCAGGCTTTAACAGTTATGCCCATTTCTACAGAATGCATAAAAAGGAATTCGGGACGAACCCGCGCTCCCAACGCTGAAAGGCGTCCGTAAAGCCCGATTATTTTCCCCGCACCGCGCCGGCCAGCCAGAAAATAAAGTACAGCACAATATCCACAATGACGATGCTCGCCCCCGCCGGCGTTGCCAGGAGGAAGGAGACGGTCATTCCCAGGATAAAGCTGACGACGGATACGGCCACCGCGCAAAGAATCACGCTGCGGTAGCGCTTGCACACCCGCATGGCGGTGAGCGCCGGGAAAATAATCAGGCTGGAAATCAGGAGCGCCCCCATCATCCGCATGCCCAGCACTACCGTCACCGAGGTGAGCACTGCCAGAAGCATGTTGTAAAGGCCGGTCCTGATTCCCGTAGCCCTGGCAAAAACCGCATCAAAGGTCACGGCAAAAATCTTATCGTAAAACAGCAGATAGAGCACCAGCACGATAACGGACAGCACTACGCTCAACACCACGTCGCTTTTGCTCATGGCAAGAATCGATCCGAACATATAGCTGTTCAAATCCGAATTCATTCCCGTGGTCACGGACACCACCATAACGCCCACCGCCAGCGCGCCCGTGGAAATCATCGCAATGGCGGCGTCTCCCTTCAGCCTTCCGTTGTCGCTTAAGCGAAGCAGGATAAAAGCGGCCAGGATTACCACCGGCACCGCCACAGCCAAAGGCGCCATATTCAGCGCGGAAGCCACGGCCAGCGCGCCGAAGCCCACATGGGACAGGCCGTCCCCAATCATGGAATAGCGCTTCAGCACCAGGCTGACTCCCAGAAGGGACGCGCACAACGACACCAGGATACCCACCAGGAACGCCCGCTGCATGAAAGGGTATGAGAACATTTCAACAATATATTCAAGCATCCGCCAGACCTCCCAGAAATTTTTTCCCGAAGCCGCTCTTCCCATAGTCCTGTGTGGTTCCGAAAAAGTAGCCGCCATGGGAAAGGTGCAGAATATGATCCGCATGCTCCACCGCTTCCCTGATATCATGGGAAACCATAATAATCGTAATATCGTGGTTTCCGTTCAGATCATCCAGCATGGCGTAAAATTCCTCCGTCGCCACCGGATCCAGCCCGGTAATCGGTTCGTCCAGTAAAAGCAGCCGCTTGGTGGCGCACAGAGAACGGGCCAGAAGCACTCGCTGCCGCTGGCCGCCGGAGAGATCCTGAAAGCTCTTGTTTTTCAAATCACCGATTTTCAGAAGCTCCATGTTATCAACCGCTCTTTTTTTCTCCGCCGCACCAAAGCCCGGCTTCATTCCACGGCTGTTCAGGCAGCCGGAAAGCACCACCTCATAGACGGATGCAGGAAAATCCTTCTGCACCGCGTCCTGCTGGGGCACATAGCCGATCTGCGTGGCCTTCAGCCCGTCTCCCGTGACAATTTCACCGCCCGCCGGTTTTTTCAATCCCAGAAGGCCCTTGATCAGCGTTGTTTTCCCGGTGCCGTTCTCTCCGATGATACACAGGTAATCTCCTGCGTTCACCTGAAAATCAAGGCCGGATACCACAATCTGGTTTTCATATGCAAATGATACATTTTTACAGGTTATATAAGACATTTTCATTCCTTTCGGCCGCCGCTTCAGGGCCGGCTGGCTGTCCTTCGCCGGATGCAGGCAGGGCCGCTACAATTATTCGTTAAGCGCCAGCTTAAGCTGCTCCAGATTCTGCCGCATCAGCGAAAGGTAATTTTCCCCCCGCTGCATTTCTTCCCTGGTAAGGGTATGGCAGGAGTGCAGCATGGCGGTCCTGGCTCCGGTTACCTCAGCTATGGCATCCGCCACCTTGGCATTGGAAAGCTCCAGATAAAATACCACCGGAATATGCTCCTCCTTCACCTCATCCGTAAGGAAGGCGATGGTCGCCGCACTCGGCTCCGTTTCAGAGCTGCAGCCGGGAAAAGCCGCATAATAATCCAGGCCATAGGTTTTCACCAGATAGAGAAAGGGGAAACGGTCCCCAAAGATTACCGTATGGCGCTTTGCCTCTCCTATTACCCGGCGGTAATCGCTGTCCAGACTGCGCAGCTGCTCCAGATAGGCCCTGGCATTCTCCTCATAAATTCCGGCGCGGTCAGGATCGATGGAAATGAGCGTATCCCGGATTTTTTCCACAATCAGAATGGCGTTGGCAGGGGAGGTCCATACATGCTCATCATATTCCCCTTCCTCCAGATGCACGCCTGCATCCTCTGCAAAAGCCTCTGTTCCGCCGGCTGTCTCTTCAGCCGCCCCATTTTTAAGCGCCTCTTCTTCATGGTCATGATCGTGCTCCCTGGACTGCATACCCTCCGCGGTTTCCTCTTCCAAAGGCTCCACCCATTCCAGAAGGCTGTGGGCGTGGACACGGGAATCATTGCCTTCCAGCAGCTCCTCCACCCATACGTCAGATTCTCCTCCGGCATACAGAAACAGATCACTCTCCGTTATCCTTATGATATCCCGGGGCGTAGGCTCATAGGAATGAGCCTCCATTCCCGGTTTGAGCAGCATATCCGCCTCCACATAATCCCCGCCTATCTGACGGACAAAGTCATATGGCGGAAATATAGTGGTAATTACCTGTATTTTGGGCCTGCCGTCGGGAGCCGTCCGGGCGTACTCCTTTTCCTGCCCTGCCGCGCCGCAGCCGGCCAGAGTCAGGACCGTAAGAAAACACAGAATCAGCGGGACTATTATCGCTGTCAGTCGTTTCTTCATTTTTTTCCTTTTCTGTAACTGTCCGTATTCTTTACAGTTACCGTTTTCTTCTATATTCAGAAGCAGATTTTTTCAGTTCCTCCAGTGTATCATGGAATTTATGGGAAGTCATGGTGGGGTTGCCCTTCAGCATGTTTCTCTTGATGAAGTTATGGATAAAGGACTGCTCCTTTTCCTCTCCCACCCGTTTGTTTCCGATAAATCTGTCACGCAGCTCCAGTATTTCTTCTCTCTTTTCCTTCAGCAGCTCGGAAGCAGGAAGCGCTTCACGAAGCTGGGCAAAGGCCTCTTCTATTGTCCCCACAAGCTCTTCCCTGCGCTCCAGGCGTTTTTCCTTCTTGGCTTCCCGTTCGTCGTTTGCCACGGCGATAAGTACGTCCAAACGCTTCTGCATCCGCTCCAGCTCCTGCTTGGCCTGTTCCGCCTTAACAAGGATATCACGCAGATCCATGGCAACCTGGAAGGAAGTAACGAAGTCGGCGATAAAGTATAGCGATATCACCGCAACAACAAGCAGCAGCACTTTATGCGGAATCAACATGGCGATATGCTCCACCGGCTTATGGATGAACTGTGTCATTAGAATCGTAAGAAGCCCCCAGCAAAGCGTGGATTCCAGGCATATCTGCCCCTGGAAATTTAATTTTTTATGGGAATAATCCCAGTAACGCACCTTAAACAGCGCCTCCATCACCACCCCTGTCACATATTCCAGTACGGTGGCGCCGATACAGCCGGCAATATATATCCCGACCAGATTTCCCTTCATGGGGCTGGATACCAGGAGCATCATAATCGCTCCTGAACCATACAGGGGAAGAAAAGGCCCGCGGATAAATCCCCGGTTCACCAGTTTTTTCTGACAGATAGATACATAGGTAGATTCAAAACACCATCCGAAAAAGCAGTAAAAATAAAAAAAGAAAAGCCACTGTGACAATGTATAGTGATACATGCTGTTTCCTCCCTCGTATTCTCAAGGCTTTCAGCGGTAAACTCCCGCCGCGGCATTCAGCCTGCCCTTTCTGGTTTCCCCGGCAGCACCATAGTAAAGGAACCGTCCGTAGCCTCTTGCGCTCACCATATCCCCGCTTTTGAGCTGGCAGCTGTTGTTTTCGCAAAGCCTTCCATTGATGTATACCTTTTTTGTCCGGAAGAGCTCCAGGCTCTGATTCCTGGACAGCTGGTACAGCTTGGCAAGAATGGCGTCCGCCCGTTCGCTGGAAATGATGAGGGAAACCCTTTCCGGCTCCCTCACCGGCGCTTCCATCCCCTCCGCCGCCGTCTCACAGCGCACATTGGTATGCTTTACCTTCGTCAGGTTCTCACAAAGCCAGGGCGCGATCCGCTGGGTGCAGTAAACCCACGCATGCCTGCCTTCCAAAAAAATATCGCCCACCGTACTTCTGTCAATTCCCAGGTTCATCACTGCGCCCAGGAAATCCCGGTGGGTAAAATTATCCGCAAATTTTTCCAATAACGGGCTGACCTTCAGTGTCTCTATGGGATATGGTTCCTCATATCCCAGCTCTTCCGGAGAGCCGAAGCGGGCCATCTGCCTTTCACAGCCTTCGCTGCCGCCCCACAGGCTGAAGGAATAGCCCTTCTGCGTATTCATCGCTTCAAATAAGGCTTCCTGCTCCGCCATGGACAGGAAGCCTGTAAAAGTAAAAATATTCTGTCTGTATGATTTTTCTGCCAGTTCCAGAAAACGTTTCTTTAACTGCTGCAGATCTTTTTCTGTTTCAGCCGACATTTGTCCCCCTGATTAAACAAAGCTGATGACTTTTTCCTTGGGCGCTTTGGCCTTCACCACGCTGGTGGCATGGAGCACAGGTCCCTCTCCGCCGTAATCAGCCCAGTATTCCTTTGAAACCTTCGCGGTCACCTTCACCCAGTCCTGTTCCTTAAAGCTGTCCGCATCCCTGGAAATGCAGACAAAGCCCAGGAAAGCCATATCTTCCGCACAGCAGGTCATCGCCATGCGGCCCGGCACGAAATGATCCTTGGGGAACCCGTCCGGCTTCATGACCATCGCCGTAAACTGCACATTTTTTCCCACATAACGGTCAAGATGATCCAGGGAATCAATATACCAGATTCCATATCCCATATCGTCCAGTACAATGGGATCGCTGTTTAAATCAAACGGAAGGTCTTCTTCGAAAATCTCGTCAATTTCACCATTGCTGTCTTCAAAAATAATGTCCGCCTGCTGGTTGATGGCCTTTACGTTGCGCTTATAGCTGTTCAGATCCTCCAGCCCGTCGCAGCGGTTGAAAATAATCATCTCCGAATTCCGGAGCATTTCCGCAAGCAGAGACTTCATGTTGGTAAAATACATGGAAAAGGTGGACGCGTCTATTGTGGTTATCTGCTGCTCCACACGCCAGTGCCAGGGAAGCTTCATATTTTTAAAGTTCCACATGCCGTTGTATTCTATGATGATGCGTTCCGGTTTGATTTTTTTCTCCAGGTTCAATAGGTTCTCCGGGGTAAAATCCTCCTCGTTTTCGATAAGCTCCATCACAGTGTTGCTGCGCTTTAACAGCGCCGGATCATATTCATTTTCGCCCTCTTCACAGAGAATGAGCAGCGTCTTTCCCTTGATCTGAAAATAAGACTGATCCAGCGTATACGTAATAAATTCTGTCTTTCCGCTTTCCAGAAAACCATTAATGATATATACAGGTTTCACAATTATCCCTCCTGCATACCGCAGGCCTGCCTGCGATACTGCATCAATCAGCAGGTTGAAGGGAACCCTTCAGGCCTGCCATTTTCTTATCTTAATTTTTTGTAACTGCCCGTTGCCTTCACAATTACTTTTTACAGCTGTTCCGTTCCTTCACAGTAATCGTACGTTGCTTTATTTTCTGTCAAAAAGCTCCGCCAGCGCCGCTTCGTTCAGCTTGGATCCGATTACGCAGAATTTTCCGGTTACGTCCGGCTTTCCTTCTCTTACATTGCTCTCGCCGGGCACATAATCAAAGTATACCCAGGTTCCGTCCCCTGCAGGTACCATGCCCTTTGCACGGAGTACGAAGCCGTATTTCTTCTCATCCTCCAACGCTTCCAGGATATCGGAAATCTCATCCCTCGTGTAGGATGCAGGCGTTTCGGTTCCCCAGCTGGTGAACACCTCGTCCGCATGATGGTGATCATGGTGGTCATGATCATGTCCGCAGCCGCAGCTGCAGCCTTCGCCGTGATCGTGATGGTGGCCGTGGTCATGGCCTTCGTGATCGTGGCCTTCATGACCATGCTCTTCATGATCGTGATCGCAATGCTCATGGCCTTCATGGTCATGTTCTTCATGCTCATGGCCTTCATGGTCATGCCCTTCATGATCGTGATCGCAATGCTCATGCTCTCCATGGCAGCACTCCCCGTCGTGATGATGGTGATGGCCGGACTCCTGTTCCTTCAGGACCGCCTCCATCAGCTCCTTTTCCAAATCCTCGCCGCCTTCAATTGTTTTGAGGATATCCTTTCCGTCCAGCTGCTCAATAGGAGTGGTAATAATCGTCGCTTTGCTGTTGTGCTCACGAATCAGCTCCACAGCCTGCTGTATCTTCGCTTCTGATGCCACATCCGTCCTGCTCAGGATAATGGTTCCCGCATGTTCTATCTGATTGATGAAAAATTCACCGAAGTTCTTAATATACAGCCTGCACTTGGAAGCATCCACCACTGCAACTGCGCTGTTGATTGTTACCTCGCTTCCCATGTCCACATTCTGTACCGCCTTCACCACATCGGAAAGCTTGCCCACACCGGAAGGCTCAATCAGGATCCGTTCCGGATGATACGTATCCATAACCTCCTTCAGGGATGTCCCAAAATCGCCTACCAGTGAACAGCAGATACATCCTGAATTCATCTCCTTGATTTCAATGCCGGATTCTTTCAGGAAACCGCCGTCAATGCCGATTTCACCAAATTCGTTTTCAATCAATACTACCTGGCTTCCTGCCAGGGCTTCCTTCAAAAGCTTCTTAATTAATGTAGTCTTTCCTGCTCCCAGAAAACCTGAGAAAATATCTATTTTTGTCATATTACACCTCTCTCTCCGCTGTGACGGCTCTTAAGCCTGCAAACACCTGGCCCGGGTCCCGGCCTGTATTACTCAGCTCAGCCTGCGGCTATTTTATATCATAAGGATGCCTTTGATCGCATCCTCTATATTTTGCCCCGTTTTCCTCAACTTGTCAACTCTCATGCATGCCCGAATTCGTGAACTGATAATAAAACGCAATAGTTCCACACATATTATAAAATTTATGTTAATTCCAGCTTTTCCCATCAGGCGGCTTAATATTCCTCAGTGTTCCTCATTCTTCCAAATACTTCCTCATATGCTTCATTTACCGTCTCCATAGAAAGCGCCGCCGCGTCATTTCCACTGCCGCCCCCCAGCATACCCACAAAATTTCCATTGCCATCAAAAACACCGCCCCCTGACATTCCGGGTTTTGCCTCACATTCCAGGACCATGATATCGCTTCCAAACTCCTCGCGGAACCATGCCTTATCCTTTAAAACAGCATGTCTGGCCTCATCTCCCACGCCGTCCTCAGAGCATCCCAGCACCACAAGGGGACTTTCCGCATCCAGAGTATCAAAAATCCTCTGATGCAGACTGACCACCAGCATTGTCTTTTCCGCTGCATCAGAGGAAGCTCCATTCACTTTTTCTTTTTCCGGTAAATCCTCCGGCACTACTACAAAACCAATATCCTTAACCTGACATAGGCCCTCCGTCTTCCCGGAAGTCTCCCTTCCGTCCGGAAGAACCACCCGGAGCAACTCCCCTTCTTCCAGCAAATGTCTGCTGGTCACAATAACTATCCCTTCCTCTGTAACATCCCAGATCACGCCGCTTCCGAAATACTCTGCACCGTTTCCCTGCACATCCAGCCGGACTACGCTTCGTTCCGCCTGTTCCTGTGCCTTTTCCACATTTTCACCATCCAGGCTTTTTGCAAACCCTACGTTGTTCAACCCGGCACCATCACCAACAATCGTGCCTTCAGCCGCTTCCTGACTCTCCACCATAGTTTCCTTTTCAGAATTATTTTCTTTTTTATTTGCACAGGCCCACGGAGTTACCATAGCCGCTGCTGCAGTGAAAGCCAGCAAAATCCAGAAAACTATAGTTTTTATTCGCTCCTTCATTAATTACCTGTTTCCTCCATTTTTATTATAGGTATGTGAGACTGTATATCTTAATGTATGAGGCTCTTGCAAGCCTCGACGTATTTACTTTTTCTCATGATTATCCATATAGTCCATTTCAATCCACGAGGCTCTTGCAAGCCTCGACTTTCAGGGGGAATGCGGTTAGGTGGTAGTATAAATTTCAATCCACGAGGCTCTTACAAGCCTCGACATAACTAACCTCGTAACAAACACAAATTTTGAGGGATTTCAATCCACGAGGCTCTTACAAGCCTCGACACTCTCGGCTTTCAACCGGATTTATTATATGTAATTTCAATCCACGAGGCTCTTACAAGCCTCGACAGCAATACTATACAACATCTATCTTATAAAGCCAAGTAATAACATCCTCATTATACAACTCTTCTAAAAAATTGTCATTATTATATTACTTTTTATTTGCATAAATCTCCATACTGCCAATTTTCAAGTGCGAATCTCCCGGCGAAATAATGTGCACTTATAATTCGCACCTTCCCAAATTTATAACCCCACTTAACACATGTAGGAATACACACAAATAATTATTTAATCTTTCTGCTCCCCCGGCCAACAGAAAAAAGATTATCAAACTTACCAAGGCTACCTCAGTTCAAATTTTTCCGGAACCTGTGCAGCACAAACCGCTGTACCGGATAATCAAATTCCATACACAGTTCCTCCGGCACAAAATTGAACCGCTGATATAATGCTCTTGGTGCAATTCCTTTTTCATCCCCTTCGCGGTATGTCGTAACGCTGATATCAACATCCGGCATAAGCCGGAGCATTTCCGAAATCAATGCGGATGCAACGCCCTGACGGCGGTATTGGGGATGGACCGCCATACAGGAAAGGCAGTGCTGGTTGGGCGAAAATAATAAAATACCAACAATATTTCCGTTGTCCTTTACGCAAAGAGCTGTCTGCCGGGCGATATTCTTAAGAAGTGTTTCCGTATAATCAGCAATTACAAGCCCCGGAAAGTCGTCAGCTACCATATTAACAAGTCCCAGCCAATCTGAAACACAGGCTTCATCGGCAAATTCTGCATGATATTGTTTCTTCATATATTTTACTTCCTCCTTTTAAACTCAGCCCATCCATACAAAAAAGAACAGAGCGTGGTGTACGTATATATCACCTGCCTGTTCTTCTGATAGGAAAATAAGCAAAACTGTAAGCCGGGTTATGTCGAGAATAATCATCTATCTAGTACTGCTGTTACCAGCAGTCTCAAGCGACCTACCTGAAAGCAGGCCGGGCAAGCCTGTTGCTCTCTGTTTGGTCTTGCTTCGGATGGGGTTTACATGTGCCCCGCCTGTTACCAGACGGGCGGTAGTCTCTTACACTGCCTTTCCACCCTTACCGGGGTCTGCACCCCAAAGGATTGCTCCTTTCCGCCAAAGGCGGGGCGGTATATTTCTGTTGCACTGGCCTTGGAGTCGCCTCCACCGGACGTTATCCGGCATCCTGCCCTGCGAAGCCCGGACTTTCCTCACCTGTCGCATCCCAAAAGGAATACGGACAGCCGCGATTATTCATCTTACTTATTTTCCTTTCAATACTATACCTTTTTTCTTCCACCTTGGCAAGTGCTAAATCAATGAAGAAAAGTCATTCCGCAGGGCAAATATAACCATTCTGCCAAAAAAGAAAGTTGACAGTCCAAAAAGCAGGGCTTAGGATGATAAAGGAACACATACCGCAAATCTAAAACTAAAAAAACACAGGAGGATTTATGAAACCTTTTATCGGACTGACTCCTTTATATGATGATGATAAAAAAAGCTACTGGATACTTCCTGGCTATATGGAAGAAATTGAACATGTCGGAGGAATCCCGGTAATGCTGCCTTTAACTGCGAACCGGGATATGCTGGAAAATATTTTATGCCGGATAGACGGGCTCGTCCTGACCGGCGGCCATGATGTGAACCCTGCGGTCTATGGGGAAAAGACAGAGGATTTCTGCGGAAGGCTCTGCCCGGAGCGGGATGAAATGGAGCTGGCCCTGATACAGCGGGCGCTTGAAAAGGATATGCCGGTGCTTGGGATCTGCAGGGGACTTCAGATCATGAATGCCGCGCTGGGAGGAACCCTGTATCAGGATTTAGGCGCTCAGAACGGTACCAAGACGGACCATGATATGAAAAAGCCCTATGACCGGGCCGCCCACAGCATAAACCTTGAAATGAAAGCGCCTCTTTTCGGACTGCTGGGACAGAAAAGTGTGGGTGTGAACAGCAGGCATCATCAGGCAATCAAGGATCTGGCGCCTTCTCTTAAGAGCATGGCGACCGCGGAAGACGGAATCATAGAAGCTGTTTATGTTCCTGATAAACGGTTTTTCTGGGGCCTCCAATGGCACCCGGAACATTGGGGCGACAACGAAACAAGCGTAAAAATATTACAGGCCTTTGTCAACGCCTGTAAAAACTGAGCATCCATAAAAAGGGGCAGGATAAAAGGGACGGCAGTTTCATATATATAGCAGATCCCATATGACAGCCATTTCATTAAAAACTATATATGGCAGAAAGTAAAAATATTACCATAAAAACAAGTCTGATAATATATGGTAAAAATATTGTGAAGCATTTTTTTCATTAACAATCCCAGTTTATCATACCAGCGAAACTGGGATTTGATAAAAAAGTGAACGTTTATTTACTTTGCGTTTCTTGCATAAGTTTTTTGTTTTCAATAAATAAACATCCTGTAAATACTATTTCATAAAGCAACATAAATAATGCAATAATATCAGGAGAGCATGTACATCCTATAATTAAAACACTGATTGTTACAATTATCGAAGAGTACATATAACTTTTGGATTTATAGAGCCAACCAAAAGGCAGTAAGTGACCGCCGAAAATCATTGCTAAAACCATAAGCATTTTCTCTGGTACTGCTGAATATACCAAGCAGACAATTAAATATAAAGTATTTCATTCAATTTAAAAAGGAAGCCTACTTTATTTAATGGATTGTCATTGCGCATATACTCAAACGCTTCTGTCATTTCCTTTAAAGACATCATTTTTACCTCCTGAATATTCACAACTGCAGACAATTTGTCACTTTGTTAATCAACTCCGCACAATTAAATTTGACACGCATACTTTCATACGGCTATTCACCGTTAGAACTCCCCAAGTTGTTTTATTGGCAGGCGAAGCAGGTGGTATAAAAATAGCTTCTTCAATTATATTGCTTTTGATTTTTCCTAAATTGGTTATGCTATAACCATTTTGGGAACCATATCCAAACATATTTCTTCCTACAAATGCTCCTGCTTTACTTCCAAACTCTCCTAATGTAGATATTGCAACAGCATCAATCAGCTCCGGGTGCATATGTATATAACAGGCAAGCACAAGCATTTCTTTCTGTGGGTGCTGACATATATTTGTGACAAGTGACGCTACGCGTTTTGCAAGAGAAATCACATTTTCCTCTTTCTTTTTCACAAAAATGCTAAAAGCAGTAGAATAATTTCCCATTGCCCCTTGTCTGTAACATTTTGTCTGATTACGAATATCGGCTGCAATAACCACCTTGTTTGTATTCTCTTCCAACATCATCTTTGCAATCAGCCAGTCATTTACAGTAACATTATGTTGTTTGCATAAAGTCAGTATTTTTTCTAACTCCTGATTGCAAACGGTGAAAATTTCCCGTTTCATTTTGTGTTTTTGAATATAGGCTCTTTCAAATGCGCTATATTTCTCATACATAACTTGTTGCCCCTCTTTTTTCCATCTTCTATTTGCGTCGCCTATTATCAATTTACTGATAAGAGGTAAATCGCTGTTTGAGGGAAGATCGTTTAAGCATTGAATTAAGCGTTCCGGGGCAAATTGCGGTATTACTCCGTTAGCATAATGCTCTGCAAATTCTTCTGCCAGTTGTAGAAGCCCTCTGCCGTCACACAAAAGATGGTGGGCGATAAAAAGTATTTGAAATTCATTTTCCTTTGGATAAACCACTACTTTTAGCAGACATTCATTCATGACATTCCACCCACGGACAGATATTTCCTCATAATCCTGTTGCCACAAAGCAGCTTCTTCTTTTATCATTACAGGAATATTCATATAATCTTGTATTTGATAATAAAATCTGCCAGTGTCCGTTTCCTCTGCAATTAAACTTTGCAGAAACGGGTGCGCTTTTTGAAGAGTGTCTATGCTTTGTTTTAGCCGCCCTTCATCATAATTGCTTTCTATTTTTGCCATAATCCCAAAGTGCATATTAGGACACATAAAATGCGCACGTTCTGTATACACATAATTTTTAACCGATTTCATATTTTTTCTCCAAGTCATTATTTTCCCGCATAGCAATATCATTCAACACCTTGTCCTGATGTGCTTCAATGGCTAACAAGATTAACAAAACAGCAAATACGGCTCCTGCCAAAAACAAAGTAATTGAAGAAAGCCAATGCCACCCTGCCACCCAAAATAAAATACCAGTTACAAATAATACGCCGATGAGTTTCATCATGGTAAGCCCCGGTTCAAGCATATTCAGTTTATATTTATAGCGGTTATCATAGTCCATATTCTTATGTTTCATTTGCCGAACCTCTCTTGTTTTCATTGTGGTATAATTTGAAACTGGCACATGCTTCTATAAGTAACTGCCTTATTTCTCCGGGCGCAATGTTCGTTGTGTTCGTAGAAACAATCGTTGCTATACCATGCGTAAATATCCATGTTTTCACAAACACTTCCGGTTCAATCGGAACAGGAACGTGCTTAGCCAAATCGTAAAGGCTTTCAAGTCTTGTTCCGCTATCTGACATACATAGTAGATGGAACAGATTTTTTTCATTTTGAGCCAGTTCCACATACTTTAGTCCCATGCTTAAAAAATAGGGGGTTTCGGTATCAAAAGGCTGTTGGAGCATGGTTTCTTCAAATAGTTTTTGCGTTCTTTTGTAAACTTCTTCCTTCAGTTCTTCCATGTTGCGAAAAGCATGAAACACTGGTTGAGTAGAGCATTTTAATTCACTGGCAAGCAAACGTGCGGTTACTTTTTCAAAGCCATATTCTTTTGTCAACTCAAATGCTTTTTCAATAATAGCTTCTCTGGGTATCTTAACTTTTGGCGGCATAATATTCTCCATAAAATAACTAAGTTATATATCAATGTTATTATACACTGCATAAAGATTCTTGTCAATTTATCTGGCTGATAGTTGACGCTTTGGTGCCAAAATGACGCCCGAATTTCCTATAGTGATATAAAACAATATGGGAAAATATTGAAAATGGTAGAAAAATTTATAATATGAGTGATACAATATAATCCAAATCGCTAAATCAATATTTGTGAGGGAATAATGAAGAAAGCATATTTTAACTGGAGCAGCGGGAAAGATTCCGCGTTAGCTCTTTATAAAGCCTTGCAATCGGGAATATATGATGTGCAAGCACTGTTCACCACAATAAAAAAAGATGGCTCTAAAATTGCTATGCACGAGATTGGTATAGAACTGCTCAAACAGCAAGCAGACTCTATCGGGATACCGTTAACGATTTTGGAGTTTGATTTAACTGCTCCATCAGACGAATATAAAAAGTCGATGGAAATGCACATAGAAAAACTCAAAGAGAAACAGCTCAACATCGCACTTTTTGGTGATTTATACCTGGAAAACTTGAGAAATCAAAGAATTGATAATTGTAGGCGACAGGGTATTCAAGCCGAGTTCCCATTGTGGAATAGTAAGCCGAGAGAATTGTTGCAGGAATTTATATCATTGGGCTTCAAAAGCATCGTAACTTGTGTAGATGGCTCTATGCTTGACGAATCTTTTGTTGGTAGAGTAATTGATGAATCCTTCCTGAATGATTTGCCCGACTATGTAGACATTTGTGGTGAAAACGGTGAGTATCATTCTTTTGTCTTTGATGGACCAATATTCAGGAAACCGGTTGAATTTGAAATAGTAAGCCGATACTACAGAGATTATCCAAATGAGACAAATACAATGCTGAACAGGTATTGGTATCTTGAGCTTAGATAATCTCCTCCGCCCAATTCCAATTTACCAAGCATGCCTTTTGCCAACATAGCGAATCGCACGGCGGCAAACGGTATATGTACAATCAACAATCACGATTTACAAATCGTTCTAAATCCCGTCTCATGATGGAAATATTATATGGTGGTTCCTCTTTATCCCAATTCCATAAGAGACGGTACATTCTTTCCATGCGCATAAGCGACCGGAACGCCAATACCTGTAATGCCCCGTCCAATTTTCCCATAATTTTAATCTGACCGAATACAGTCGCAAGGATAACCTGGTCTGTCTGCAAAAGTGTCTGATCACCTTTCAGTCCATGATAAGTTTGTGCTGCCTGTGTTTTCAGTTCGTCATCCGTCTGCTCCGGTTCAGGCGGCAAATAGGTTAAGTTCCACTCTTTTACGATTAATAATTCAGGGAAATCAGCAACACACATTTTGGGCCGTTTCCGTACAGATTCCTCTAAAAAATGCAATGTGTCATTCCCTTCATCACTGCCAAAAGGAGCTTCTTCATCGCCGCAGTCATAATACAGTTCTTCAGAAAAACAGGCCCGGAAAACAGGGTGGCTGGTCAGGGGATGTAAACCATATTCCTCTGTATCAAAGTAAAGGTGATGCACTGCGTCAAAGTCCTGCATGTCCGTGTAGCCCTTTTTTTCTTTAGACCGCACAAGCTTAAATGCCTGCTTCTCACATTCATCCTCTGTATCAAAATCTTTGATTTCGTAACGTCCTGTTGTGCCGGTTTTTCCCCAATTGATTACCAGTTCACAGCCTGCCGTTTCTATGCGCCAAAACTTGTCCGATTTTTCATCCGTATATCGTAATGCCTGCTGCATATCCTGCCCTCCAAATCTGTTCGCCTCCCCATCGGCTCATGGGGATTTGCTGCGTACGCTTTCTCCGCCTTAGATAGTCTTCAGACTCGCGGCAGAGTTCCCAAAAAACCTGTTGTTCATCCGCAATCTGCCCGAAGAAGATATTTTCCTCAGTGCAGACTCAGGTTCCTCATTTGCATATCATTATCTCTTCGTTGGAACCGGATGTATCGGTTATTTGCGATGACACCGGATACCCATTTTCATATCATTGCCACGACCACACTGTCAGGTAAAGTCAAACAACGACAGCTGCTCTCCCGCCAGCTTATCCTCAAAGCGGTTCATATAAGCAAAAATCCGATTCGTATTGTTTTCAATCCCGTGCTGCGCACAGGCTTTCCTGACCAGCCGCATAAGAGAGGCCTGGCTGGGGGAGGGTATCTCATAGGCATTCCCGTAGGTTTGTATGTATTTTTGCTTCATGCCCGGAAAATGCTCGTCCAGCTTGCGGTAAAAATACTGCCTGTCGCCGTCCCTGAGGGTCACTCCAATCCCGAAGGTCAGTATTCCATAGGTTTTTGCATGGATGCAGTAATCCAGTATGCCGTGGATATTTTCCTCCGTGTCATTGATAAAGGGAAGGATGGGCGTCATCCAGCAGACGGTGGGTATGCCTTCCTCCCGCAGGATATCAAGGACCTCCGCCCTCCGTTTTGTGGTGCACACATGAGGCTCCAGCTTCCGGCAAAGCGCCTCGTCATGGGTGGTAAGCGTTATCTGGACCACGCATTTTGTTTTTCGGTGAATGCTTTTGAGCAAATCCAGATCACGCAGTATGAGATCGGATTTTGTCTGGATGGCAAGGCCGAAGCCGTATTCGTCTATCAGCTCCAGACAGCGGCGGGTCAGTCCCAGCTCTTTTTCCAGAGGGATATAAGGATCGCTCATACCGCCTGTCCCAATCATACAGCGTTCCCTTTTCCTGCGCAGGGCAAGCTCTAAAAGCTGTGGCGCATTCTTTTTGATCTCGATATCCTCAAAAGGCCGGTCGGGATGAATCTGGTAACAGGTGCTCCTGGCATCGCAGTAAATACAGCCGTGGGAGCAGCCCCTGAACAGATTCATGCCGTTTCCGGCTGAAAGAATTGATTTTACATTCACTTCAAACATAACCGCTCCATTCCGGCCGCCTGTTTCTTCCCCGGGCAGGCAGCCCTCACGGCTTGTCTACACCCGGAAGCAGCTGCCTCCGACGAATTCACGTACAATGGAATTATTGGGAAGGTTTTCACTGCTCACGCCCAGGAAATATTCCAGGAATTTAAGCAGGCGCTTTGCTTCAAAATATTCCGGCTGATCCTTCCTCACGCTGTAAAGCAAAGGCTCTGCAAACTGCTTCAGCACCGCCAGTTCGTAAATCAGGGCAGAGTTGAACATGGCGTCAGCGCTTTCCTGGAATGGGAAAATATTTTCCTCCTCCCCTCTGCGCACGGAGGACCACATCCGCAGGGTATGGGTGGCGGAAGCGCCTCTTGTCCTGGCATCCCGCACCATGCGGCGGATCAGGCGGCTGTCCGTCGTTGCTATCCGGTTATGATCGTCCACATTCAGGCTGGTGAGGGCGCTGATATATATTTTATATTTGCTTTTCAGAGGAAGCGAATGGGAAAGCCTGTCGTTCAGGCCGTGGATGCCTTCAATAACCAGAATATCCTCCGGCCCGAGCTGCAGATAATCCCCTTTGTATTCACGAAGGCCTGTTTTAAAGTTAAAACGGGGCATTTCCACCCGTTTTCCCGCCAGCAGATCCGACATATCCTGATTGAATTTTTCCACATCAATGGCTTCCAGACATTCGAAATTATAGTTGCCCTCTTCGTCCAGCGGCGTCTTATCCCGGTCTACGAAATAATCGTCCACCGCGATGGGATGAGGTATCAGGCCATGGGTTTTCAGCTGGATGGCAAGACGATGGGAAAAGGTGGTCTTTCCTGAGGAGGAAGGCCCTGCAATCATGACGAATTTCACATTTCCGCGCCTGACGATATCTCCCGCAATTTCCGCAATCCTGCGCTCCTGCCGCGCTTCCTGGACCAGGATCATTTCCGCCAGATCGCCCTCGCAGATCTTGTCATTGAGATCCCCCACGGTTTCTATCTCCATCTTTTCTCCCCAGTCGTTGGAACGAAGAAGCGTATGGAACAGCTTTTCCCTGGGTTCAAAGGGAACCAGGGTTTCCGGTTCGCTCCTGTCGGGAAGCATCAGCATCAGCCCCGCTTTATAGGGGATCAGGTCAAAATATTGCAGATATCCGGTATCCGGCACCATATAGCCGTAGTTATAGTCATAATAACCGTCCAGACAATAGACATTGATATAGGAGCCGCGCCTGTAACGGAACAGCCTGACCTTATCCTCCATTCCCTGGGCATTGAAAATCTCGATTGCCTCGTCCGTGGGATAGGCTTTTTTACTGATGGGAAGCCTGCGTTCCACCAGCTCCCACATTCTTTTCCTGACCTGCTCCACGAAGCCGGCCTCTATCTGGCCGTCCTCTTCCCCGTCGGCGCAGATTACCTTTTCAGCCAGTTCTCCCCTGGGAATGCAGTAATAGCCCCTGCCGATGGAAAATTCCACGGAAACCTTGCCCGCCCTGGGGGAGCCGGCGATATCACTGATGGCCTTGATAAGAAGCATGATCGCACTGCGGATGTAGGTGTCGTGTCCCACCCTGTCCGCCAGCGTCTGAAAGGTAACGGCAGCATCACGGTCCACCGTTTTGTGAAGCTCTTTGATTTTTCCGTTGGCTATGGCAAGAATAATCCTGTGATCGTATTCTGCCTGATGCTCCTGTGCCAGTTTTTCATAGGTCACACCGTTTTCATATTCCCTGCATATCCCGTTTACCGTTACTTTTACCATAAATCGCTCCTATTCATACCAGAAGGGTTCCTGCTGCCTGGCTGTCAGCAAATGCAGCTGCGGCAGCTCCCTGCTTAAAAATTCCTTCATATAGGGGACAAAAATCTGTTCCAGCCCGTAATGTCCCGCATCTATGATAGTGATTCCCTGTTCCAGCGCATCTATACCATCATGATGACCGATATCCCCGCTGATAAAAACATCAGCGCCCGCGCGCACTGCCTGGGAGATATAATCCTTCCCGGAGCCAGGCACCACAGCCGCCTTCCTTATTTTCTGTTCCGCCTCTCCGAATACCCGGACAGTTTCCAGATCAAATATTTCCTTCACATAGGCCGCGCACTCGCGCAGCGTCATCTCCTCCGGGAAAATGCCCACCCGGCCGATTCCCTCCTTGGACAGCTCATCCTCAAAGGTAGTTTCCAACACCGTCCTGTCCGCCAGCGCCAGGCGGTCCGCCGCTTCGTCCGCCATTCCCATCACATCAAAATTGGTATGGCAGGCATAGTAGGATATATCATTTGCAATCAGCTTGATAATCCGCTTTCCCGTAAAATTCTCCGCCGTAATCCGCTTCATCGCAGAAAAAATCATGGGGTGATGGGTCAGAAGCATATCCGCTCCCGCCAGCACCGCCTGATCGATGACCGCGTCCGTGGCGTCCAGCGCAATCATAACCGATTCCACTTCTTTGTCCCTGCTCCCCACAAGCAGCCCCACATTATCCCAGCTTTCCGCAAAGGAACGCGGGGAAAGCTCTTCCAGCTTCGCCATTACCTCACTGCATTTCATGCGCCCTTCTCCTTATGTTTGCCGCCGCATCCCCCGATACGGCTTACCTGGCCGGGACGGTTCATTTCATTATGCCAATCAGCTGCTCCAGCAATTGCCCCTCCTTCGCAAGCTGTGCAAGGCGTCCCGCCGTTTTTTCTTTTTCCGGCGCCCCAGCCTCCCCGGCAGATGCGCTGTCTATCCCGGCACTTATCTGCCGGTTCTTCCTGAGGCTCTCCTTTAAATATTCCAGCAGCACAGGATTTTTCTCCAGAATCAGGCGGGAGCCGAAAATATCCGCCGCCCTTTCCCATTCATCCGATGAAAGCAGTCCCTGGGACTTACATTCCTCCAGAAAGCGTTTTTCCTGCGCCTCCAACGTTTTCTGGCAAAAACCTTCCGGCGGGTTCTGCAGGTTAACAGCCTTTATAACGGTATAGAATTTGCCCTCTTCCCAGATCATATTCTCTTCCGTAATAAAATATCCGTTCTTTTTCAAAGCCTCCCTTACCAGCCAGGCCTCCGACTGGGGCTGGAGAATGGCCCAGCGCATCTGTGCAAGCTTCTCGCGGCCCTCCTCCATGATCTTCACCATGAGGCGGCCGCCCATTCCCGCAGCCAGAAGCGTATCCGCTTCCGGCCTTCCCCCGCGACAGGGAAGGCCGGAAATTCCGTCGGAAAGCCTCACGTCTATGTATGCAGCAAGCCCGAATTCCTCCACGTGCTCCCTGGCCCTTTCCAGAGGGCCTTCATTAACATCCATGGCAAACACGCGGGGGCAGACGCCCTCCCGGATCAGGTATACCGCCACATACCCATGGTCACATCCCACATCCGCCGGGATACTTCCTTTTTCCACCATGGATGCGACCATATGAAGTCTTTTTGACAATTCCATATTCTTTTTTCCTTAATCCAGATAATCCTTCAGCTTGCGGCTGCGGCTGGGATGGCGGAGCTTGCGCAGCGCCTTGGCTTCAATCTGGCGGATACGCTCACGGGTTACGTTGAACTCCTTGCCTACCTCTTCCAGCGTCCTTGCACGGCCGTCGTCCAGGCCGAAACGCAGGCGCAGCACCTTCTGCTCTCTTTCCGTCAGGGTGCCCAGGACCTCATTCAGCTGTTCCTTCAGCAGGGAGAATGCTGCCGCATCCGCCGGTACCGGCACATTATCATCCTGGATGAAATCGCCCAGGTGGCTGTCTTCCTCCTCACCGATAGGGGTTTCCAGGGATACAGGCTCCTGGGAAATCTTGAGGATTTCACGCACTCTCTCCACCGGCATGCTCATTTCTTCAGCAATTTCCTCCGGAGTAGGTTCACGCCCCAGTTCCTGCAGCAGCTGTCTGCTCACGCGGATCAGCTTGTTGATCGTCTCTACCATATGGACCGGGATACGGATGGTTCTCGCCTGATCCGCAATGGCTCTTGTGATCGCCTGGCGGATCCACCAGGTAGCATAGGTGGAGAATTTATAACCCTTAGTATAATCGAATTTTTCCACAGCCTTAATCAGACCCAGATTTCCTTCCTGGATCAGATCCAGGAACAGCATGCCCCTTCCCACATATCTCTTGGCAATGCTGACCACCAGACGCAGGTTTGCTTCCGCCAGACGCTTTTTGGCTTCCTCATCCCCCACTTCCATCCTCTGGGCCAGGTCGATTTCCTCCTCCGCGGAAAGCAGGGGCACCTTGCCGATTTCCTTCAGGTACATACGCACCGGATCTTCAATGCTGATGCCATCGGGAACGGAGAGGTCGATACTCTCCATATCCACTTCTTCCTCTTCGGACAGGATAATTTCCTCATCGGGAATATCGTCATCATCCTCGGTGATACGCAGTACATCCACGTTGCTCTGCTCCAGCAGCTCCAGCAGCTTGTCAAACTGATCCTCATTCAGCTGCAGATCCGCAAAGTAATCGCTGATCTCCTGGTATTCCAGAATATTTTTTTTCTTTCTGGCAACGCCGATAAGTCCTCTTACTCTTTCCAGAAACTTCGCTTCCGCGGCCGCTCTTTCTTCCGGGGTCATTTCCGCTTCGTTCTGATTTGTTGTTTTTTTCGTCTCATCAGCTTTTTCCTGTGTCTTTTTGCCCATTCTTAGTCCATCCTTCCTGCGCATGTTAATATTGTTATCCTTAATTCAGGGAAATATGCGTTTTGCTAAGTTCTTCCAATGCCTTTTTTCCTTCAATGACGCGGTTTAATGCCTCCACATCAGTTCCCAGACGGCTCGTATTATATTCATAGCTGATTCTTTTTACAGAAACCAGGATATCGTGAAATGCTTTTTCTTTTTCCTGTATTGTCTCCGGTTCCATCAGCCTTGTGTTAAAAAGTGACGCCACCTCTCTCTGCTCCTCCTCATCGGGGAACAGGCTTATGATGGATGCCGCGTTGATTTCGCCCTTTTCAAGCCCTGCGAACAGCCTTTCGGCCACCCGCACATAAAGCTCTTCCGTAAAGTCCTCAGGTCCGATAAACCGCTCGATTTTTTTATATAACTGCGGTTCCTCCACCAGCCAGGTAAGCAGAAGCCTCTGGGTCTTTTTGCTGTTTTCCTCCGGGGTGGTTTTTTTATGGATTCCCGATTTGGGCCGTTCCACGGGTTTGGCAAGCCCTGTCTGGGCTGCAATGCTGCCCACCAGCTTCCTCAGGTTTTCGAAGCCGATATGGTATTTCTCCGCCACCGCTTCGATATAATTCTCCCGCTCCACCTCTTCGGAAAAATCACACAGCTTTCTGGCGATTTCCCTGTGGAACCTGGTCTTGTCCTCCGGATCAGAAAGGTTGTACTCCTTCTCCAGCATCCTGATCTCAAAAAGAAAGCTGTTTTCCGCGTGGTCGATGCGTTCCTGGAACGCTTCCTTCCCCAGATTTTTCATGAATTCATCCGGATCCTTGTACGGCTCCAGACTGATAATCTTCCCGGTAAGCCCCGCCTCCTTCAGTATGCCGATGGCCCGCAGCGCCGCTTTCACGCCCGCGCCGTCGCTGTCGTAGGAAAGCAGAACCTCCTTCGTATACCGCTTCAGCAGACTGGCCTGTCCCAGTGTAAACGCGGTGCCAAGAGACGCCACCGCCTGATCAAAGCCCGCCTGATGCATGGAAATAACGTCCATATAGCCCTCGCAGAGAATGATATTCCCCTTACGCGAGGTCCTTGCAAAATTCAGGCCGTAAAGATTCCTGCTTTTGTCAAAGATCGGCGTTTCGGGCGAGTTTAAGTACTTCGGGGTTCCATCCCCCATCACCCTGCCGCCGAAGCCGATAACCCGGTGGTTGATATCCTCAATAGGAAAAATCACCCGGTTCCAGAACTTGTCGTACATGCCGTGTTTTTCATCCACGTTGCACAGCCCGGCCTCCTTTATCAGCTCCGGGGGATACCCCTTGCTGCGCAGATACTGTACCAGGTCATTGCTGGTCTTATTGGCAAAGCCCAGCCCGAATTTCTTTATCGTCTCATCTGAGAGCTGCCTGTCCCTCAGATACCTGTACCCTATTTCACCCTGTCTGGCGCGAAGCTGAAAATAAAAATATTTCGCCGCCTCCTTATTGATTTCCAGCAGCTTGCTCCGCTTGCTTTCCGCCTTCTTCGCCTCTTCGGAATATTCGATTTCCGGCAGATTCACGCCGGCGCGGTCCGCCAGCATTTTCACCGCCTCCGGAAACGTGTAATTCTCATATTCCTGGATAAAGGTATATACATTCCCGCCCGCGCCGCAGCCGAAGCAATAATACATCTGCTTGCCGGGCGAAACGGAAAAGGAAGGCGACTTCTCATTGTGGAATGGGCACAGGCCGAAATAATTGGCGCCCTTTTTCTGAAGGCGCACATAGCCTGAAATCACATCCACAATATCATTTTTCATCCTGACTTCTTCTATCAGTTCATCCGGATAATACATGCCTTCTCTCACCTCAATCTGTAAGGCTCCCGGTTCCATCAGAACCGGAATCCGTTGATTACTTCACCGTCCAGCACTTGGGAATATAGATTTCCTCATACTGTGCAATGGCGAAACGGTCCGTCATTGCCCCTATATAGTCACAGCAAATCCTTTCCTTTGCTTCTCCCCTCTCCATCAAAACCAGCAGTTCGCCGGATATTTTATCAATATGATGGAGATAATAATCGTAGAGCGTTTCCACCAGCAGCTCGGCCTTGCCTTCCTCGCTTTTGGCCTGCTGGTTCGTGTAAACCCTCTCAAACATAAATGAACGCAGTTTTTTCATAGCGTCCTCCACCGGAGGGGACATGCATATGTCGTTCTTTCCGAAGCTGTTGGTCACAATATCATGGATAAAATGATCCAGCCGCTCGCCCGTGGTCCTGCCCGCCACCTCCTGCACCTGCTTCGGAATATCCTCCTCCCTCAGGATACCCGCCCGTATGGCGTCGTCGCAGTCATGGTGGATATAGGCGATTTTATCAGACAATCTGACGATTTTCCCTTCCAGCGTAGCCGGATTGCCTTTGGTCTGATGATTACGGATGCCGTCCCTGACCTCAAAGGTGAGATTCAGCCCCTGGCCGTCCTTCTCCAGGATATCCACGCAGCGCACGCTCTGTTCGCTGTGCTCAAAGCCATAGGGACAGACTTTGTCCAGCGCACGCTCTCCCGCATGGCCGAAGGGCGTGTGCCCCAAATCATGGCCCAGTGCAATAGCTTCCACCAGATCCTCGTTCAGCCTCAGCGCCTTGGCAATCGTCCTTGCATTCTGGGACACCTCCAGGGTATGGGTCAGCCTCGTCCTGTAATGATCTCCTTGCGGAGCGAGAAAGACCTGGGTCTTGTCCTTCAGTCTTCGGAAGGCTTTACAGTGCAGGATCCTGTCACGGTCCCGCTGGAACACGGGCCTGATATCACAGGGCTCCTCATCCCTCAGCCTTCCCAGGGAATTCTTGCTCAGAGAAGCATAGGGGCTTAAATAAACCTCCTCCCACTTCTCCAGATTCTCCCGAATTGTTGTCATCCGTCACCTTTCCGCCATACGGCAGCCACGAATATATGGCATTATAATGCCTGTTTCCGACACAGTACGTCAATCAAAAATATGCTCACTATCTTTATATTCTGCGCCGATTCCCGGAATCCTTTTATTTTTTTCAAAAAAATTATTTTTTGATGGCAAAAAAGGAAGAGAAGCGCTGGCCTGGCTCTCTTTTTATTCTGCGGGAACGCGAAATCAGACCGGACACTCTCCTTTTATCCTCTTATTTATGCCTGTGTGAATCCCGGTAAAACAATACTGTCATCACCAGCTGCAGCGCTCCCAGCAAAAGGAAGGTGCCAGACAGCCCAATCCGCTCCGCCGCCGCGCCTGCTGCCGGAAACAGCAGTATCATAATAACGGAAAACAGCATACTGCCCACAGAAATCAGCGTTGCCCTCTGGCCTGATGGGATCAGCCGGTTCAGGGAAATGGACTGTATCGGATACAGCAGGGCGTTGGAAAAGCATGCTGCCACAAACAAAACCACGGACACGGGCAGCCTGTGCAGGAAGAACCCGGCAAGCCCCGCCGCAATCACCAGCGCAGCCGCATACTGTGTCCTTTCCCCGGCTTTCCCGTATACCTTTTCACTGGCCAGCGCGCCAAGGCAGGAGGCCAGGCCGCCCAACAGCATGATCACGCTGATTTCCACCTTATTTAGTCCCATATCATAAAAATACTGCTGGCTGTAGAAAAACAGTACGGTATAAAAAGCAAAAACCATCTCAAAATACAGCATTATCCTGCGTATTTCCCTGTTTTCCGCCAGAATGCGGAAGCTTGTGACAAAATGCTGCTTTATCATGCCGCCGCTTTTTCTTATTTCCTGCGTTATTTCCGGCTCCTTCATCAGCACAGCCGGCAGCAAGGCCAGCAGGGCGATTATAACAGATGCGCCATAGCACCAGACATAGGATCTTTCTGCCAGGATACCGCCCGCCACCGTGGCAATGGACTGTGAGATTTCAATGAGCAGATTGATTCTGCCGTTCACCTTCAGGTACTCCGGCTCCCGCCCGCACTGCTTCATGCTGTCATAAACCAGAGCTTCCTCCGAACCGGAATTCAGGTTATTTCCCAGTGCCTGAATGACAAAGGACAGGGCAAAGCCCCAGAATTTACCTGAAAGCAGCATCAGGATACAGGAAATGGCCGTGCACAGCCGTCCCCAGACCACAGTCCTCTTGCGCCCCAGCAAATCCGCCGCCGCGCCGGAGGGAATTTCACAAATCATGCTTGTGATGTGGTACACTCCCTCCAGTATGCCTATCTGCCACAGGTTCATCCCCTTAAAGGCCAGATACAGCACCCAGACCGAGGTGGACATGTCAAGATTCTTAAGAAAGGTAAAAATATAATCCAAAGGGATATTTCTGTAAATATTCCAGCGTTCTGTATGCTTCTTCCCAGATTTATTACTGTTCATTTTCGTAACTCCTTTTTTATGGCAGCCATCGGTCCAATCCGAATCCGGACTGCTCTTTTTACTTAAAAACAGGCGCAAAAAAACCAGGAGCATGCTTCCACATGATTCCCGGTTCATATCGGAGTTACTGCTTAAACGGAACCGCCAGACGCAACAGTCCCTTAACTACAGACAGGCCCTGCCACAGTCTCTGTGTATGTCCGTTTCCCTGAAAAAGGGCGCAGTATCCCCGTAAAGCAAAAATAATCCTGCTTTCGTCCGACCGCTGCTGCTGTAAACCGGCACATATCCCAAACTGAACATGTCTGTCTCCTTCCTGAATAATTATGGTTCTAACTTATCACATACGTTCCCGGATGTCAAACTTGTTTCTTCCGGCTTTGTTTTCTCCGTCCCTGTTCCTTCCGGCTTTTCGGGATATTCCGTAACAGCCCGGTTATCCTCAACGTTACAATAGTTCTGAAGAATCCGGGCGGCCTCTCTTTTGATTTCCTCACGCAGCCGCTCCGGCGCAAGCACCTCCACGCTGCTGCCGAAGCTGAGCACCCATTCCAGCAAAACAGGATAGTTGGTAAAGCCCAGATTTTCCACCAAAAGTGTGCCGTCCTCCTGCTCCGTAAAGCTGGATGGTCCGTATTCCTCAATAAGACGGAACTTCACCTTCCCTGAAAATCTGGCCCGCAGCATGATTTCATCGGAAAACCAGTATTCGCTGTCCAGCTTTTCCTCCGGTACTTCCCGCGGCGCAAAGGCTTCCTCTTTTCCCGCAAGCTCCCACAGACGGTTCAGCTTGAACATGCGGAAATCCTCCCTCTGCCTGCAGTAGCCCAGCAGATACCAGGAAGACCACTGAAAAGCCACCCGGTAAGGCTCCACCAGACGGCGGCCCGTCCCTTTTCTGTAATAATAGGTAAATTCCACCAGCCTGCGCTCCTGGATTGCAGCCTTCAGGACCGCAATTTTTTCCGAAAGACTGTCCCTGTAATGGGAGGCCAGATTGATGGTTACCGCTTCTGCCGCAGCAGGCATATTTCCCTGCACGATGTGGAATTTCTCCTTCAGGCGCTCCTCCATGGGGTTTTTCATCACGCTGTCCATGCCGCGGATTCCTGCCAGCAGCGCTTCTCTCTCCTTTGCGGTTAAAAAGGAATTATCCATTTTAAAGCCCGGGGCCAGGGAAATCCCGCCGCCGAAGCCCTGTTCCGTAACGATTGGGATCCCCGCCTGGCACAGCGCCTCCAGATCCCTGCTGATGGTCCTCCTGGAAACCTCCAGCTTTTCAGAAAGCATTGGCGCTGTTACTTTATCCTGCTGCAGCAGGATGGTGAGAATGGCCATAAGCCGGTCTATTTTCATCCGGTCAATCCTTTCTATTCTTCTGTTCGTTCAGATAATATTCCACCAGCGTATGGGATACGCTTCCGGCCGGATGCACCATTTTGAGAGCCTGGGAAACAGGCACCCACACGGCCTCGTCTACTTCCCCGGACAGAACCAGCTCCCGCTTTTTCGCTTCTGCGATGAAGCCTATCATGAGCATGTCTTTCTTACCGAACCAATAGGTTCCCGTCATCCGAAGCCGTTCCACCGGAACGCCGATTTCCTCCTCTACCTCGCGCATAGCTGTGGTCTCCGCATTTTCACCGGGCTTCATGTAGCCGGAAACAAGATTATAATAGGTATCCGATATATATCCCTGGCGGAGCAGGGCCGCTTCGCCGTACTCGTTTACCACCAGCGCAATGATACAGGTGGAAAACATGTCAAACAGCGGCTTTTTGCAGCGGGTACAATAGGGCACCAGCCCTTCATCCCCGATTTCTTTTGGCGTCAGTGCGGTTCCACAGTCAGGGCAGTAGGTAAATTTCATAATATTTTTCCTTTCCAGAATAAAATGCAGGCAGCGCCGTTTTTCAGCGTCCGGCGCTGCCTGCGTGCTTTAGTAATTATAGCACTGGTTTTCCTGTAATGGAATTATATTTCTCAACTATTGTATTTCGCAGTTATTCGGCAGCTTCGGGCATTTGTCCGAAATCCACAAGGAAGCTTTCTCCAAGCTGCCGGAAATCATTGCTCATTTTTCCGCTCTGCTCAGGCATAGCGACCACATAGAACGTCATTTCCACCTGTCCCGCCGCTTCCGGCAGCATATCTCCCAAAAGGCGCATATACCCCTTTCTTGTGCTTCCGCCGCCGAAATAATTCATGTAGAAAGGATATTCCTTTCCGCTTTCATCCCTCGCAATCACCTTCATATCATACCGGGAGGCGTCTTTATCATCCGCCGAAAAATTAATCCGCTGCTCCAGGTCATTGCTTGTGAACTCATCCAATGTGACAGTTACGCCATTGGGAAGGGTAAACGTCCGGTTTAAAGCGATATGCCGTGTATCCTTCATCAGGGCGGAGGCGTCCGCTGTAAAAGAAAAATCCCATTTGCCCTTGATATTTTCCCATATATCCAGCTGACGGAATGAGATATCTATGGCTGTTTTTCCCACCAAATCAACGTTTTCACAGTTATAGCACATTTCTATGCCGACAATTGTCTGTTCCTCATCCAGATATTTTAAGCCTCCTCCGCCGCCCGCAAGCACACGTCTGCCGTTAACCTTTATGGAGGCAATGGGAGAAATTGCGCTGATGTCAAGCGGCTGCCCGTCCTCTCTGCGCACCGTCACATTGACCCACACTTCCGACTCTGTCACCACAACCTCATGCAGGGTCACCGCATAGCCGCCATCCATGGCTGTGGTGTTGACCACCTCTTTATAGTCCGCCAGATCCTCCTGCAGCCCCAGCGCATTTCCGATTGTCCACTGCAGCTGCTCCAGCGCCGCATGAACCTCACTGCTTGATGCGGCGATTCCTATCACAATTACAGCTGATGCCGCACAGACTGCCATTTTTAAGGAACGTCCTCTTTTTATGGATTTATTCCGGCATTTTCCTCTTCCGGCCGCTTCACTTTCCCTGGTCCTCAGCCTCTTTTGGAAGGCCGCCTCATACTTTTCAACCTCTTTCCGGGAAAGCTCCTGTTCCTCCGTTTTAGAAAAATCCGTAACAATATCATTTGCCATATCATATATTTTTTTATTCATATGCCTTCTCCTCATCTGCCGCTGCTTTCCGCAAAACGCCGCATTTTCCGTTTTCCCCTGGATACCTTGTTGTATACAGCTTCCCGCGGAATCCCCATCTGTGCGCTGACGGTTTCCACGTCCTGCTCCTGCAGGAACAGCCTTGTAAAAACTTCTCTGTCCTTCGGCTTCAGGCAGGCTAACAGAGCCTTTGTTTCTTCGGAAAGCTCCTGTTCCACCAGCTGCCGCAGGTTTTCATCCTCTTCGGCCAGCTCCACCTCTTCCAGCGCTGTCTGGTCAGGCTGTTTGCCGTATTTGCGCAGGTAGTCGATGGCGTGGAATCTGGCCACGCCCGCCGCCCAGCTTTTGAAGCTGCTCCTTTCCGGATCATAAGAGCCGATATTATTCCATATGCCGAAAAAAATATCATTCATGCACTCGTCTATCCTGTCCGGCATACAGTACAGTCTTTTTCCCACAATGGAAGCAAGCAGCCCTCCGTACCGTTCCATCACATATCTGATTCCCTCTTCCCGGCGCTTTTTTATCAGGGAAATAAAATTATCTTCATTTGCTTTCATACACCACTCCATCACAAACCGGAAATAAAGTCTGCAGCCTCTCTCCGGTTTTCTCCTTTCACTTATTAATTCGGAGGGAGGAGGGCAGGATCTATCCGTTTATGAAATTTTTTTAATATGCCCTGCTGCTGGTTTCTCTGGCAAAAAGGCCGCCTGGGAGTCAGGCAGAAAGGCATCAGTATTGTATCACGGGCAGGCGGCTTCGTCTATGGAGTTGGCGGCTGCATGGCGCCACCGGCGGTAGTGAACAGCGACGGACGGAATACATGCTGCGGCGGCTGAAGTCCAAGTTCGATATAAATCATAACGGATGCGGGAATGTGTTTTCACTGTTTTTACTAATAGTGCTTGTTGTTTTTTCATTCAACTGTTATACTGTTATGGATGGGGAGATATGGAATATTAATGTAAAGGGAGGGGCATATGAGAAGAGCCGGCATTACGGAAGCGGAAATAATTCAGCTGACGCTGGAAAATGTCCGCAGCTTTTATCACAGGAACCCGGAAGTTACCACCGCGCCTATGGCGGATAATTTCATGTGGATTGGTTCCAATGATTTTCAATGGTGTGAAGGGCTGGAGAATTTCCGGAGAACTATGGAAAAAGAATATGAAGAACCGCCTGTGTTGATATCGGATGAAGAATACCACCTGCTTTTTCATGACCGCAATGTATGGGTGGTCTGCGGCCGTTACAGGATCACCTCGGTCATGGAGGACGGCACCGCCATACATGCCCATGTACGGGGCACCTATGTATGGCGCATGATCAACGGGGAACTGAAGCTCGCCCATGTCCACGGATCCCATGCCCAGGACATTCCTTTAAACCGCATTGTCACGATGCCGGAACCGCTTACCGCGGACATGGATTATTTTGATTATCTGAAGCGCATGGACTCTATTACTTCAGATGTAAACAAAATTGCCTTCCGGGATACGAATAAGAATTACCGGTATCTGTTTCCCTCGGACATTCTTTACCTGAAAGCCGCCGCCCAGTGGTCCATTGTACATACCAAAACGGAAACCTTTCAGGTGTGGGGCCTTCTGGCTGACTATGAAAAAAGCCTTCCATATTCTTTCCGGCGCATTCATAAAAGCTATCTGGTCAACAGCCTTTACGTTGACAGCATTCACCGGTATAAGGCAGTTTTGAGGGACGGCCAGGAGCTGCCCATCGGCAAAGAACGCTACATGGATCTGAAGCATTATCTGCAGCATGCGGTTTAAGGCTTCCCCTGCGGCGAAGGCCTGGGCGCTGTCAGTCCAATTATCTTTAAGGTTATGAAAGAGGCTTCCTGGAATGGATGAAAAAATAGAAGAAATTGCGAGCAAGGCAAGGGAAATCCTCAGGAAAATACCTTTTGCCGAAAAAGAACAGATTGATTTTCAGACGGTGGAGTATGGAGATCCTACAGTCACTTATGAGAGCTCCGGCTGTGGCTTCGTGCAGGTGGTAAATGAACGGGGGCAGGAAAGACGCAGCGTCATAGCCGGCAGCTTTGAGGAAATGGTAAACTATTTCGTAGACAGTGCGATTACAGACTATGCATACCGCTATGAGCTTGCCCACCGCCGCCGCTTTGAATCAAACCTCCGTCAGACGGATGAAGTCCGTGAGGCCTGTTATCATTATATTGATCCCGGGAAAAAATGTATCCGCAGGGATTATGACGATACGCCCCATATTTATCTGGATCTTTTTGCTGCCTATCGCAGTATCTGTTTAAAATACAGGGAGGAAAACGTTATTTCCTGTCAGTCGCTTAAGGATGACATTGATTATATTGCCGACCGGAAATATACGGATACTCCCGGCGGCGGTATGTACAGTCTGAAGGCTTCCATGGAAAAGGTGAGGGAGCGGACAGAACGAATCAGCGCAAACAGCAGCGAGCTTAGGGAGGCTTTTTGGCAGTATGAAAAATATTACCGGCTTCTGAAGGAAATGAAATGAATGCAAATGCAGGAATGGTTGAAGGAAGCTTCAAATCAGCAGGCCGGCATCGAATATCATTTATTCTATTTCCTGCCGGCCGGATAGTTATCTGTTTAAAATCTGCTGCAGCATATCCCGGCTGACAAACGGGGCAAGGGGAATGATATCCTGCATGTTTTTTATGTTATGTTGGCAGGCTATTACCATTTTATCCACAATATCCCTGTTCACAAAGGGGGCTATGCTCACTATATCTTCCAGGGTGAGATTTTGATCTGCAAAAAGCTGTGCTGCCTGGCTTGCCGTTTTCCTGCTGATAAAGGGTACTATGGAAACGAGCTCCTGTATTGATGTGAATTTTCCCAGATTTTCCTCTACCAGCTCATCCATCAGCTTCCTTTCAATAAAGGGTGCAATTAAAATGAGCATTTCCACCTGGGTCAAAAGCTCTTTGTGGTTACCAGCCATTTCCGTTATCATTTCTCTTCCTACGAATGGCGCAAGATAAATGATATCTTCAAAACTTTCTATTTTAATCTTATATTTTCTTACATCGGATGGTTTTACAATCCCCTCCAGTTCCTGTAATTCCTTTACACTGATTTCCTGCTCCTGAGGATGCATCAGCATTTCTACGCACTTCGCCTTGTCCTGATAATCCAGCAGTTCATCAACGGTTATGTGAAAGAGTTCTGCAAGTTCTGTCATTCTGGATATATCCGGCATAGTTTCATTTCTTTCCCAACTACTGACAGCCTGGAAGCTGATACCCATTTTCTCCGCAAGCTCCATCTGCGTCATATCGGCGGCAATCCTGTATTTCTTAATCTGTTTTCCAACTCGGGCTAAGTCAAACATTTCTTGTCCTCCTGGACTTTTTCCTTTGATTATACTGTTTTTCGGGTGGGCGTGAAAGCAAGAAGTGCTTGAAAGGGATGCAGGGATGGGTTCAAGCGGCGCTTGAAAGGAGGAAGATGGATAGCGGGTTAAAAGATTATTTGAGGTGGTATGATCCTTGACCTGTTGTGGCCTATGAATATGTCACAAAGCAACTATTTCAATCCATAAGGCCGTATAAGCCTCGACGCGACGGATCCGGTGGTCATGTAGGACACTGCTATTATTTCAATCCACGAGGCCGTATAAGCCTCGACTGGAGGCGTTGAGCGCCTGTGGGCGAAAGTTAAAATTTCAATCCACGAGGCCGTATAAGCCTCGACCGCGGATCCAATCGCTGAAGCTTGGGAGGATGGATTTCAATCCACGAGGCCGTATAAGCCTCGACGTTTATAATGGAGTCATTGAAGGTGATTATCTCATTTCAATCCACGAGGCCACATAAGCCTCGACGCTGTTCATCCGTCTTTATCTGATGAATAAAGAATTTCAATCCACGAGGCCACATAAGCCTCGACTTTGGCTGGTGTTTGACATAGAGGATGTGGTCTATTTCAATCCACGAGGCCACATAAGCCTCGACAGGAAATTATGAATATATCGTCATATCGAATGATTTCAATCCACGAGGCCACATAAGCCTCGACCCGTTACAGCAGCAGAAGAAACAGTGTGTATAACATTTCAATCCACGAGGCCACATAAGCCTCGACTTTCCATCTTCTCCGCTCCCGTGGAAGATTTCATATTTCAATCCACGAGGCCACATAAGCCTCGACTGTGGTAACGTGTTCGCGTATCGGGACTATTCTGATTTCAATCCACGAGGCCACATAAGCCTCGACCGTCAGAAAGTACACCAATAGACAGATTAATAGCATTTCAATCCACGAGGCCACATAAGCCTCGACTTTTTCCTTCCTGCGGCCGGCCGTTGAGTTTGAATTTCAATCCACGAGGCCACATAAGCCTCGACGGATTCTTTTGCTACATTATCAACTTTGAAAGTATTTCAATCCACGAGGCCACATAAGCCTCGACAGCAAAAACATACAACAAATATTTTCAAACCACTATCTCAACGACACTATTATACAACTTCTCTAAAAATTTATCACTATATAATTACAATATATTTACCAAACCCATTACTATTTACAAAAAACTGGTGCGAATCCCCCGGTAAATTCATGTGCACTTCCGATTCGCACCCCCCTCCCCTTCCTTACTGCCGCATCCTTTCTCTCCTCCTCGCTGCTTCTTTCAACCATCAGCCGTACACTTCTCATTCCTCGTTACACATTTTTCATCCCATCACAGAATTTCTTTTTCCGCTCTGATAAACACTGCCCAATCAATGCATTCAATCATCTCAACCCGGGAAAAACCTGCATTTTCCAACAATTCCATTTCATGCTCTGCCGTAAGCGGCGTATCAAAATGCACGAACACCTCCTCTCCGATCCCCTCTTTTTCCCGCTTCGAATCACACAGCTCCATCAGAAGTTTTTCCTCGTCCTCACAGCATGCAATATAGTCAGCCTCTATGAAAATCCCTCCATTTTTCAGCGTATCATATATTTTCCGGTACAGCTCCAGCTTCTTCTCCGGTTTAAAATGATGAAGGGATTCAAAGGAAACAGCCATATCATAAGCTTCCTTACCGAAATCATACCTGAAGTAATCCGCCCTGATCGTATGTACCTGCGGATGCTTGGCGGACAGCCTGCCCAGCATATCCTCCGACAGATCTATCCCCGTCACCTCCAGTTTCGGACGCTTCTGCAGGATTTCATCCAGTTCAAGGCCTGTACCGCAGCCCAAATCCAAAAGCTTCTCCACATGCTCCGGAACCAATGTCCCCATATATTTATATGCCCTGCTCCACAAAGACATATGTTCCTCATATCCGTCCAGACGCGCCCTGAAAAAAGCAGCCATTTCCTCCAGCCCGGTGTCCTTCACCTCTTCCGTCCAGCTCCGAAGCTGCTGCATATACTCTGCCGTATTTTCTCTGATTACAATTTTCTTTTCCATAAATAAAAAACCTCCCAAACCTTTTATCCGCTGTCCGTCCACCCGATATTTCCATCAAAAAGGAGGAGGAAATCCTCTCTCCCCCTCCTCACACCGCTTCAGCAATGCAACCTACGACAAAAGGATGACAACCCCAACCAGTCTTTTTCGTATGAAGATAACCCGGAACAGCTTTCCTTTTCCATCATACCTGCCGCCCCGCAAAAAAGACACCTCATCCTCTGTTCATAAAAAAACCGGCGGAAATCCACCTGCATTTATTTTCACATTTTATAACGCTTCCTTCTCCGCCCTCTCCACATACCAATCCAACAATCCATAAAGCCAGCTACCAAGCTCCCTGCAGGAACAGCCTGCCTCCCTGGCTTTTTCCGTATTCAGGCTGTAGCTGTCCGCCCCATTATAGGGAGCCTCTTCCCCGTCATCCTCAAGCCGGGGCACCGCGCCAGTCTTTTTTCCCACATATTCTAAAATTTCCCTTACGGAAACCGTTCCCCCGCAGCAGGCATTCACCGGCCCGGTTACATCCTTATCCGCAAGGGACGCCAGGAAACGCCCGGCATCCTCCGAGCCTATAAAGCTCATCTGGCTATCTGGATTATCCACATACATGGGAATCCCTTTTACGGCATGCCGCACATAAAAATACAGCCGTTCCGTGTAATCATCCTTCCCTATGACGAAGGGGAAACGAACCATAACCGCATTCTGCCGGGGATAATTATGCACCAATGCGCACTCCGCGCTTCTTTTCCCCTCATCATAGGTAACATCAGTTCTGTTGCACCAAAGCAGCGCCTTCTGCTCCGGCCGGAAAGCCGTTTCCTGTATATCCGGGCAAAGCTCATATACCGAAGCAGAAGACACCATGACGTACCTTCCGCACCGAATGGCATCCAACGCTGTTTTTACATCCATAGAGCAATATGCCAAATCATCATAAACCACATCAAACCAAACATCCCGGAACGCCTCTTTCATAGCGTTCCCATCGGTCCGCTCCACAATAATACGTTCCACCCTGCTGCCGAAGGGATCCGCCGTCTGCCCCCTTGTTGCAATTGTTACCTCATGTCCGTCCTCCAGCAAAGCATTCACCAGATGGACGCCGAAAAAACGCGTTCCCCCAAGAACCAGTATTTTCATTGGTTTCCTTCTCCTTCCTGCCTCTTTTCCAGCCATTCCCAGAACTCCTCCACAGGCAGGGGCCTGGAATAAAAATAGCCCTGCACCATATCGCAGCGGACACGTTTCAGGAACGCAATCTGTTCCTGTTTTTCAATTCCCTCCGCCACAATCTGCACTCCCAGCCGCCGTCCAAGCTCAGTCAGGCATATCAGCACATCCTCTGCTTTTGGTTGGGATATATCCAGGAAAAAACGTCTGTCCAGCTTGATTGTATCCACGTCAAACTCACGCAGTAGCCCCAGCGAAGAATAGCCGGAGCCAAAATCGTCCAGAGAGCACTTAAAACCCAGCCTGTGCATTCTGCGGATGCATTTTCCCACAAATTCAATCCCCTGATCATCAAAAAATATCGATTCCGTCAGCTCCAGCTCCAGAATCCCGTCCGGGATATGGTATTTGTCCGCAATCTCAGAAAACTGCCGCAGGAAATCCGGATCCTTGAAATGCTGCCGCGACAGATTCACTGAAACAGGAAAAATCGCTTTCCCCTCCTGCATCCGACGCGCCAAAAGCTCACATACCTTTTCAAAAATATAACGGTCCAGCTTACAAATACTCCCGTTTTTCTCTAATACGGGAATAAAATCCGAGGGAAAAATCATACCTCTCTGCGGATTCCTCCAGCGCACCAGCGCTTCAGCGCCTGCCGTTTTACCATCCGAAAGCCTGACCTTAGGCTGAAGATATACCAGAAACTCGCCCCTGTCAAGCGCTCCCTGGAACAATGCGGTCAATTCATGCTCCTGACGCAGGCTCTGCATGAATCTGTTGTCATAAAATACACATTCTCCCAGCGTGTGATCCTGCTGCCAAAGACAGGCTGTCTTGGCACGATCCTGGATGATCGTAATATCCATCTGCGGCTCCTCAACCACATATGCCCCCTGACGGAAGGCCAGACAATAAGCCGTGTCCGCCTCTCTTTTTTTATTAAAAGAATTGATATCCTCCGTTATCCCCTCAAGCCGCGCCCTGACAGCAGACTCCTTGCTTTCCCTCAGGCACAGGTAGTAGCTGTCCTCCTCCCCTCTGCCTGCCAGCTCTCCCTGAAAAATATTCCGTTCCAGCACACGCATGCAATACCGAAGCGTATCGTCCCCCGCCCTGCTTCCAAAGCTTTCATTAATCAGCTTAAAATTCCGAATGTTGAGAAATACCACAGTATACCGGTCCGGCGGCGCATTTTCCAGCAGCGCCATCAGCCTGAGCCTGAAAGCCATACTGCTCATCCCTCCCGTCACCGCGTCCACAAACGCAATTTTTTCCAGTTGTTTCCGGTTGTTTTTCTGAATATAAAGCAGACAAAGCAGGAAAAAAAGAAACAAGACGATTGTCCCTGCCACAATGCAGAAGGTCTGCATAATATATTTATCCGTCTCATAGGATATGAGATCCGCAGGGACAAGGGTGAGCAGGACCCACCCATAAGATTTCAGTGTGTTATAGGAAAGAACCAGCTGCGTCCCGTCAACTGCGACAAATGAAAAAACACCGTCGCAGCCTATCTTCATATTTTCCTGCATCTGATAAATTTTCTGCGCCGTTTCACCTTCCGACTCTTTTTTGAAAATATCATCCAGCTGCAGAAAAGGCTCCAGCTCCGTAGGAGAAATAATGACTTTCCCGCCCTCATCCGCAATACAGGTGAGCCCCTGGCCGCCGAAGCTTTCAGCCTGTATCATCCTCTGCATATTTTCTTTTTCCCGGGAACCGGCCAGCGCCCCGACCACCTTTTCGCCCTCATAGAGAGGAACAGAGCACACTATTGTCTGACCGTCCAGAAAGGAAACACCTCTTCTGCCTGCAAGGGAATCCCTGATTCCCGGCAGCTCCCGCAGATTTTCCACAGCTTCCGAAGTTGAAACCACTGTTCCGTCCATACCGATGACCGCCATGAAATCAAGATCCAGGATGGCTGATTTTCTCTGCAGATAATCCCTCACTGCCTCATTTCCCCGGTCTTGCATCCGTATCAGGCTGTCTCCAACCAATTCCAGTTCATCGCTGTTGTTTTTCAGCCGCCCATCAATATCTGCCGCCAGCTGCGCCGCCACATCCTTTACATAGGACTGCGTGCTTCTGTCCATTGCCGCATGTAATCCCACTGCGCTGCCCACAGTTGCTGCCGCAATTACCCCAATAAGAACAGCCAGTATCAAAAACTGAATTCCCGTTTTCCTTTTCATGACGTATGCCGCCGGCCCTCCGGCGTTTTTTTCGTTTTTCATCTAAATAAAAAACTCCTTTTTCTCCGTTACAACACAGGAACATGTCAAAATACGCCTATTTTTCTATATTTTAATAGCAAATGTAACCATCGGCAATAATGAATCTGTGTACGTTTACATATAGCTTGAGAAAAAACTTTATGGTATGCTATCAATATAACCATGTGCCAGGAGAAAACATGCAGGAGAAGAAAACTTTATTCTATTTTTTATATGACAGTTTAAAACAGCAGATTCTTTCCGGCTGCCGTCAGTACGGCAGCCCGCTTCCCTCCCTTAGTCGGCTGTGCGAGACCTATCATGTGGGGCGGCGCACGGCCAGGGATGTTCTGGATGCACTCCGCCATGAGGGCCTGATCCATACGGAGGAACGCAAAACCGCGGTCGTCATCTATCGCCAGCCGGATTCCCCGGAAGAAAATACCGCTCTGCGTTTCGTTCTGCAGCGGAAATCCTCCCTTATCGAGGTTTATGAAACAATGGAGCTGCTGATACCCGCCCTGCTCACCTTTTCCGCAGTTCACTGCTGTACAGGTGAGCCGCACAGCCTCAGGGATCTGGAGCACTACAGCCTTTTCCAAAAATATGCGAAAAAAAAGAAACCCAACGATGATCTGGGAATCCCTTCTGTTTTTTTCCATGATTTGCTGAAGGAAACCGGAAGCCTGCTTTTGAACGACCTTTATGCAAGTCTTGAGGTTTATACCCGGGTTCCCCTGATTCTGATGAAGGAACAGTTCCCCGCATACAAAATCAGTTCAAATGACTATAAAATCCTTTCATCGATCCCTTTAATCCTGGAGAGCGGCCGGCAGGAAGATGTCGCATCCGTCTTTCGGGAGCTTTACAGCCATGCCACGGTCCTTGTGCGCCTTTATCTGGACAGCCTTTCTTCCCGTTTTCCGGATATCCCCGATGATCCTAAAGCCGTCTATACCTGGCAGGCACAAATGGGACGCGATCATTTTTACATGCAGCTTGCCAGGGCGCTCATAGATAAAATCGGCACCGGAGCCTGTCCGCCCGGGACACGCCTCCCCTCCGAAGCCGCCCTGTCAAAAAGCTGCCGGGTGTCCCTTTCCACGGTACGCAAGGCGCTTTCCACGCTAAATGACCTGGGCTTTGCCCGTACGGAAAACGGAAAAGGCACCGTAATATGCCTTCAGGATAACGAAACCGCCTTTCAGTGCATAAAAAACCCTTCCTACCGCCGAGACACCTTACTATATTTAAGCGCCGCACAGTTCATGGCCATTGCCGTCCGCCCCGCGGCACGCCTCGCCTTCCCCCGGCTGAACCGGGAAGTGCAGGCACAGCTTGGCCGGGAAATTTCCCTGCCCGACAGCAACCCACTGGCCTGTATTTTCCGCTGTATCATGGATAACCTCACTCTGCGGCCGCTGAAAAGCATCCTGGCTGAAACGGATCAGCTCCTGCTTTGGGGATATTATTTCGCCTTTTTTGAAAAAGGAACCGAAAGCAGTACGCCGCTGCATCAGCTTGCCGCGGAGGCCTTTCACCTCCTGCAGCAGGACGACGCAGAGGGCTTTTCCAGACAGCTCTCCCTTTGCTACTGCCATATCCTGCAGTTTGTACGCGACTTCATGATAAGCGGTGGGCTGACGGAAGCGAAGAAAATTATGGTTCCCTATCCTGAGGAAGGGTAAAATATCGTTCCTATTCTGAGAAAGATCGATGCCAGTCCTTCCTTCCCAGCTAAACAGTGCGGACCATCACGAGGCAGGGATTCCATTCATCCCAGTAAAGCGGGAAGCATTCCAGCTTGCAGAAGCCCAGGCTTTCATAAAACATCCGGGTCCTGTCATACACCTCAAAGTAACCTGCCTCCACCGTTTTCACCTGGATAAACCGATAGCCCTTTTCCTTCGCATATTTATGGAATTCGTCAAAAAGCTGATGTCCGATTCCTTTTCTATGATATTCCTTAAGAATCCCCATCACACAAATTTCAGCCGTATAAGGCCCTGTTTCCTTCAATGCAATAAATCCAACCGGCTTACCGTCCTCAATCGCCGCCCAGTAGGGCAGTTCCCGGCTGAGCCTGATATATTCATCCCTGCTTTCCTTGATGCCGAACCACTCCGGCAGGCTGCATAAAACATTTTCCGTAATCTTTTCTTTTTCATCCGCTTCCGTAATTACCTTAATCATTATCCCGTCCCTCTTCCATTAACAGTCCAGACGGGCGAACTATTCACACTTCGCCCTGCCCAGGAAATCAAATATCCTGTTATTAACCTCTATCGCTTTTTCCATAGGCATATGCGGCCTGTGCCCGCAGCCCTCCACAATCATTATCTCAGCCTGGGGACAGTGAGTCCGGATTGCCTCCAGATTCCGTTTTGTGGCAAAGCCATCGTTTTCTCCGGCAATAAGTAACATAGGCATGGTAATACGCCCCCACTCTTCGTCCGTCAGCGAAGGATGCAGGCGCCAATCCTTCACCTCCTGCCTGCAGTACTCCTGCCAGTTGCCCCTATGGGCCTGGGCGTGCAGGCATTTCACCTTTTCAATGAAATCGGTCTGTCCCCTTTCCTCCAGCGCCTCCGGCTCAAAATCCTCCGCTCCCGCATCGTCAACTATGCCGCCGTTTCCAATAGCTGTTACTGTTTTTATCCGCTCCGGATGCCGGGCCGCCATATAGTAGGCGACACCGCCGCCCGTGCTGTACCCGATAAGATGTATCCGCTCAATTCCGCAACGGTCAAGAAACCGTATCATATCCTCCGCTATCACCGCAGAATCCCATTCCAGACTTTCGCACATGGTCCTGCCATGCCCCCTGAAATCCGGATAAAAGCAGCGGTATCCCGCCGCATAAAAAGGCTGGAGCTGTCCGCTGAAGGCCAGAATCCCCCTGCTGTAGCCGCTGTGCAGAAACAGCACCGGCTCCCCATATCCTATCTCTTCATAAAATAACTGCAATTCTCCCAAATCAATATATGGCATTTCCCTTCCCCCGTTTCTTCCTTACTTCACGCCTTTGTCTCGTCCTGCTGCCTATAGCTGTTTTATAAACCCTTCTATCTCCGCGTTCACCTGTCCTGCGTTGTCCCCATTGGAAAAAAGCGCCGCATCCGCAATCATATGCAACGGATAGCCTGTCTTTTCCGCCCAGGCTCTGCAATAGGCCTTCACCTTACCCGTGGTGTCATATTCCCCTGCAAGGATGAGCACCGGACAGGAAAACCTCATGTCTTTATTTTCATCCAGAAATTTTCCGTAGGCGATATCCATCTGCTCTATTATCTGCGCCTTTGTCAGGGGCCGCAGCATTTCCAGTATTTTATTCCGGGAATAGGCCGTCCTGGAGACGGATTTTGCCATGCTGCTTCTGAGCAGGCCCTCAGGAAACCATTTTGCCATCGGCGCCGCCTGCTTCAGCCACCAGATATCCGATTTTGAATAATAACCGGTGCCGAAGGGCGTGGTGTCCAACGCGATAAAACCCTCCGTTTTTTCAGGATATCTGCAGGCAAATTCCTGGCTGGGATAGCCGCCCATAGACATGCCCACCAGAACCGCTTTCCCTATTTCCTCACGCTCCAGTATCTCATTCAGATCCTGCGCGCAATGCCCATAGGAAAAATCCCGGTATGGCCGGGAAATGCCATGCAGCGGGACATCCCAGGTAATCAGGGTACAGGCGCTCCGAAAATATTCCACCTGCTTTTCAAACATGGAATGATTGGCGGTCAGCCCATGGGTGAATACGATGCATTTTGCCCCGGGCGCTGCATTTTTTTCAATCCAGTAAAACACGCTCCCTCTCTCTGTTTTCAGCTCCTTCTTTTCCAACCCCCGTATCCTCCCATTTTTCCGGGCAGCCCCGGCTTCTTTTTTCCGCAGCCAAACCAGCCCGCGCCCTGCCGCCCTATCCGCATGCACCTTCCAGGTATTTTCCAATCCGCTCCACCGGATTGACGGCCTTTGGAAAATCACACAGCAGCTCCAGCTCATATACCAGGGAATACATGGCAATCCGAACATCGCTCTTGGGATAAGCGAACAGCTCGGGAGCATATTTCCTTACCCAGGTCATCAGAAAACGGTAATCCTCCGGCAGCGTCAGAGGATCGTCCTCCTCATTGGCATAGTTAAAAGGATGGATTTCCATCCGGTTCCACACATGCACCGCATAATCCGCAGGCGCCGCCTCCAGCATTTCAAAATCTATCATAAACAGCTTTCCGTCTTCTGCAACAATCAGGTTGTCAAAATGAAGATCCGGATTTACAAGGAACAATGCTTCCTCCTGCAAAAGTCCTGCATTCGCCCTGATAAATTCCGCAGCCCGCCTTCCCAGCTCCTCCGGAACACCCTGATTTAGGCGGAGCTTCCCCAACGCCGTCTCCATCCTCCCAAGAAGCTTTTTCCCCCAGTTTCTGCAGGGGTCAAACAAGGGCATCCCTTCCGGGAGCGCAGTCCGGTTCAGTTCCCTGTTGATTTCCGCAATGCAGCGGACCGTATCCTCCCTCTTCGCATCCGTCATATGCCTCCATGCGCGAAACAGACCTTCTCCTTTTATCCGTTCCAGAACCAGGTAATCCTCCCCGGCCCCCAACAGCTTCGGCGCATAGGAGGGGGCAATGTTCCCATAGAACCAGGATTCCTTTTGAAAGCCTGCGCCTCCCGGCTCCGTAAATATTTTGACCACTGCGTCTTCCGTGAGAAAAAGCGCATTGGTAAACCCGGACTTTGACTGCTGCAAACCGTCAGCCGAAAGCCCGTGCTTTCGCAAAATTTCCTCCGCCCCCATACTTTCCTCCGCCCTCATTCCTTCTCTCTTTCCTTTCATGTCGCCTCAGGTGGAAGGCTTCTTATATAAACCATATTTCCATCCGGATCATAGAAACTCATGTTTCTTGCGCCCCATGGCCGTGTCACCGGTTTTTCCAGAATCCTCACTCCCTGCTTTACAAGCCTGGCATATTCCCGGTCCACATCATCCGAGGTAAAAGCCAGGCTCATCTTCTGTACGCCATTCTCCCGGCTTTCCCCGTCATTGTAAACCGTAAGCATGGTTTCCCTGGAAAGAATGGTCTGATGAACCGTGTCCTCGCTCCCGTTATCCACGCCCAGAAGCATTTTGTAAAAATCCGCCAGCCTTACCACGTCATCCGTCAGCAGGCATACCTCACCCAAAGTCATTTTAACCCCTCCATGTTTTGCCGTAAGAAATGCGTTCCCCCTTCGGTCAGAGAAGGTTCTTCCGCCGTATAATAAAAATCCTTTTTGCTGCAGCCCGCTCTTCCGCCTCCTGCACAGGCGCAGGCACAGGCACACCCCGCACAGGCACAGGCGCATCCGCCATGTCCCCCATGTCCGCCGGGACGCCTTCCCCGGCCCCAGAATCCCCGGCCGTTAGCATACCAGTCCTTTCCCCAGGCCGCCTGATAGCCTATGTAGCCTGTACACAGGAGAATGAAAATAATTGCGGCGGGATCCAGGGATTTCTTTTCCCCGGGGCTGTCCGACACAGGCGCCCATTCCACCATATTGGCATCCCGGAATGTCTCCTTGTCGCAATAAACCTTCATATGCCGGCGCTCCCCTTCTTTTAACCCGCCCTCCCAGACGTAGAAGCCGCCTTCCTTTCTGTCCGCATTGGTTTCCATCACATAGGTCCCATCCTCCCAGACAAAAAGATAATGTTCCACCGCAATCTCATTAAACCATCCTGGCATAAAATCATAAAAGGGCAGGCCGCCGGCCTTTTTATTTCTGCAAAGCATATCCTCCTGGCGTATGGTGAAGCCAAACTCCGCCACCTCACCCTTTTTATAGGCCCTGTCCAGTTCAAACTCAATCAGCCCGTCCCCGTAAAATCCATTTTTCAGCCCACTGATCGCACCAGTATAGCCCAGCAGCTCACATCTGGAATTGGGAATTCCCAGGCTGACCCAGGTAAGAGGCCCCTCCTTGCTGTCATTAAGGACCTTCCACCGGTACTGATAGGTAATTACCAGAGCGCCGTCCTCCTGTGCCTTTACCTGGACGCGATAATCCAGAATTCTGTCCAGAGGCGTGAGAATATTTACGATATAGGCAATCAACACACAGATTCCCACCGCACATATACAGCTGAAAATCAACAGGCTTTTCTTCTTTTCCCCTGTTTCCGGAGTTTTCCCGTCCATCCTTAATCAGCCTCCCTTTCCGGCTCCGTTTTCGAAATTCTCAGAGGGCAGGACAAAGAGTCTTCTTCCTCCATTCCGCGTATGGCGCGGCAGGCAGGATGATTCCAGATACGCTTCCAGCTGTCCGTCAGCATATTTCCCAAAGGCGCGCTGCCGCTCAGCCAGCTCTGGCAGGGAACGACACTGCCGTCCGGAGCCACCGCCATATTGGAAAGACAGGCGCCGCACATGGGCACCGCCAGCCCAAGCTCCTTAAGCACCGCAGGATCAGCCCGGCCGGGCGAGGTAAAGCTCAGTTCCATCCCATGCTGGGAACAAAAAGCCATGGCCTCCCGCAGAAGCGCATTCATCTCCTCCACGGTCAGCTGGGAGGACAGGGAGGCTTCCGCCATAGCCTTGCCCGTTTCGATGAGTCCTGAACAGGTCACATACCGGACGCCGTTTTGATACAAAAAAGCCAGCGTCCTGATATACTCCCTGTTTTCCCTGCACAGGGGCGTATTGACGCTCACATTCAGCCCGGCCTCCAGAGCATTACGCAGTCCCAGAACCGTTTTCTTAAAGCTTCCTTCCGTATCGGGCAGATCCGCCCCGGTCAAATGGTTATGTATTTCCGCATTTTCAGAATAAAGGGTGATCTGCACGCTGTCCAGGCTGGCGTCATAGAGCTTTCTGCACAGCTCCCCCGTAAGCCTGGCCCCATTGGTATTCAGGCGGGTGACGAACCAGCGCGCATGCTCCACCAACTCCGGCAGATCCTCCCGCATGGTCGGCTCCCCTCCGGTAAAAGTAAGCTGGCAGATTCCGGCTCTGCGGCACCGGTCGATGATTTCAAACCATTCCTGGGCGGACAGCTCCTCTGTGCCTGCCGCTGGCTGTCCCGCCGCATAGCAGTGCCGGCATTTCAGGCTGCAGTTCCATTTTCCTTCCCTGTCGAGCATGGAGCTTACCATAAGATCCATCCGATGCGGCGCCGTCATATTCGCCGCATATTCCCGGAGGGAAAGAGGCCCGATATTGCCTGACGGCTCCCCTCCCCGCGCCACACCGTAAAGCAGGTCAAGCATCTCCTGAAGATCCTCCTGCAGCTCCTGCGTTTTTACATAATAAACCCTTTTCGTCCGGGACACTGCCTTATCCATAACCTGCTTCATCTGCGCCTCATTAATCGGCCGCCCGTCATAAACGTTTACCTCACGGATAAAATTCCTGAGGAGAATCGCCCAGGAATAGCCCAGCGGAAGGATATAATAGCCGTTTAATATCATCACATAGGGCGCATCCGAAAAAGGATGCCATTTGGGCGGAATCAGATGTATCCGCACCGCTCCCGGCCCCTTCGGATTCAGTGTGGTATGCACCACACCCTCCTTATAGGCCCTGTATTGGGCTGTTTTATGCAAAATTCCCATGATATTCCATTTCCTTCCCGGCTCCCCCGGCACTCCTATTCCCGGATACGCGCCATGGCGATTTCGTCCATATAAACCCCGTTCCTGACAGCCGCCTTCCGGCGGATGCCCTCACGTTCAAAGCCCAGGGACTCATACAGATGCACTGCTCTCTCGTTATCCGCAAAGACCGTCAGCTCCAGCCTTACCAACATCAGCCAGTTATCCGCCAGATCCAGAACCTTTTCCAGCATTGCCCGGCCTATCCCCTGATTCTGGAAATCCCGGCGGACCATCAGGCCGATTCCTGCCGCGTGGCGGGTTCTTGGGTTGGCGTTTACCTTCAGGCTGATGGAGCCAATCACCTTTTCCCCGCCCGCATCGTCGCAGGCTACCGCAACAAACATAAAATCGTTCGGTCCCAGCCCCGCGAGCATGTCCTCCGTCTTTTTCCTGCTTTCCCCGGGATTTCCCAGAATTGTCTCAAAAACGCCGGGCATCCGCCTTAACGCGCTGATATCCCCGGCATCCCGCGGCTCTACCGGCCGTATCGTATATTCCATAATTTTTTCTCCAATCATTTCAACTGGCAGCTGCCTGTTTCGCAGCTGCCGGCTTCCGGTTCCCGCCGCGCCTCAGCGGCAGATATCAAATATAAACTCCGCACACTTGTCCATGGCCTCATATGCCGTTTTAAAGGGGGACATCTGAAATACATGCCACATGCCCTTATAAACATCCAGCCGGGCCGGTACGTTGGCTTTAATCATTTTCTTGTGCAGCATGGTGGCATCGCTCAGGAGCACCTCATTGTCACCCACCTGGATATAGGTTGGGGGAAAATCCGTCACATCCGCAAAAAGCGGTGAAATCAACGGATTTTCATAGTCCTGCCCGGCAGCGTAGTTCTCGGTCATCTGCCTCAGGTATTCCTCATCCAGAACCGGATCCACCTCTGCTCTCGTCTCATGGGTTTTTCCTGACGCGGTCAGATCCGTCCAGGGGGACAGCAGCACAAGCCCTCTTGGCAGAAGACGCTCCTCCTCCTTCAGCTTAACCACCAGGGAAAGCGCCATATTTCCTCCTGCGGAATCCCCGATGACGATTACGTCCCTGGCGCCATAGCCCAGAACCATCAGGTAATTCCATGCTTTCATGGCATCCTCCATCGCCGCCGGATAAGGATATTCCGGGGCAAGGCGGTAGTCAAAGCAGAAAACATCCATGGAGGTGGAGCACGCCAACTTCGTGGTCAGCGTCCTTGCATAAACACAGCTTCCCGTGGAATAACCGCCGCCGTGACAATACAGGATTACGTACTTTTTCATATGCACCCGGTTGACCCGCACCCATTCGCCGTGCATCCCCTCCACATCCACGGAGGTGATGTCCATTTCCTTGCTGTTGCCCAGCAGCGCGCCGAAATAATCCTGGGACTGGCGGTGTTTCTCAATATCCGTATTTTCTACCACGCTGTGCACCCTTTTAATCAGCTTCATCAGGCTCTGGTTCTGCTCCTGCTCTTTGTTCTTTTTCAGTGCGTTTATGGATTTATCAAAAAGTGCCATATTTCCTCTCATTCCGCCGTATCCACAGCATGGTTTGCTTTTGTCCTGGTTGCCTGTCTTCATCCTATCATAGAAAGAAAATCACGTAAAGGGTTTACGGCACAGGTTTTCTTATTCCCCGCCGCTGCATAAAATGTGTATTTCTTGCATAAAGACGGGAATGATTCTATAATAGTATTTAGAAAGCGGCCGCGTTTCGGCAGGGCCTTCTGCATGGGAAATCCGCATTATGCCGCCCATGCCCAACCGCACGGACTGTAGGAAAGGAAACACTTCTCCGTTATAAATAAAAACAAACATTAGCTGTTCAGTATCCCTCACAGTTACAACAGACATTCTTTACTGACTTTATGCCAATCAGAACCGGGAAAGGAATGAAACCGATGACATCTCGTTTCCATATAAAAAAGGATGGCGTCAAACCGGCCGTCAGCAGCCCCAGGGACTGGTACCGGCTGGATCTGTCCGCCATCGTATATCCCACTCTGCAGAGACGGGATTTTTCGTCCGTATACAGACTGTCCGTCCTCCTCAAGGAGGATATCCGGCCGGAAGTGCTTCAGCAGGCGGTGGATATCGCGCTGAAACGCTTCCCCACCTATAAGGTATGTATCCACAAGGGACTTTTCTGGCGTTATCTGGAGCCTAACAACCGCCCCGGCCCTTTTGTCAGGCCGGATATCCACAACCCCTGTATGCCCATGCACTTTAAATCAGGCGGCCGTTATCTGCTGCGCGTTTATTATTATGGGAAAAGGATTTCCCTGGAATGCCACCACTGCCTTGGCGACGGTACCGGGGGCATGTGCGTGCTGCAGACAATTACCGCCGTATATCTGCGGCTCCTGGGCGCTGAAATATCCAACGGCTATTTTGTGCTGGATGTAAACGAAGCCCCCGATCCGGAAGAGCTGGAGGACGCCTACATGCGCTATGCAAACGCTCTTTACTGTCCGCCCAGGCCCGCGGAGAAGACCTACCGGGTGCGCGGAACCAAGGAACCGTTCCATACCTTCAACATCATTGACGGCATTATGTCCGTAAAGGAGGTAGCCGCCGTAGCCGCAAGGTACAACGCCACCATAACCGAATATCTGAATTCCGTGCTGCTGTACGCCCTGCTCAACAAGCAGAACATGGATTTTCATCTCAAGCTGTATCCGGTGAGAATCGCCATGCCGGTGAACCTGAGGCGTTTTTTTCCGTCCAAGACGCTGCGTAACTTTATCACCATGGTTTACCCCTCCATTGATCCCAGGCTGGGTAATTATACCTTTGAAGAAATCGTTGCCCAGGTGCACAATTACATGCGCTATTATATCAATGAAAAATTCCTTCGCGGCGACATCACCACAAACGCCGCCACCACCCGCAACCCTTTTATCCGCGTGGTGCCCCTCTTCCTGAAGGACATTGTGGTCAGGACCTTTTACAGGAAGGTGCAGGATAAAAATTCCTCGGCCGGCCTGACCAATATGGGAGCCATGAAGGTTCCCGAGGACATGAAGCCTTACATCGACCGGTTTGACATTTACATGGGCCAGCCCTTTTCCTCCCGCACCAACTGCGCCATCATCAGCTTTGACGATACGCTGACCATCAACTTTGCCAGCTGTATCATGGAGGCCGACGTGGAACGCCATTTTTTCCGTAAGCTGGTGGAGGACGGCATCCATGTAAAAATCGAAAGCAACCGTACCTTTGACGATGAGTAATTTTTCCTTCCTTTATAAAAAGAAAAGCCGGAGCCGCAAACAGCCGGCACCTCCGGCAGGTCCTTCCGGCAGATATCATTTTCCACAGTAAAAAAGCTGTATCCTTACAGCGGAATGGAGTTTAATATGTCATATTGTGTAAACTGCGGCGTAAAACTGGACGATACCCTGGAACGCTGTCCGCTCTGCAATACGCCGGTAATCAATCCGAATGAAATAACCTATACCCACTCCGTGCCCCCTTTTCCAAAGGAAAACGGTCAGGTGGAAACGGTAAAAAACAAGGATGTTGCCATTCTCTACTCTCTGGTGCTCATTGCTGCCGGAGCCGCCTGCGGGCTTCTGAACCTGCTGGTGTTCAACAGCAGCGCCTGGTCTTTGTATGTGATTGGGATATGCATTATCCTCTGGGTAGTGGCCATTCCTGTTTTTATCTATACCAAGCTTCCCATTTATGTTTCCCTGTTGTTTGACGGGCTTTCCATCGGACTTTACGAATACCTGATCACCTTTAACACTCCCAGCTCCCGCTGGTTCTACCAGCTGGCCCTGCCTATCACTGCGGTGGTCACGGTGCTAGCCATCCTGCTGGCCGCCCTGTGCAGAAAGGTTTCCTCTTCCTTCCTGGCATCGGCGCTCTATGTGTTCTCGGAAATCGCAGTCCTGTGTATTTCCATTGAACTGCTGATCCGTCGGTTCCTTTCCAGGCCGTTTCTGCTCACCTGGTCCGCCGTCGTCCTCACCGCCTGTGCAATCATTATTGTGGCGCTGATAACCATGCTTTCCAGAAAACGGCTGCGCGGCGCAGTAAGAAGAAGGCTGCATTTCTGAATTCAGAAATGCAGCCCTTTTTGTCCATATTACATTTTTATGGAAATTATTAATCCAGCATATCTACAAACCGGAGGCCTTCCTCATAAACCCGGTTCTTCGTCTCCAGGCGCTGGCCGTTGATCGTGACCACCATTTCCTGCGCGTCATATGCCGCCAGGAAGGAATTCGTCAGCGCCGCCATAATAACGGCTTCGCTTCCTTCCTCCATAGTCTTCAGATAGTCCCTGAAGCCTGCGGAAAGATCCAGCGTAAGCTTTTCCTTATCCTCTGATATTATAAAATCATTTACCCTGGTATCAACCGATACAATATTCTTCTTGCGCAGCTCGCCGATGATTGTCTCCGGCGTTTTCCGCGGAACCTCTACCTCCTCGGTGCTCAGCTCCTTACCCACGCTTGAACCATAATATATCGTCACTATCTCCGGCTCACCGGTTGCCGTAACCGATTCTGCCTCCAGCTCTTCCACCGTTTCCGCGCTGCCCGAAGAGGTGATTTCCAAAGCAGTGTAGTTTCCGGTTTCCGCAGTTCCTCCGCATGCCGCTAAAACGGCAGCTATACAGAGTATTCCTCCTAATATCGTAATGCTGCTCTTTTTCATGCCTGCTCCCTTCTGCGCATAGGCTTATCATGTTTCCGCAGAAACCTTCCCTGACGCCCTATGCTCCTCTGATTACAGTCTTCCTCCCCGAAAGTCCGCTCTTTCGTACAGCCGGCATGTCCGTTGTGCCGGTATATAAAAACCACGCTTCCTTCCTGCCGCCGATTAAAAGCAAGAAACAGCCCCTAACCTTAGTCGATTGTACTTTATTCCCTTCCCGCTGTCAAATACTTTTCCTGTCAGCCGCCGCGCTTTTATATATGACGCTGTTTTATAAATGTATCTCTTTTATAAACGCCTTTGTATTATAAACGTCTCTCTTTTATAAATGTCTCCATAATATCAAGTATCCGATCTGTCCAGAAGACCGCTCCTCCATGGCCGCCGCCCTCAATTTCATAATAAGCCGCATCCTTCCCGGCTCCTTTAAGCAGCGCAAACAGCTCCCGGCTGTGTTCCACAGAAACCTGCACGTCATCAATTCCATGAAATAACAGCACCGGCGGCAGTTCGGCAGCTTGGGAAATATATTTCCCGCAGGAAGCCGCTTCCGCCAGCTCCGGGCTTTCCAGGACCTCCTTCACTCCCAGCAGATCCCTGGTAGGCCTGAAGTTCTCCGGAAATCCGGGCGGCAGAGGCTCTTTGGCACATTTCATGATATTCGAAGGAGCCGACTGCGCAATCACACCCTTTATCCGACAGGGAGTCTCCTGATACAGGGGCGTATCAAATATCCCCTGCGATTCTGTAAAAGCCGTCATCAGGGCAATATGGCCGCCTGAAGAGTTTCCGGCAATAAAAATCCGTTCCGTATCTATATGGTAGTCCTCTGCCCTTGCCGCCAGAAACCGGAGCGCCGCCTTCGCGTCCTCCACCTGGGCGGGAAAAGGGGCAATCATTGACTCCCGAAACTGAAGTATAGCCGTAACTATACCTCTTTCCGCCAACCTGGAATAAGCAGGCAGGCTGTTATATACTTCCTGACGGTACCATGCGGAACCGGGTATGAATAAAACCAGCGGAAAGGTTTCTTCCGCCGCCAGGTTCTGTCGATAGGGTATAAAAAGCTGCAGACAGCGTTTGCAGCCGTCGTAATCCGCATATACCTCGTCAGGCACATAAAGCCATTCCAGATCATCACATTCTATCTTCAATTTCTGATACTGCTGATTCGCCATTGTTTTTCCCCCTGGCCTTACAATCAATTTACTATTTTCCAGCTAAAAGCATTCTCCGCCAAATGTATTGCCGCTTCAGAGAAGTTGATGCCGTATTACTGCAATACAGCCATAAATAGTGCCGGAGCATTGAAGCACCGATGTACAGCTCATCTGGCAGGAGTTTTAAACAAGAAAAAACGGAAAGTCTTCTTCAAACTTTCCGTTCTATCATTCAGTGCAGGAAAAGAGACTTGAACTCTCATGGTATTACTACCACACGGACCTGAACCGTGCGCGTCTGCCAATTCCGCCATTCCTGCGCGACAAAATGTATTTTATATGATCTGAGATAAAATGTCAATACATTAAAATAATTTTTTTGCATAAAAATTTTTTAAATTTTTTACGGTATTTTATCCTGATAATATTTCAAAAGGAACTCTAATAATCTATGGCACTTTTTCCCCTTTCCCAGCCCGTATAAATTGGCTGTGTGGCTACGAATGAGGCATTCCTCAAAGTACCCCAGCTACTCTCAGGGCTTTCTTACAAAAATACTGGCTGAATACGGACAGTGTTCGTTTACATCCATTTCCACAAATTCCTCTACTATAAATCCTGCGGCCTGCATTTCAGCAGTATAACCGTCTCGGTCGTTTGCCCTCGCGGGCACAAGAGGAATCAAGATTTCAGCTGTTGATTCAGGGCAGCAAAAAGGATTTCATCATCAGGAGTATGCCCCCAATGTTCAATGCCTGCTTCAAATATTTTCTGATATCTGTTTTCGTATGCATAATAGTATGGTTTGTTGTCCACTTTGCTTAACCTCCATAAACATTATTTCATGCCTGTATTGTTTTCTTGGGCCGAACAGTTTTTCACCAAAATCCCTAAATGCCTTTTATATTCATAAACCCATACTTTTCCGCTTGTATTGCTACCGCTTTTGCCAGTGCTATAGCTGCTTTGGCAACCACATAATTAAGTTATGAATTTACATGAATAATCTTTTATTGGAATATAAAGCAGCTTTAACAAATAAATACAACATTGATAAAATGATTTCACATATAGTTGAAAAAGATGGTTTCAACTTTATTATACTTCTTTGCTCCTTATAATCGCAATTAAACTTTGCGATGAAGCCGCATCAATTGCGGGGTGTGGACAATAAAAGATGTATGAAGCCCTGCCGTAAAATACCACTCCCAAAAATGTCTTACAAAAATATTTAAAAAAATGAAAAAAGTGTCTTGACGTATTCTTCTTAAGATGGTAATATATCTCTTGCAGCACGGAACACGTTCTGATGCAGGCATGCGGAAGTGTCGGAACTGGCAGACGAGCAAGACTAAGGATCTTGTGGGCAATGCGCTCGTGTGGGTTCAAGTCCCATCTTCCGCACTATAAAGTTGTTAATGAGAAACTTTGATAAAATCAAAGTTTCTCGTTTTTTTATTCAAAAAACAATTACATTAATCATATTACGATTTTTATTTGGTTCCCTATTTCTATGTTCTTATTGCCTGAAAGAGCAATCCGTACTAAATCATCTGTATCTTCATCGTTTTTAATATTATAAATATACTGACGCAAGTGGATTGCTCCATCGGCATGTCCCATGCATATCCTTAACAATGCTTATAATCACTCCGTTATGTAATAATGCTGATACATATGTTTTTCTTACCTTATGCATTGTCTTATACATTCTTATATTATTTTACCATGTATCTCGTTCCTGCTAATCTGTCGAATTTTTGTCCACAAAGAATGCACACTTATCATGACTTCTTCAAAATCTAACTCTCCAACATAAGGATTCTTTTTTCTATAGGAATTCCACAAATCTTTTAACTGGATATCTTTACAGACAGCATCCATATAACTATCACCATTTTTTAAAAAGTTCATGATATGTACTCCTTTTTTGGGCAGTTCCGGTAAAGGCCAAATTAAGCACTGGGATTTCAATACATGACTTCTTCAGATTTGACAGCAGCCATACATCGTAATAATCCCGCATACGTGTATTTACCACATTCCGAGACAAAATGGTTTCCAGTTTTTCTGCAAGCACTGTTTCCAGATTATAAGCCAGAACATTAATCTTTCTATCCTCAAACATCAGTTGGAATGGGTATTCAATCTCTGCCGGTGTAATCACATCACCTGTAGTAATATCAATTTTTATTGTCTGCTTCGTTTTATCCAATTGCGCACTAATAACGGCCCGCAGGCCAGGATAGTCAAAATCTTCATGTATATCATCAATTGAAATCAGATGCATTTCCACATTATCTTCTATATTACTTTCCATAATCTCCATCAATATGATATGCAGATTTTCTTTGGATAACGAGAATCCTGCTATTGTAGTATCGCAGTCCATCGTAGTCCTGTTATATAAGCCTGCGATGGAACCAATCAGCATGCCACCTTTCAGTATAAATTTGTCACGATACGGAGATACTGCAATTCTTTCCAGGAAACGCTCCAGGAAGAAATTACGCAGTATCACTTCAGGCTTTAATCCGTTTTGTACTGCCAGATTTCGGACTTTCGCCTTTAATTGTGTTGATGTTTTCAAATAAGTACCTCCATATAAAATCTCATCTGTTCTCCAACTTTTAACTTTCCTGCATACTCCATCAGATTTTTCAGATTTTTATCTTTTCTCTTTACATAACGTTTCAAAGCATCAGTTACAACCGCAATATCCTGATTTTTCTTATCCTTTACCATATCACAAAGTGTCCGTTCCATATCATAGACTTTTACAGGATTTCCCCACGTTGTTTTTAACTCTGTAATCCCCATGAACAACAGGTCTTTTCTGATGTTATGAACACAGATACTGTCTCTGAATAAAGTATGTGAATGATAACCTGTGGGAACCGTCACGCTAAGGACAAAGGGTTCTCTATCTGTCAAATCATGAAGATACAAGGCTGTCTCGTGGGAATAAATAACCTTATCTTTACGTCTCTGTAAAGTATATAATTCATCGTACAGCTCCTCCGAGAATGCATAAATACCATAAGCAACTTTTTCCAGCTCACCGCTTTTTACCATATTTGTTAAATATTCCGAATGAATTCCCGCCGCTCTTGCCTGTGCTGCTGTAAAAATACTATCTGGTGTCAGCGATAATTTTTCCATAATTTCTCTTTGTTCCATCCTTCTCTCCCTTATTTGTAACTTATACTAATATATTATTATATTTATGTATAAGTCACAATAAAGGTAGAACTTTAATTTTAGCTATTGATTATCATGTATTTTTCCCTGAAGGCCGATGTCTATTCCTTCCACACATTTTTTCAAATACGTATGTGAGGAATACCTTACTTTAACTGACTCCCGGAGCTGCTTCTTTCCAAAGCCTTTTCCTTTATAATCAATACGTATTCCATTATGTCCATTTTTAACATAGTCCGGGCGGTTTGTCGGATCCCAGGAAATAAATCCAACTGTTTTTCGTCAAGACAGGTAATAACACCATATTTCTTTTAAATCTCCGGCCAACTTCACTTATCCAGCATAATACGTACTGCAGGGAATTTCTGCTGACTTATTTAAAACAGCTTCTGGAACGTTTATATGGCACAAATAAGTTTTTTGAGGATTCTGCAGTGATTGCCAAAGAAAATGAGCGGGTACGGTCCATCCTTTCTGAAACAGAAGAATGTCTAATCTCCATGATGGAAAATTTCTTAAAAAAGCGGTATCCGGATAGACAGGAGGATTTTTATATCAGAGCCAGAATGCTTTACATGATTACCGACAGAGTTTCAAGGGACATACTCTGCGTCGGCACAGCACGGCAAAAGAAGGATTATATGGAGTTGCTTGCGGACGAAATTATGCATTATACTTTTGAGCTATAGGTATCCGGGCAGAGCCCCCAGTAATTTTGCTGCAGGTCTCATACATCGTTTTTATCCACTGTTTTGCGGTCGCCGGGACACCAATCAGACACAGAAAAAAATACAAAGAGACAGCCTTATAAGTCATAGACCGCAAGCACTGTCTCTTTTTTCTCCTGAACAATAACTTTTTTAAAGGCCTGGCCAGGAAAACACAGCACCTGGCTATGGCTATAGTTAATCTCAGTATTAACCTTTTTATAAGGTCCAATAATTAATACATAAAAATAGGATACTGACCATATCATTTTTTTGTTTCAGCTTGTTTATGTTTTTTCATTAGATATACACAACTTATTTCTAGCGAAAGCAGATATAATAAAGAGGTATAATTTACAGACAGTTTGTATTATTTGAAATTTCTTGATACATTTCTTTGCTAATAAAGAACAAAGGATCACCGTTCTCATCATAACAATCTTTAATCATACCTATTTTTTCCATCACCCGATATGATGCTATGTTATTCTTATCGCAACCTCCATTGACAAAGGGCACCTGTGCTACATCAAAAGCGTACGATAAGAGTTTTTCAGCACATTGTGTAGCATATCCCTTATTTCTGAAAGCTTTATCAATCGAGTAAAAAATGTGCAGCTTGCCTACAGTTTCTCCATCCAGACCACACCAACCTATAAAAGTATAATTTTCAACCACGCTCTAACTTCACACTACTTTGTATCTTTAAATTTTAACTATATTTGTATTCCCAACGCTGCGACAACTTGTTCATTAATAGTCCCATCGATTATAAGCCCATAAGCCGTTTGGAAATTAATTAATGCCTGCTGTGTTTCATTATCGAATATGCCATCTATTGCGCCTGTATAAAAACCCAGCTCATTTAATTTTGCCTGCGTTTGGGAAACCAATTTATAAAGCAGATCATCTTGGCTGGTATTTTCCTGTTGCAGTGCTGCTGGCGGTGTTTCCATCGTTTGCTGCTGTAATGCTGCTTGCGCTTGCTCCTGTGCAACCACCTGACTTAAAAATACCTCATATGCTCTCAGTACTATCAATCCATCGAAAATATCGGATTTTGCCTGGGTATTGAGCGGTAATAAATCTGTTTTTTCTTCAGAAGTCATTAAAGAAAGCATATATGCGTCGGCAGCATTTGGATCAGCAGCTATAAATTGATTTATAATAGCCAGCACATCATTCCTGAAATATCCACTTTTCTTTTTATTGCTGAAATCATCTGTGACACTTTTGTATTTTGCCCTAAGTGCGGCATCAGAATCCTGGACAGCCGTCTTCTGAATGTTCTTGCTTGATGAGGATGTCGCCGCAGAAGCGCCGGAATATGTACATACACCATTAGGATGTAAATGGGCAGGGTGCCCACCACAATGATAATGGTAAGAGCCAAGTCCACTTTTATTCTTGTAGTCATGATGCCCCCCACTGCCATCGGTTCTGCCGCTGTGTGCTTCTACAGTTAATACAGTATTGAACACCGGAACTAATGGAATACAAGTTGTAAGTATAAAAGTGGCCAATAAAATTGATATTACTTTCTTCATTTTCTTTTGCATGGTTAAATCCCCCTGTTAAATTATAATATTATAATTATGAATTAACTTTATCACAAAATAGTACCAGTCGAAACTATTATTTTTATAAAAGCTGATGTAACAGTTCAGCCTTCGGCCAAACTGTTACTGCTTCATTCCTTCAAAAGTAACATTCGCTTCCTCCATACTGTTCATTAACTGACTAAAAAAATAGCATCCCTACCCGCGTTGGCAGCATATCACGCAGAGTCTGGATGCTATTATTTACGTTTTTTCAACAAAAGAAAGAGGAATTCCATGTTCGACTGAGCATTTATAATATAAAATGCTCAGCAGCAAATATCAGGTTCCATCAAACATTTCTTCGGCTTATTCTGCAGGTTCAGAACCACTTTTCCTTTCCAGTTCTTCTATTCGCTTCAAAGCCTTCTCAAGTGAGACTGCCTGCGCAGCAATCAGCTCCTGCATTTCTTCCTCATGCCTTTTTTTCTCTTTCTCACGCCTTTTTTTCTCTTCCTCGTATCTTTTTTTCTCTTCCTCGTGCCTTTTTTTCTCTTCTTCCAATGCAGCAGCCTGTGCATCTATTGTTGCCTGCATCTCGTCAATCATATACTGCACTGTGTTCCGATCCAACTCTCTTAACTCTTCCGAAAACATTCCCATCACCTTCTCCACATTCCGGCAGACTTCATATACGTCTCCATACATCTGTATGAACATCGGGTATTTATTTATCAGCTCGATTATCCGTTCCGGATCCTGCGTGCTGTAAAACATCAGCCACGCCTCCAGCTCGTTATCTATACTTTTATTCTCCATGTTTTTTTGAAATATGTCAAGCGTTATAAAGATAAAATTTTGTAATAAATCCAGTTCCAGCCCCGTATCAAAGCTCCAGGCCGATTTATGCAGATATTCCTTCTCCATAGAATGGAATTCCACAGGGCTTTTCTCGAAAAGAACTATGACATATATATTCTTGATGTCTTTGTAACTGAACTTCCCCTTTTCCCTGTTTCTCTTATCCCGCGCCCTTTTATACTGTCTCAGCAGCAGATCCGCCGCATAACAGGCGCTGCGTTCTCCCGGGAAAGCGTAGCCCAGCTTCTGAATCTCCACATCCGCCAGGCTTCCGTCCTCGAATTCCACCAGGATATCCGTAACCAACAGCGTACTTTCGACTGCAATCCTTCCGCCCTCATTGGGCAGCACCTGACGGATTACCACCTTTTTCCCAAGCAGCAGGGACAGAAAACGGTTCAGCCTGTCAGGCGTATATTCCGGACTCATGATTTCCTTGAAAAAGGAATCATAGAGGATCTTTACGCCCTTCATACCTGTGCAGAAATCCAGAAATTCTTCCTGCCATTCAGGCGTCCAGTTCTGGTACAACGCCTGTAATCCGCTGTTCCCGCCGATTTCCTTCAACACCTCCTTTCTTTCCCTGATAAGCGGAAAATAATTTTTGAGCTTGTTTTCCATAAACATTCCTCCTGGTATTAAGTTTTTGCCATTTACGGATTGTTGCTTCGAAAGGGAAGCGCCGAAATGAAAGAACGGCCGGACGGCCGAATACTGCAGCAGCATAGATACTGCTGTGTGACGAAATAATAATAACATACTCATTTAATAATATCAACCAAAAACTTAACACTTACTGTTTTTATAAAAGCTGATATAAAATTACAGAGATGATGGCATCAAATTTCTTTTTCCTGCGGTTTTGATTTAATAAACATCAAAGCAATTCCGACAGCGCACATAGTAAGAACACTAATGAAGCATAATCCAATGTTCCAAGCAATGCCTTCTGCACCAGCCCGATAATTGATTATACCAAGGGCAGCAGTAACGGGATAAATAGATTGCAATGCTCCATTTGCAAACATTCCTATAAACCCATATACAAAAGCCACAATAACACCCACAAGGAAGCTGCCTTTCTGTCGGCTTGTCAGTACAATGATTGGAAGCATTGTTAAGTAGAGAAAAAAGCCTAATAATGTCATTTGCACAAGCCCGGTTATCGCAGGGAGTAATGCAAAGCCATTATATCCCATGATGAAGTTCGCAATGACTGTGAACGCAAAGCACACTGCTCCTAAAAAAGTGACAGGACTGCGGAGACAATCAATTTGCCCGCTAAAAGTTTCTGAAATGAAATTGGTAAGGTTTCAATATTTTTTAATGTGTCATCTGTATATTCGCGGGAAATCATATATCCGCTAATCAATGTGATACACATGGGAAAAATCATCGTTACAAAATTCTTAACTACCTGTTCAAAAAGAAACTGGAAATCCCATACCATTCCGTCATCGGCCATTGTGGTAAACAAAGTCAGCAAGACTGTAAGAAGCATAAGGGAAACGCCGATCCAGATAATAAAGTATCTTTTCAATTTTACAAACTCTGTCTTTATGATTGTCACCATTTCACTCACTCCTTTTCTTGTAAAGACAGACTGCCAGAAGAAGGGAAACAGCTCCAATTGCGCCCAGGGTTACAATCAGCTGAGGCGTGGAAGGAACCAGCTCCATTTGAACAAACTTTTGCAAATCCTCTGTGTCGCTGACTGTAATACGAGATGACATTTGCTCTGTTCCCCACATCATAATGCTCGGTGTAGGTAAAGTAAGCACAAGCCATTTCGGAAGCGCTGTCATAGAAAAAGCGGAAAGAAGATTGAATACACTATAAAACACACAAAGCATTATGGAAAAGATATAAGAGCGGCTGAAAAATATAATCAAAAGCACAAGCGGCAGCGCGCTAATTGCAATCAACAACCCATAAATGGCAGAAAACAGAAGCTTAAACAAAATATCTGTCACTCCGAAAAAGACAAAACCGCAAAGAATAGATGCTACAGTTGATGAAACACAAAATACGATACTGAGTAATAACTGTACAATACACTTTACGACAATCATCTGTAAACTCGTTATCGGAATTGTCCGCAGGTTCTTGAAGGTATCGTTGTCCCGTTCCATAAAAATAAGGATCGCTGCCACAATACCTAAGATACAAGGGAGAAGCAGCAGCATGCCCAAACCAATCACGGATTGCCAAAGAGCATCAAAGGCTGCCGCTTTCGTTACGTATTTATCCTGTGCCATGTTCAGATAATAGATAATGGCGGTCAATGGGATGGGAAACAAAAAAGAGGCTGCCAATACCAGCTGCACGAACTTTTTTCTCTTCAGTTTCCAAAACTCGCACCTTATCAAGTTAAGCAATTCCCTCACCTCCTGTTATTTCCTTGAAGTAATCCTCCAAAGTATTCTCACAAAGATGCGCTTCCTGAATATCAATGCCGGCCTCGATAAAAGAACGGTTTATCCTCGCTACCGGAAGAGCTGTATCATAGAGGTACAGATTATTGGCATCTGCAAGCTGAATGTCCTTGCTCCGAAATGCAGCGGCAATTACCTGCGCGGCTTTTTGCGCATCCGATACGCAGAAATGAATATATTTGGCGTTTTTAGCCTCCAATTCTTTCAGGCTTTCTTCCTCCAACAGCCTGCCGTGGCCGATAATCCCCACATCATCCGCCAGCAGGGAAATTTCTGAAAGAATGTGGCTGGAAATTAAAATGGTTTTACCGCCGGCATCACACAATTCCCGGATAAAATCGCGTACCTCTGCAATTCCGATGGGATCAAGGCCGTTAATCGGCTCGTCCAGAATCAGCAATTCCGGATTGTGCATGACTGCCAGCGCAATTGCCAACCGCTGTTTCATTCCGAGAGAATATTGTGAAAATAACTTTTTATCCCGGTAAGGCAGATTGACAAGTTCCAAAGCGCCTTTGATGCAATTGGGGTTCTTCAAGCCCCGTAACTCGGCAAATATTTTCAGATTTTCCGTGCCAGTCAAATTGGGATAAAAGCCCGGTGACTCGATCAGACTGCCAATGTGGGGAAGAATTTTCTTTTCGTTGCCTTTAAAGGGCATGCCCAAAACCACAGCTTCGCCGGAAGTGGGGGCCGTCAGCCCCACAAGCATCCGCATGGTGGTGGTTTTGCCTGCGCCATTGCGTCCCAGTAGGCCATAGATACGACCCTTTTTTACATGGATATTCAGCTGGGAAACGCTAGTCTGATTTCCGTATTTTTTCGTCAGATTATGCGTTTCAATAATGTAATCATTCATATAGCTTGCGCCTCCTTTTTGGTTTCGCAATCAGCATAGCACACCAACTTTGAGATAACTTTAAGCCAACCTTGAGTTTACTTTGAGATTTCAATGCCAGAATAGGCAATCAGCCTATCTTACGGTATAATTAGAGCAGTAAAGAAAAGGTGGTGCTTTATGAATGACAGAATGATTCTTATAGCGGACGATGAAGCCGAGCTATTGGAAATGGTGAAGTCCATTTTTGAGAGGGCAGGATTTACACAGGTGTTGACGGCAGTCTCTGGTGAAGCTGCATTAAAAATATGCAAAGAAAAACAACCGGATATGGTGATTCTTGATGTTATGATGCCGGGGATGGACGGTTTTACCACATTGAGGGAAATACGAAAGGTAAGCAAAGTCCCTGTCCTTATGCTAACCGCCCACGGTGAAGCAGAGGACAAATTTACAGGCTTTGAAAATGGTGCTGACGATTATCTCCTTAAACCATTCTTGCCTAAAGAATTGCTGCTTCGTGTACAGGCCATATTAAATCGGGTTTATCCTGAAAAAGAACGTAAGGTGTTTTTTGACACTGCTGTTGTTGATCTGGAAAAAGCAATAGTTCAGCGTAATGGGGGAGTTATTACATTGACTGCCAAAGAGTTTCAGCTTTTTGAAAAGTTGTATGAAAACGCAGGCCGGATAGTTACTGCCGGCGCATTATGTCAGGCCATTTGCGGCGACTTCTGGCAGGGATATGAAAGTACATTGGCAACTCACATCCGGCATTTGAGAGAAAAGATTGAAGAAAATCCCTCAAAGCCAGTTGCCCTTGTGACGATCAAAGGAATCGGATATCGTCTGAATATAAAGGGGGTACAGACTTGAACGTATCAGAACGGTTTTTCCGACGCTATGTCTTTTCTGCGATTGGCATTGTGGTCTTTTTTCTGGTTGTTAATATGCTTTTAATAGGCTCATATCTGGCAGTTGCTTATTTGGAGAATGTAGCAGACTCAAATTTTCCTATTGAAAATCTTTCAAATCATATTGTGTTGGAAGATGGGCAATTTGTGGGAGATGGGCAGGTAACAGAAATGCTAAATGAGGCAAATGCCTGGGCTATGATTTTAGACGGGGATGGCATGGTTGTTTGGGAGGAAAAACTGCCGGAAGAACTGCCGCGTCATTATTCATCTATGGACGTCGCCATGTTCAGCCGTTGGTATCTAAACGATTATCCGGTTAATATTTGGAACAGACAGGATAGCCTTTTGGTAGTTGGTTTTCCACAGGAAGACATAGTGAATTACTACATTTCAATCAAAGCTCAGTATGTTGGGCCGATAGCGTTTGGACTATTGGCCGCTATCAGTATTAACTTTTTTTTAATGCTGTATCTTTTTATCCGGAATGCTCATCGGGTGGAAAAAGCTATGGTGCCGATTTTGAACGGCATACGGCATCTCTCCGCCGGAAATCCTGTCTGCCTGGAAGAAAGCGGGGAGTTGGCAGAAATCAGTGCCAGTTTGAATAAAGCCGGGGATTACCTGCTGAAAAAGGACAACACACGTGCAGAGTGGATCCGGGGGATTTCCCATGATATACGAACACCTCTTTCCATTGTTTTAGGATATGCAAGTGAAATTGAGGACACGGTATCTTTACCGGAAGCTACCAGAAAGCAGGCAGGGATTATCCGAAGGTACAGTGAGAAATTAAAAAACCTGGTAGCAGATTTGAATTTGACAACAAAACTGGAATACTCAATACAGCCCCTGCAAAAACAAAAGATTGATCCGGTAGAGTTAGCCCGTCAGGTTGTGAGTGAAGTATTGAATGACGGAATATCAGAACTTTATGAATTGGAGTTGTCGGAAGATACTCCCGGTAAAAACCTCTCGCTTGTCGGGGATCAGGCTTTACTTAGTCGGATGCTGAATAATCTGATACGAAACTGTATCGTTCATAATCCTGATGGATGCACAATACAGGTGTCAGTGGGAAGTTGTGATGCAATGTGTACTTTTTCTGTGGCAGACAATGGATATGGGATAAGTGAGCCACAATTAAACGCATTGAACAGCGGCAAAGATATTTCCAGTACGCAAAAACAGACGGGAGAAACAGAACATGGGCTGGGGCTTAAAATCGTGATGCAAATTGTGAAAGCACATCAGGGAATAATCCAATTTGCAGATACAATTCCACATGGATTAAGTATTCATATTTCTTTGCCTATGAAGTTATAACATAATCATATTATCTATGCATTTAGGCCAGCGAAAAGCATGCTATTTCAGTTTTTCCACATGGCTGTCAAGCGGATGGGCCGGATATCAAATGTCCCACAGGACAGACTTCTGAATGCACAGAAAAACCACCAGTAGAAAGAACCGAGCGTGGGGCCAGCTGGCCGCCGCGTTCGGTTCTTCTCTATAGCACTTTATTTCCCTGCTCTTTTAAGTCTTACGGTCTTCACCTCAAAGGCCCTGAAATCCAGCAGCATGTCTCCGTTTTCCATCACAGCCTCTTCCTGCACATTTTCCAGCATATCGCACAGGTAAGCGCGGCAGCCTTCCAGTTCTACATGAACTCTTGCCGTAACCGCCGCTTTCTTGGATTCATAAAGTCTGAGGATAATATCGCCGCTTCCGTCCTCCGCAGGCTTCATGGTATCCAGAATAATGTTTTCCTTATCGATGGATGCCAGGCTGAAGCTCTCGCAGGCTCCGGGCATGGTCAGCGCGGGGACATTCAGCTCATAACCCTGGCGCACCACATCGCAGTCCGTAAAGGAACCTTCCCAGGCGGTAAACGCATAGGTAAACTGATGTACTCTGTTGTCCGCGCGCATTTCCGGCGCGGAAGGCGCACGCAGCAGCGTCAGCTCCAGGCTGTTTCCGTTCATGCTGATACCATACTTGCAGTCGTTCAGTACTGCCGCCCCGTGGGAGCCGTCACACAGCGCGCTGTAGCGGTGGTTGCACACTTCAAAACGATCCTTGTCATAGGCTTTGGAACGGTGGGCAGGTCTTTCCACGTAACCAAACTGCATTTCATTGATGCCATTTTCCGCATATACCTGTACGGGGAATGCGGTTTTCCACAGACGGTGAAGCTCCTTCCAGTCCACCTCGGTATCGAATACCAGCCTTCTGCTATCCGCAGCCAGGCGGATATACTGTGTATAAGAGGATTCGCTGATCCGGCCGGTCACCTTCAGGATGGCTTCCAGGCCCTGGGACTGGATTTCCACCTTCACGTCCACAGCTGCTTCCACTTCCTGTTCACGGTAGTTGGAATCAATATCCCAGGCGTCAAAAAGGCGGGGGACATCCTTATACAGGTGGAAACGGTTCATGGATTCTGCCGCAAACTCCCTGCCGGATTCCTTAAGGATAAAGGAGATCACCTCGCCGCACCTGTTTACGCAGGCCCTGATTTGCGTATTTTCCATCAGGAAGCCATCTTCTGTTTCCGTAACGGATGCCGCAGGGTTCTCTTCTGTTACAGCCGCTATGTATTCCGGTTCCGCAGGCTGCGTGGCTGGAATCAGGGCAACAGCGCCGCAGGAAGGAAGTTCAACCAGCGCCTTTACCGTTCCGTCCATCACCTGGACAGGCATCTTCCGGCCGTCTGCCGTTTCTGCACCCGTTGCAAAGGCCTCCGGAAGCGTTACCAGCGCTTTCCTGCCAAAGCTCAGGGAGTTGAATACCGTAACTGTGTCTTCGCTGCCGTCAAGAACTGCCTTCGCTGCATTTTGGGTAATGTCCGCCGCTCCCTTAAGTATCTCTGTAAAGGCCTCTTCCGCCTCCACATAAACCCTCGCGATGGAGGAGCCGGGAAGGATGTCGTGGAACTGATGCAGGAGCAGCTGTTTCCACAGCGCATCCGCTTTCTCAAGGGGATATTCCCAGCCCCTGGATGCCGCCAGGCAGCTCCACATTTCCATTTCACGCAATGCAAGCTCGCATCTTCTGTTGTTCTTCTTTACCATGGCCTGGGAGGTATAGGTTCCGCGGTGGGCGCTGAAATAAAGCTCTCCCACATAGGTGTTGGCGGGGCCTCCCTGCTCCTGCATTTCCTCGAAGAATTCCCTGGGGCCTTCCATTTTCACCTTCACGCCGCCCTCCAGGTCCTTCTGGCGCAGTGCATATTCCACGTAATCCCTGGACGGGCCGCCGCCTCCGTCCCCGTAGCCGAAGGGCAGGAGGAATGCATCCAGATCCTGGATCTGCGTCCTGTTTTTCCATACCTGGTTGATTTCTTTCGGGTCCGTGCGGTAGGTGTAGCTGGTGGGCAGGAAGGAATCCACGCGGGAGCCGTCCATGCCTTCCCATGTAAAATAGTGATAAGGGAACTGATCCCCTTCATTATAGGACCAGAATATCTTCTGGGTAACCAGGTATTTTACGCCGCAGCCGCGCAGGATCTGAGGAAGGGCCGCCGTGTAGCCAAAGGTATCCGGCAGCCAGAGAACCTGGCTGTCCACACCCAGCTCTTCCTTATAATAACGTTTTCCATGAATCAGCTGTCTGACCAGGGACTCGCCGCTGGTCATGTTGGTATCCGGCTCCACCCACATGGCGCCGTCCGCAATCCACTGTCCTGCGCGGATCGCTTCCTTAATCCGTTCAAACAGCTCCGGATAATATTTTCTGCACATTTCATAAGAGGCCGGCTGGCTCTGGATGAATTTATATTCCGGATATTCCTCCAGAAGACGGAGCTGTGCCGCAAAGGTACGCTCGGTTTTCCTGTGGGTTTCCGCCATGGGCCACAGCCATGCCAGATCCAGATGGGCGTTTCCCACCGCGTAAAAAACAGGCATGGTCGAACCGTTAACAGCTTCCATCGCCGGTTTCAGCGCTTCTCTGGCCGCCCGGTAGCTTTCCGTTCTTTTTTCCTTGTCCTGTTCAAAATCCACAATCAGGGTGAACTGCTCCAGCGCCTTAGCGATTTTTGCCGCGCGCAGGGAGGTCTCATCCAGAGTTTCCAGCAGCTTGACCAGTGTATCCACGTCCATGTACAGCTGGTAGGCATCCTCATCCCAGATGCCATAGGTGCATACTCCCAGCGTCCTTCTTGCCCCTTCCCTCAATGGATCCGCAAAGGAACCGGGAAGCACGGGGCCGGTTGCGCAGCCTCCGTCAGGGCATTCGGGATAATAATGCCCCGCATAGGTCTCCATGAGCACCTCATAGCTCTCTCCGGCTTTTCCCGACCGTGTCAGTGTATTGTCTTCCATGTAATGATGGGGTTCGGATACCCAGTCAGCCCTGTAGGTGCCGAAGGAACGTCCATTGACGAACAGGGTGGATTCCCCGCCCGGCTTCAGATTCATTACAATCCTTTTTCCCTCCGCCCGGCCAGGAAGCTCTATCCGGCTTCTGAACCAGCAGTATTCATAAGTATTCCCCCATGTGAATCCCGGCTGTACCTGCTCAAACGCAAGCCCCAGCGCCTGCTCAGGACTGATGTGCTCCATCGTCCTGTGTCCTTCCCACCGGAACTCTCCCAGCGGTTCGTAAAAATCGTCCTTCAGCGTCCTTATCCAATGCCGGATCCGGCCGCTCCATTCAGAATGCATGACTTTCATTTCTAAGCTCCTTTGCTTTCTCTGATAATTTTCCAGCTGCCGTCCTTTCATGACAGACAGCATTACCCCTCTCCCCTTTTCAGTGAAATAATCGGCAGGGTATGCTTTTGTTATATCAGGTTAAAGAGCTTATGACAATCTATAAAATTTTATTTTTTCTGTAAAAAAAATAAGAATTATGTATTGACATTTTATCTCAGATCATATAAAATACATTTTGTCGCGCAGGAATGGCGGAATTGGCAGACGCGCACGGTTCAGGTCCGTGTGGTAGCAATACCATGAGAGTTCAAGTCTCTTTTCCTGCACTGCTTAAAAACCGGAACGGTTATTCGTTCCGGTTTTTTTATTGCTTTTTAAAAGGCCCGGCAGGCGGCGCACTTACTGTGCCGGCCTTCCGGACCTTTTGCTCATTGTTGCGATGCATCATTGCAGGTAATCCGCAGCACTTTCCTCCTGCGCGGCAGGTTCCCGAATGGCTTCCGGCGCATCCCCGGTAACCGTAAGCAGAATTGCCTGCCCCAGATACCCCGGCGGCGCCGTATACTGGACAATTCCGCTGTTTTCCGCCACCACATCCGTCTCCCTCATATGGATATGTCCGGCCAGGACAGCCTTTACCGGGCTTGTGTCTCCCAGTACAAGCTTCATATATTCCAGGGATGCTTCATTCGGGTAAATGCCTCCCACCGCCCCCATTCCCAGCGAAACAGGATTCTTCCATACCTGGGCAGTCTCCCTCACCAGCTTCTCCGCGGCAAAAGGCACATGCTGGAGGATAATCACCGGCTTGCCCTTCTCCAACGCTTTTCTGACCGTCTCCAGCGCCGCGGGATCAATCTGGTTGCTGCTGTCATCCACTCCTAAAATTACAAGCTCCTCATTCTCCAGCACCTGCGCCGCAGGCGTACCCCGCATAAAGGGGGCCAGGGCCGTCAGATATTCGTTTTTGCCTTTTTCCGTCATATATTCCCAGGGATAGGTCCAGTCATGATTGCCCGGCACATAGAGCACGGGCATTTCCAGTTTCCCCAGGTTTTCTTCCAAAAAGTCCAGATTGGACTGAGACGGGAAATCAATGATGTCCCCGCCGAGCAGCACGCCGTCCACCTTCTGTTCATTGGCATATGCCATCCAGTCCGGAAAGGTTTCCTCAGGCTTTCTTCCCTGTGCATCCAGAAACAGCGTATCTCTTCTGGGAAGCGCATTTTCCAGCTGCTGCTGTGTCTCTTCCCCGTTCAGCGTAATGATATGGGTATCCGAAAGGAACAGATACCGGTAGGCGCCTTTCAGTCCGGGGACAATGATTGTCTGTTCCTCCACCTGCAGGGCGGCGGATTTTACTGAATCCTGCCTGTCTTCCTCCGGGCAGGGACCGTTTCCGGCTTCTTCCCTGTCCGTATCCTGCACATTTTCAGCTGCCGTCTCCCTGTTCCCGGCGTTTTCCTCATCCCCGGGCGCTTCCTCCGCAGGCTTTTCTTCCTTATCCGGCAGCAGCTTCTCTTCATTTCTTTCCTTTGCCGCCGGTTCCGCGGGAATCTCCTGCCTGGTTGAAATAATTTCCTCTCCGCCGATATCCTTCAGCTCCGGCTTTCTGTTCCCTGCTTTTTCAGGAGCAGACGTTACCTCTGCGTCAGACTGATTCTTCTTATTCCCCCGATCCGTCATTTCCGGCGCCGCCGCATTATTTCCGCAGCCCACCGTCAGCACCGCCAGCAAAACTGCCAGCAGTACCGCTGCCTGAGGCATTCCTCTCCTGAATTTTGATTTCATAAATCTTATCACTTTTTTTCTCCCCGGACGCTTCCTGCCGCCCGTTCTGCCTGACAGCTCATTCTTCCTTCTCCCAGTCCGTGCCTGAAATTGCCTCAGCCCGTTTCTCCTTATTCAGCCCGCGTCCCGTGTGGGCAACATTGCTTTTGAGAAAACTTGCCCTCATGACGGAATCCTCCCCGAATTTGGCGCGGATGCTGTCAATGGCGCGGTCACATTTTTCCAGCTTGTCGTATTTTTCCATATCGAACAGATTATACTGACGGTATTCCTCATGGGAAACCCGGGAGGTGGATACACCAATCAGCCGCAGCGGCCTTCCATCCCACAGCTCGTCATAAAGACGGCAGGCCGCCTCATAGATTTCCTCTGTCACATCCGTTGCGCTGCTCAGCTGCATCTGCCTGTTTCTGTTTTCAAAATTTGACGTACGAAGCGTGATGCTCACACAGCTTATTTTCACATGATCCGCCCGAAGGCGCATGCCCACGGTTTCACACAGGGATAAAAGGATCTGTCTGGCGTACTTCACATCCGTAACATTTACAGGCGTGGTCATGCTGTTTCCGTAGGCCTTATTGCCTTCCTTTGCTTCCAGTGTGTCCTCTTCCTCACGTCCCCATGCATAATTCCAGATAACCTCGCCATGCTTTTTCATGTGGGCCTTCAGAGCGTCCACATCCGAACGGGCCAGATCTCCTATCGTATAAATTCCCAGGCTGTGCAGCCGGTCCGCAGCTGCTTTTCCTACCAGAAACAGCCTTTCCACCGGGAGCGGCCACATTTTTTCTTCAATTTCCTCCGGGAACAGGGTATGTACCAAATCCGGTTTTTTGAAATCCCCGGCCATTTTGGCCAAAAGGCGGTTGCTGGACACACCGATGTTTACGGTGAAGCCCAGTTCCTCCCGGATCTGATCCTTCAGCTTCCAGGCAAATTCCACCGGATCCCCGTAAAGCATCTCATAGCCGGTAAAATCCGCCCAGGCTTCATCAATGCTGTACTGGACCACATGGTCGGAATAGCTTTTCAGCAGCGATATCAGAGCCTTCGAATTTTCCACATACAGATGGAAATCCGGAGGGATAATGATCAGGTTCGGGCATTTCTTCCGGGCTGCCACTATCGGCTCCCCTGTCTGAATCCCATATTTCTTGGCCGGCGTGCTCTTGGCAAGCACAATACCATGGCGAGCCTCCTGGTCGCCGCCCACAATGGACGGCACCGTCCTCAGGTCAGGCTCCTCTCCCAGCACATGGCGCCGGTATGCCGCGCTCCAGCTTAAAAAGGCGCTGTTAACATCTATATGGAAAATGATCGGTCGTGCACTCATATAACCACACTCTTATTTTTCGTATTTCTTCATAAATCTGAGAACCGTTTCACGATAACGCACCGGCTCCACAAAATTAGAGGTTCCATGGGCCGCTTCCGGCACAATAAGCAGTTCCTTCGGCCCTGCGCAGGCAGAATAATTATCCAGCGTCATCTGCGTGGGCACGAACTCATCCTTTCCTCCATGGATAAACAGAATCGGAATGCTGCAGTTTTTCAAAATATCCAACGTGGAAACATCCTTATAGCCAAAGCCCGCTTTCTTCCGGTTCACCGCCTCGGTCAGGTTCATCAGCGGAAACAGCGGCAGTTTAAACTGAAGCTGCATCACATGCCTGAAAATATCGTAAGGGCTGGTAAAGCCGCAGTCCGCAATTATGCCCCTCACATTCTCCGGCAGGCCCAGTCCCACGGCCATAAGCACCGTCGAACTGCCCATGGAAATTCCTGACATATACAGATTGCAGTCCTTTCCAAAACGGCGCACAGCGTATTCCGCCCACATCTTACAGTCAAACCGTTCCTTAACGCCAAAACAGATATATTTTCCTTCGCTGTCCGCATGGCTTCTCTGGTGGGGCACCAGAAGATGATACCCCTGGTCATGGTAAAATTTAAACAGCCCCGCAAAATCGGAATACCCGTCCGCCCGGTAGCCGTGCATAAGCAAAAGAACTTTATTGCTATCCATTTGTGCCGGAAGCAGATAGGCTGACAGCCTCAGCCCGTCATAGCTTGTGAGCGTGATTTTTTCCGGCTGCTGAGCCTTAAACCAGGCTATGCCTTCGTCTATCTTATCACGGAAGCAGTCAAAGGTCAGGCCCTGCCCGGCCTTAAGTTCAGGCACTTTTTTCTTTTTCTTCTTCTTTTTTTTCATTCTTACAACGGAATAATTGAAGAAAAAGGCCACGCCGCCGGCCATTACCGCCGCTGGCAGAGCTGCTGCCGCCGCTATCATCCCTGCTTTTTTCCTGTTCAATTAACTTGCCCTCCTTTTTTATGGCAGAATGTAACGGTTCCGTCCCTTCACAGCTGCTGCCAAAGGCCGGACCGCCGCAAACTGCGGTAATATTCTCCCGGCATTTCCGGTAGTCTTTGGTATTCAGTTTATCACTATGCTAAAATCCTTGCAAGCCATCCGTCCGGAATATAAACCACAAAAAAACGGCGCCGCCTCAATATTGACATGCTGCCAATATATGAGGGACGCCGTTTTTATATCAGATATTATTTCCCGGGAATCTGGGGATTCCGTCGAAACCAGCCTGCAGGTCGGCATCGGTGGGAATATAATCTTTCATTTCTCCATTATGGAATTTCTCATAGGCCACCATGTCAAAGTAGCCGGTTCCGGTAAGGCCGAATACGATGGTCTTTTCTTCCCCGGTTTCCTTGCACTTCATCGCCTCGTCAATAGCTACGCGGATCGCATGGCTGCTTTCCGGAGCGGGAAGGATACCTTCCACTCTTGCGAACTGCTCAGCCGCTTCGAATACCGCTGTCTGCTCCACGCTGCGGGCTTCGATATAGCCATCATCGTACAGCTGGGACAGGATAGAGCTCATGCCGTGGTAACGCAGGCCGCCTGCATGGTTGGCGGAAGGGATGAAACCGCTGCCCAGCGTATACATTTTAGCCAGGGGGCAGACCTTACCGGTATCACAGAAGTCATATACATATTTTCCTCTGGTAAGGCTGGGGCAGGAAGCAGGCTCTACTGCAATGAATTTATAATCCTTTTCCCCTCTGAGCACCTCTCCCACAAACGGGGAAATCAGGCCGCCCAGGTTGGAGCCGCCGCCGGCACATCCGATGATGATATCCGGCACGATATCGTATTTATCAAGCGCGGTCTTGGTTTCCAGACCGATAATCGTCTGATGAAGCAGTACCTGGGAGAGCACGCTTCCCAGTACGTAACGGTAGCCTTCCTGCTTGGTCGCCGCTTCCACCGCTTCGGAAATGGCACAGCCAAGGCTTCCTGAGGTTCCGGGATGCTCCATAAGAATCTTTCTTCCCACTTCGGTAAATTCGGAAGGGGAAGGGGTAACCTTTGCCCCATAGGTACGCATTACTTCACGGCGGAAGGGCTTCTGCTCATAGGATACCTTTACCATATATACCTGGCAGTCCAGTCCGAAATAGGAACAGGCCATGGAAAGCGCGGTGCCCCACTGTCCGGCTCCGGTTTCCGTGGTAACGCCCTTCAGTCCCTGCTGCTTTGCATAGTAGGCCTGGGCGATGGCGGAATTGAGCTTGTGGCTGCCGCTGGTGTTGTTTCCTTCAAATTTATAATAAATCTTGGCAGGCGTCTGCAGCTTCTCTTCCAGGCAGTACGCTCTTACCAGGGGTGACGGACGGTACATTTTATAAAATTTTCTGATTTCCTCCGGAATGTCGATGTAGGCATCCGTATCATTCAGCTCCTGCTTTACCAGCTCATCACAGAATACAGGACGCAGCTCCTCAAAGGTCATGGGCTGCAGGGTTGCTGGATTTAAAAGCGGCGCCGGCTTATTCTTCATGTCGGCTCTCACATTGTACCACTGCCTGGGCATCTCCGATTCTTCCAGATAGATTTTGTAGGGAATTTCTTTGTTTGCCATAGTTTTATCTCCTTTTCTTAAATAGACAGACAACCTGACAGGGGAAAGCGCCTTCTTCTTAAGGCGGGTTTTTGATAATGAAAGGGGCGGTATCATTCTGTACGCGAACCGGGTCTTGATTCCACAGGATCTGATTTCCTGTAAAAACAAAAAACCGCCTCAGGATCTCCCGACAAGGGAAATTCTTGAGGCGGTAATAATCCTATTATCGCGGTACCACTCAAATTGACGCTTCGTCCACTCTTTCCATACAGCCAGGACTGCAATCCTGCCATATGCATGCACAACTATGCACGCCGGTCTGATAACGGGTCCGGATTCCCGCCGGCGCCTACTGGGTAAATTACCATGTTCAGGCCGGCCTCAAAAGTCCATTCAGCATGAGTTCCTATACCGCATTTCCACCAGCTGCGGCTCTCTGGGATATTTCCTCTTGATGCTTACTACTCTTTCTCACAGGTTTTTTCTTTTCTGTTACTAATTAACTTATAGCAATTTCAGGAATATGTCAATAGGGAATTTATACTTATTGACTGTGCTTACAAAGAAAAATGCTTTCCCGCCTCCGCCATGAGGCAGCTCTTCCCGAATGCCATTTTCATCCGGGCAATGGCCAGCGTCCCGGTACAGTGCAGCGGTATCAGATACGTAAAGCCCGCTTCCTTTAAACCCGTAATGGTTTCCTCCACCCGTTCCTGCGGACAGCCGCGCAGATGCATCCCGGCAAGCAAAGAATAAAGCTTTTCTCCGGGAAAGGTCTTTTTTACCTTCTCCACACAGCTTAAAATCCCCGGATGGGCGCAGCCGGCAAAAACGGCCAGCCCCTGAGGCGTGCGGATCACAAGAAGCTGCTCATCTTCCATGGTATCCGGCAGATATCTGCCGTTCTGCAGGATACGGAAGGGCTTTTCTCCCATTTCCGAAGGCACTGTGGTGGAAATCTGTCCCAGCAGATAAATACCGGGAAAAATCTCCTCCTGTTCCCAGGTAAATATCAAAGGCAGCCGTTCCAGCTCCCGCGCATCCTCCCGCCAGGGCACGCCGATACAGCGGTTCCCTTTGCCATCCCCTGCCAGACACCATTTATCCTCCAGAGCCTTTCCGCTCAGATAGACCGGACAGCTGACCTCTCCGGGAAATTCCGGCAGGCCTCCCGTATGATCATAATGCCCGTGGCTTAATACGATGGCGTCAAGCCCCTCCAGGCTGATACCCAGCTGTTCTGCATTATGTATATAAACGCCGCTCTGCCCCGTGTCAAACAGGATGCGTTTCCCTCCCTCTTCCACCAGTACCGAAAGGCCATGCTCCGCGAGCAGGCCCCGGCGGCTTACCGTATTTTCCGTTAATACCGTAATTTCCATCCCCGCACCTTCTTTTTCTTTAAAATAATAAAGTTAAATTCTCACTTTACCTTATTTTTTAATAAAAATCATCCAATTCCCTTATATACATATCCAAGAATCAATACCAGTACTGTCAGCGGCACATAAATATACTTTGCCGTAAATCCAAAAGCTTCTGATAATTTTCCCTTATGTCCCTTTTCCAGTTCCTCCCGGATTTTCGGATAGCCCAGCACATAATAAACCGACACGGCCCCCAGGACGGCGCCCAGAGGCACGATGGCGATGGATACTGTATCCAGCCATTTTCCTGTCCTGCTTTCCTCCTCCAGAAATACTCCCACCAGAAAGGTAATGCCGCCGCACAGCAGTGTGGACAGGAACCTGGAAATCCGGAACTGTGTCTGCCAGCTTTCTATAACCGCCTCAAACATATTGATAAGGGAGGTGATTCCCGCAAAGCTGACGGAAAGGAAGAAAAAGGCCGCAAACAGCCTTCCCATGGGCATCTGCCGGAAAACGCCCGGAAGCGTGATAAAAATCAGGGACGGGCCGCTGCCCGCATCGATGCCGAAGGCAAACACCGCCGGCATTATAGCCAGCCCCGAAAGCAGCGCCGCCATCGTATCAAACAATGCCGTCCGCACCGAAGCCCCCGGAATATCCACCTTATCATCCAGATAAGCGCCGTATACAATCATGCCGGAGCCTGTAATCGAAAGGGAGAAAAAGGCCTGTCCCATGGCCATAACCCAGGTATCCACCTTCAGAAGCGCCTCCCATCTGGGCACAAACAGGAACTCATAGCCTTTGGCCGCCCCCGGCAGGAAGGCCACCCTCACCGCCAGTATCACAAATAATACAAAAAACAGGGGCATCATAACCTTGCTCACTTTTTCAATCCCTTTGGTCACTCCCGTCAGAAGAATCACGGAAACCACCGCCACAATGATAAAATGCCAGGGAACGCTTCCAAAGGCCCCCGTGGCCTGTGCAAAATACTCCGCAGCATCCGTTTCAAACAGGCTTCCCGTTACCGCCCCCGCAAGGGAACGCAGCACCCAGCCCAGTACAATGGAATAGCCGATGGCAATTCCAAGAGAGCCAAGCAGCGGGAACCAGCCCAGTACCTTTCCTGTCTTTTCCCTGTCCCTGGCCGCGAAACAATAGCCATAGGCCCCTATAGTCCCGGTCCGCGCTTTTCTGCCCACTGCAAACTCCGCCGACAGCCCGACCCAGCCGAACAACAGGATAAACAGCAGATAGGGTATCAGGAAGGCCGCCCCTCCGTACTGTCCCAGGCGGTAGGGAAACATCCAGATATTTCCCAGCCCTACTGCCGATCCCACACAGGCAATCACAAAGCCTAACGTTGATGTAAAATTCCCGTTTTTATGTTGTCCGTTACTCATAAATCCTCCGTATTTGAATAGTTGTAACTGTTCAGTACCCCTCACAGTTACTGCTAAAATCCATCCTAAATCGCCTTTGGCGATGGATTTTAGCACTCCTGAATCACTTTCTTACGGTCAGCGCAAAGCGCTGGCCTGCGCAGCTAAATGCGCTGACCTGCTGAACAGTTACGAATAGTTACAATATTTTTTCTGCAAGCTGCTTATTTTATGCATTTTTCCAGCAGCTTCCTCGTTTTCTCCACCTCGATGGGCTTCACAAGATGGCCGTTCATGCCGCTTTCCATGGACTTTTTCATATCCTCGCTGAAGGCATTGGCGCTCATGGCGATAATAGGGATGCTCACGCTGTCTTCCTTTTCCGACATGCGGATAAACCTTGTTGCCTGCAGGCCGTCCATAACCGGCATTTTGATGTCCATCAGAATACCGTCATAATAATATGGAGGAGCGTCCAGGAATTTTTCCACCGCTTCTTTTCCATTCACAGCTTCCTCGGCCATAAATCCCCATCCTTCCAGAAGGGTTACCGCAATCTCCCGGTTAATATCATTGTCCTCCACAACCAGAATTCGTTTTCCGGAAAAATCCGCAGCGGCGCCGGACTTTTCCATCCCTGCATCCCCTCCGCGTTCTCCGGCAAAGGGCATGGAAAGCGTAAAATAGAAGCAGGATCCTTTACCCGGCTCGCTTTCCACCTCCAGCTTGCCGCCCATCATCTGTACCAGACGGCTGGATATGGAAAGGCCCAGGCCCGTCCCTCCGTATTGTGAGGCCGTGCTGGCCTCTGCCTGTTCAAAAGCATTAAAAATGGATTTCTGCCGCTCCTTCTGGATGCCGATCCCATCGTCCGTCACACTGAAACGGAGCCGCAGCAGCTCTTCATCAGCATCTGTCTGCTCAACCCGCAGCGTCACATGGCCTCCCGGAGGCGTAAACTTCACCGCATTTCCCAGAATATTAATCAATATCTGGTTCAGGCGCAGATCGTCTGCCATAATCGGCCGTTTTTCCTCACAGCTTACTTCCGTACTGAAAATAATGCCTTTTGCTTCCGCCTGAGGCTCAATAAGAATTTTCAGGCTGTTTATGATTTCATGCAAATCGTTTCTCTGGATATTCAGCTCCACCTTGCCGCTTTCAATGCGGGACATATCAAGAATATCGTTGATAAGCTGCAGCAGATAGGTATTGGCCGTTTCTATTTTATGAAGGCATTCCGCCATCTTTTCCTTATCCTCCAGAACCGTCTTCGCAATCGCAGTCATCCCCATAATGGCATTCATGGGCGTACGGATCTCATGGGACATACGGGAAAGGAAATCCGTCTTAGCCTGGCTGACGGCATCCGCCCTCGCTTTCATGGTAAAGGAGCTGATAATCCGGGCCAGTTCCTTGATAAGCCGCTTCTCCTCATCCGTCCATTCATAGCCCTCTTCCTTCTTTTCCCAGCAGAAAGCGCCTGCATACGTCCCCTCATTCCAGAACGCGGCGTGCAGCACGCTGGGCATCATATGCTGATGGAAAATAAGCTTTTCCGTACTGGTTCCGTCTGCCGAGTAAACACTGAGGATATGCTCCAGATCCTCCCGGCTTAAGTAAAACGGCTCCGTCTCATGATACCCCACAGCCTTGTCCGCCCACTGGTAAATGCAGGAGACATTCCGGTATTCATGGTTGACTTCACTGATGCATACCCTGTCCAGCTTCATCCGTTTTCCAATCCGGACAAGCAGCAGGTTCATGGCGTCGGAGATGTTCCTGGCTTTTCCGAGAAGCTCCAGCGCAAAGGTGGTCAGTTCTTCATCAGCGCTCAGATTGCTGCTGCCGACACTGTTGATCAGCAGTTCGTCCGGGTACAGGCTGGTCAGCCAGCTGCCCAGCTCATTAGAGGTATCCAGATAACAGGCCGCCCGGCCCTTGCCGTTTTTCTTCAAATATTGAAGCGTGCTCTCCGCACAGCGGTAAAGCCCGCTGTAATCCTCTACAACAGAGGTGACGCACATGCCGATGCTGGCGGAAATGCCCGATTCCCCTTCCATATCGGGAAAAAGGCCGCGTATCCTTTCGGCAATTGCCTTTCCCTGCACCACTGCTTCCGCCTTGGTACAGTTTTCCACAAAAACCATGAACTCATCGCCGCCCAGCCGGATGAGGATATCCTCATCCTTCGTTTCCCGCCGCAATACATCCGCCGTTTCCTGAAGCAGCACATCCGCAAAAACGCTGCCGGAAACGTCGTTGATTTTCTGAAAGTTATCCATATCCAGAAGCATCAGGCCGCAGACCTGATCCGCCCTCTTATGCTCCAGCCGTTCCTTTACAAGCGCAATGCCTGCTTCCCTGGTATAAAGCCCGGTCAGGGGATCCTGCGTCCTGGCTTTTCTCAGGGCGATTTCCATCTCCTTTTCCTTGGTAATATCCTCTGTGATGCCCACCACGTAGCCAGGTTTCCCCGTACTGTCATACCGGAGGACGGAAAGCGTAATGCGCCGCCAGTTCTTCCGGTCCTGATCCATAAATTCGCCTGTGGCGGTCCGTTCCCCCCTGTCAATGGCCCGGAACATCTGAAGAAACGCATCATGATATTCCGGCGCCGCATATTCCCTGGCAAAGGTTTCCGCCATATTGATGCAAACCGGCGTTTCCCGCCCATAGAATTCTCTGGTGCGCTCAGGCAGCGTCCCTATACCGCTGACAGGATCATAATAAAACTCATATATGGATGTATGCTCCAGGGAAAGGCGGAGGAACTCATTCCCGGCCTCCAGCTGCTTCTCCAGCAGCCGATTCTTCTGCTCGATTTCCTTACGTCTGTTAATATCCAGAAATACGCTCTGCACCACCAGCTCATCGTCCAGATCCCGGATAAGCTCAGCGCTTCCGATAACCCAGCATTTTCTTCCGTCCCTGCACTTTACGCGGTATTCATAAAAGAACTTATCCCCGGCTTCCTTCAGTTCGTCAATCCCCTTAATGATCCGCTCCCTGTCTTCCTCACAAACGGTGGACGTAAGATCCCATTCCTGCTTCTCCCAGAATTCCTGTTCCTCATATCCCAGAATCCGTATGGCTTCTTTGTTGGCATTTTTAAACCGCGCCAGCCCGTTATCCATCATGGAATACTGGATAATGCCGCAGAGCACCGACTGAAAAAGATTGTTATACCGCTGCTTTTGCCTTTCTGTTTCCTTCAGCTGCTGTCCTTGCACAAGGTTTGTCTTTCTCAGCCGCACCAGTTCCGTGATATCCTGATGATACCCTCTGATACGGTAAATCTGCCCTTCCCTTTCATAGACCTTGCCGCTGCATCTGACAAAAATTTTTCCCATCTGCGGATGGTTCCAGTAGTACTCCACCTCCGCCAGTTCTCCCGTTTTCAGCATTCTGTCCGTGTAATCCTGGACCGCTTTCTCGTAGCCAGGCTCAATCCGCTCCTGGAAAAAGGCAAACTGCTCCTTTGGTGTAAGCTCCATATGCTCCGTTCCCAGCAGGACGTGCATCTGCTCATCCGGATACATCCGGAACTCTCCCGTCTCATTATCCACTTCCACGATCCACATGCCAATCCGGCCGGTCTGCAGTACTTCCTTCAGCCAGTCGGCCTTATAGAGCTGATTTTCCAACCCGTCCCTGTTATCCATTGCCCCTCACCTTTTCCTACCGTATCTGTCCTGCAACAAACTTTCTGATCCTCTCCGCTTTCTGGAGGCCGCTGATATCTTCACGGAATAATATCCCCAGCTGCCCGTAGACACAAAAGGAAGCTACCGTTTCCGGATCCTCCACCGCAGTGAGACGCCCCAGCTTCATCTCCTCCGTGATCGCATCCGTCACATGAGGCACCAGCCGCTCCGCCACCTTCAGTGAAAGCTTCTGATAGACGCCTTTTTTGTCCGGGCTGTTAAAAATTTTATAATAATAGCTGTCGTCATCCTCAATATGGATGAAAGACTGCGTACTCATAATCTTTTCCCGCAGCGTTGTCCGACCGTCCCTGATCGCTTCCCCCATCTGCTCAGCCAGCCGTCCGGCATAATTTTCCAACGCCCCGTCAAAAAGTGCCTCCTTTGATTTGAAATACCTGTAAATCAGCCCCTGCGCCACCCCCAGCTTCAACGCAATGTCACTGATGGACGTCTTTTCATACCCCTTCTCATAAAAAACCCGCATTGCCGCGTCCAGTATCTCCTGCCTTCTTTCCTCCGATGCCTTTGAAACGCGCATTTCCCCTTCCCTCCTTACAAGGTAAAGCCAGGCTCGTCACCCGGCTCCGAAAATTTTTCCGTTTATGTCTTCAATTGTCAGTTTTTCCAGCCTTTCATAGCAGCGGCGATCCAGCTGATCATAAATTCCGTCAAGAAGGCCGGCCATCCCCGAAGCCACAAGGCAGTCCATATCCTGGTTCCCGCTCTTCCAGGAGGAAGAAACAAACCTGGCCTCCACCGCCTGCGCAATCATGCTAAGCGTCACCTTATCCGCAGGCCCGTTGAATAAATAGCCTCCATCCAGCCCTTCCCTGGTGGTTACCAGCCCCGCTCTTTTCAGCTTCGCCATAACCTTGCGCACACGGGCCGGATTGGTACATATATTTTCCGCCAGCACCTCGCTGGAAACCATTTCCCCCTTATGGTTTAAAAAGGTAAGCGCATGAACCGCCATGCCAAACTCACTTGTCATATCTGCTCCCTCACATTTTTTAATATCTGGGATAACTGTTTTGTACCTTTACAGTTATTACCTGAAAACAATATCATATCACATTCCGCCGGTTATCTGAATAACTTTTTTTGCACTGCGGATACTAATTGTCACAGTTCATCCGGGACTGTATTGTAACTGCCGGCAACTGAGAAAAAACACCGCGGCCCCTATATGGCAGGCCGCCTTGGAAAGAAAGGACATTTGACCATGGATAATAACGAGATACCGGATTCTGCACTGGCAAAAAATGCGCTGGACAGCATTCCGCAGACCAAAAGTGATGCAAAGGATATCGTGGGTCTTGTAAAGGAAAGCGGCCGTATCACCGGCTATCAGCTCTCCGACGGCTCCACGGTTTCCAAGGAAGAAGGCGTTGCCCTGGCAAAGGACGGAGAAATCAGGGGAGTCGGCATCGCCCACCGAAAGGATACCGAATATCTGAAATCCATCCCTGACGAAACAGAAAACAACAACTTAAGCTCCCTTCCCTCCGTTACCCCGGAATAAAATACTTCCTGGCAGGACAACGCTTCACTGATTAAGGCGCGCGGGCTTTATGCCCGCCGCCGGGTTCCCGGCGTTTTACCTATCCGTCCTTGTTCCATACGGCCTGGAAAAGCAATAACAGTTTTTCCCTTTCCTTTTTGCCTCATACATGGCGCGATCCGCCGCATTAAACAGATCCACAAACTGACTCCCGTCCTCCGGGCACCTGGAAATCCCTATGCTCACGGATAATGGCGGTATCCCCTGCTCCATGCCCAGCTTCAGGTGCTGCATCAAAAGCTCTGCCTTCTTTCCTGCCAGTTCCCGGCTGTTCGTGGAATTAAGAAATACCATCCACTCATCCCCGCCGATGCGGCCGATCACATCATCGGCCCTGAACACCTTCTGCAGGCAGCTTCCCACAAAGCAGAGGGCTTCATCGCCTCCGGCATGCCCATAAGAATCATTCACCAGCTTGAAGTTATCCAAATCAATCATGAACAGCAGTCCGATGCATTCCTCCTGAAGCCGCCTGCGGATTTCAACCTCTGTGGCCAGCTTGTTGCGCAGACCGGTCAGGCCGTCTGTCTCCGACATTTCCAGAAGATACTCCTCATGCCTTTTTTGTTCCTCAATGTCCGTAATCTTACCAACTACGGAAGAAACGGTTCCCTTTTTGTAATCATAGCGGTACTGGATCAGCGTCCAGAAATAATTATCCCTGTCAGGATACATCAGCCTGACGCGGACTTCCTTTTTATCCTTCTTCAGCCGGCCGGAAAACAGCTGGCTGACTTCCTCAATATCACCGCCGTAAATATATCTGTTCCCCATATTTTTCAGGAAATCCTTCTGCACCAGGCCATGAATTCTGAAAAGCCTGTCCGCATTGGGAGTAAACCGGATAATATCACGCCGGATATCATAATCAAACAGCACCGTATCGGAAAACTGCTCCAGCAGCAAATACCGCCGTTCCTCCACACCGATATGCTTTGCCATTTTCAGGAAAAGCGAAAAGAGGAAAACGCAGAAGACGGCTACTGCCACCAGAAGAGCCACAGTTCCGCACATGGTACGGTAAACAATCCTTTCCATATGGATGTTGGCCATATCCGCCTGGAAGCATACCACATAATGCCAGTCGTTAATTCCCAGATCCACTACAGAAAAGTAAATCGGCACGCCTTCTCTTTCTCCCACACGGATGCTGGCGTTTTCCCCATTCTCCAGGTACTTCAGCATATCCCTGCAGATATCGCCGTCAATTCCTTCCTCGGCCATCCTGTCCGCCAGGCTGCCTTCCCATTCCCCGTCGCCTTTTTTCACCGGGATGATATTGCCCTGCCCATCGGTGATCAGACAGCGGAACACCTTTCCCTGTACCGCAGGGTAAAAAGATGTGGCCACAAGCATATCCGCATTGATAATGCCCCGAAGCGTCCCTGCAAACTTTCCGTTTTGATAAACCGGGACGCCGATAGTAATACAGTACAGGCCGCCAAGCCTGTCAGAATATGTAATATCGGAAATGACAGTCTCGCCTTCCTTCAGACGTTCCACTATCCGGGCGTCCTCCTCCCGCGCTTTCCCGGTCCTGATACTCTCTTCCAGCTTTTTCTCACTCGTATAGATATACCACTCATCCTCCCTGGCCTCGCTTAAAGCAGTCAGATATCCTTCCACAGCATACGTATCTTCCTGCTGTCCTATAAGAACCGCCAATGCATCCAGCATATTTTTCATCCTGTCCATTTCAGCCAGTATTTCTTCACGCTGGCCCGAGGTATAGGTATTCAGGTTCTCCGTCATGATCTGCGTAAATTCCGAACGCGCTGAATTATAAAAATAAGAAACGGCCAGAGCTACGGAAATACTCAGGAAAATCACCGCTGCCAGGCCTGCCGCCAGATACCATCTTCTGTCAAATCTATATTCCCCGTTCTTTGCGTTTTTCTTTTCCACAGTCTTTTTTTTCACAGGTTCGGCCTGCTGCACATTCCTTTCGGAAGGCACCTTGTAAAACCCGCCGGAGCTTTCATACCGGGCATAAAAATCCTCCGGCGGTATGGGCCTGGAAAAATAATACCCCTGTCCCGTCGGGCAGCCCAGCCGCTTCAGATAAAGGCACTGCTCTTCCGTTTCCACACCCTCGCACAGTACCTGCACATGAAGACGCTGCGCAATATTTATCATATTCGGTACAATCGCTTCATTCCTGTATACCAGTTCCTTTTTTGTGGAAAGGAACTTCTTGTCCAGCTTCAGGACATCAAAATTCAGTTCCTGCCATATATTGATTCCCGAATAGCCGGAGCCGAAATCATCTATGGACACCCGGTAGCCGTACGCCCTCAGCCGGTCAATCAGCTGCTTGGCTCCGGAAAATTCATCCAGCAGAATGGTTTCCGTCAGTTCAAACTCCAGAAGATCGGACGGGATTTCATAAGCCTGCGCGACAGAATGGATGATATCGGCGGTTTCCGGATTATGGATATGCAGGCGCGACAGGTTTACCGAAGTCTGCACCACCGGCAGCCCTTTTTCCCTTCTATCTGCCAGGAAGGCGCACACCTTCCTGTAAATCAGCATATCCAGCTCCACAATGCTCCCATTGGCTTCCATGACAGAAAGAAAAGCATCCGGATAAATAATGCTTCCATCACGGCCGACCCTTCTCGCCAGCGCCTCCGCCCCTATCGTCCTGCCTGTTTCCAGATCCACCTTGGGCTGGAGATAAAAAAGGAACCTTTCCTCCCGGAGGGAGTCATTGACAGCCCGCTCCAGCTCATACTGATCGGTCATCTGCTTCTGCATGGCGTCACTGTAGGGGAATGCCCTTAAGGAGCCGCGCCTCTTCGCCTCCTTGCGCGCCAGATTGGCGCCGTCCACCGCATATTTTAAGTTTCCTCCGGTTACTTTGCAGATACCGCAGGAAAGCTTTAATGTACATAAAGGGTAATTCGTTCCCTGTTCCTCAAGGAACAGACGGGAACGCTGCTGATAAGATATGATGATTTTTTCCACATCCACGTCTTTTTCTGTCTGTATCAGGCAGAGGAACTGATCAGAAAAAATATTTACACAGGTCCTGACCTGGGGATCCCTTTTCAAAGCCTCCTCCATTGCCCGAAGAAGGCTGTCCCCGGCTTCCATTCCATAGAAATGATTCACCATCTGAAAATCCGTAAAATCCAGATACAAAAGATAATACGCAAAATCATCTGATAAATTCTGGAGAATTTGATTTGATTCCTGCAGAAAACTTTCATATGGATACATGTACTTTCCCTCCGTTTTATTGTTCTGAATAGCAGGCAGAACTTTTTTCTAAACCGGATTCATTCTACCAGTTACACAATCCATTACAATTATAGCACTCTGCGACTATTTTTTAAATCATTTTACGGTCAATTCTGGTCTTAAACCGGTATTTTTACCAATTCACTGCTAAATTACCCGTCATATGCTGTTTAATATGGCTTTCCATGCCATGCTTCCAGGGCAAAAGAGGGGCATATCAACCAATCACAACTGAACGTACACCCACAGGGCGCGCAAAAACAAAAGCAGGCTCATTTCAGAACCTGCTTCCACTCCCCTTCATCTTCATATAAATAATGCTCATTTACCTTGTCCTTCAGGAACAGCTGGAACATCAGCTCCATTCCGGAGGCAAGCGGCTGGGCCATCAGCTCCGACCGTTTTACCCAGTATACCTCCCCTTCCTCCGAGGAACGAAGCTCGCCCTCAAAATGGCCGGTTTTATAACAGAGGACCACGTAGCGGACATCTTCCTCTTCCTGCCACTGCTTTACTCCGCAAAGGACGGGGTTTTTGATCTTAAGGCCGGTTTCCTCATAAACTTCCCGGATTACGGAATCCGTGAAGGATTCCTTTTTCTCCACATGGCCGCCGGGGAAGGTTATGCCGCCCCATTCTTTATCCTTTCTGTTCTGTACCAGAACGTTTCCGTTGTCATCATACACCATGCACATATTGGTAAAAATCGCTTTTTCACTTCTATCCATTTTATCATCCTGCTTTTTTACTTAATCAGCCGTAACAGTTCAACCGGGGACCGGGCTGTTACAATCAGTATTCAGCCGTTTCCGCATTAAGGCCCGTATCCATGCTGCCCGAACGGAATCCCTTCAAGTCAAGTGTAACATACAGAAAGCCCAGCGCTTCCAGTCTGGAAACCAGATCTTTTCTGTGTGCCAGTACCGCCGGCATGTCCTTTTCGTCCACTTCGATTCTGGCAACCTCCCCATGCACACGGATGCGCACGTTATAAAGTCCCAGGCTGCGCAGATAAGCTTCCCCCTGATCCACCTGTTTCATTTTATCCATATTCAGCCTGGTTCCATAGGGGAAACGGGTGGCCAGGCAGGGGGCCGAGGGCCGGTTGGAAACGGAAATCCCATATTCCCCGGCAAACTTACGCACCTCCTCCTTGGTGATGCCAAGAAGGGCCAGCGGGCTGGTAATGCCCAGCTCCCGGATCGCCCGGATGCCGGGACGGTACACCGTCAGGTCGTCTGCATTGGTTCCCTCCACAATCACCGGGACGCCAAGCTCCTGCGCCTTCTTCTTCATTTTCTGAAAAAGAAGTTTTTTGCAGCGGTAGCAGCGGTCAACCGGATTGTCTTCAATTCCGGCCTCCGCCAGCTCGTCTACGGACAGAATCACATGGACGGCCCCCATTTCCTTTGCCACACGTCCTGCCACCTCAATATCCTCCGTTGGGTGAAGGGCGGTCTGTATGGTAACCGCATATACTTTTTTCCCGGTCCGGCCTGCGCTGTCACAGGCGGCCTTCAGCAGGAGGCTGCTGTCCACGCCTCCTGAAAACGCCACCATGATATCCTCTCCGGCAAGCTTATCCATCATTTCCGTCAGTTTCTGTCTCTTTTCCTCTGTCCCTTCCATGAATACTCCTTTTAAAAGACTTCCTTTTTGCCGTGCAGCAAATACGACGGCATGTCTGCGCATCCCCTGTACGGAGCGTGTCCGGACATTTATTCCGCAGGCTGAATGTCCTGTTTTTCCGGACAGGCCGCCTTTATCATTTCATAAACCTCCATAAAGGGGCGTTTATGTTCCCTGCTCAGCCTGGCGGCATCCGCATATTCCGGATAGTATCTGTTTTCCCCCTCCAGCCTGCATACCTTTACGGATGCCTGGCCCAGAGGCGTGCCGACCTGTATTACCTCTCTTGGCAGCACAGTCCTTTCCATACATAGCCTGCGGATGCCGATGGTAGTGGTTTCCGCAAAAATAACCCGTTCCAGCCTGTCCGCATCCTCTTCGGAGCAGATAACATTCAGCTGGTAGGCAGGGCGGTTCTTCTTCATGAACACGGGAATGTAATGCACATCCCTCGCTCCTTCTTCAAACAGCCTGTCCATGACATATCCCAGCATCTCGCCGGTGCAGTCATCGATATTTGTTTCCAGCTTGCAGATGGTGTCCTTTCTGCTCTCCTCACCGCGGATCAGCATCGCCCGCAGTATGCTTGGGCGTTCGTAGCTGCGTTTGCCCGCTCCCATTCCTGTTTTCACTATGGTAAAGGCTTCCGGAAGCTTATCATCCGTCTTCACCGCAGCCACAATGGCCGCTCCGGTGGGTGTGACCAGCTCTCCCTGAATTTCCGTCAGCTTCAGCTTCAGCCCGTTGGCCCCGGCAATGTTTGCAACCGCGGGTACCGGTACGGGAATCATGCCGTGCTGGCATCTGACAAAGCCGCTGCCTTCGCAGAGCACGGGCACCACAGCCCTGGTGATATTCAGATTATCCAGGCACACCGCCGCCGCCACGATATCGACGATGGAGTCCACCGCGCCCACCTCATGAAAATGGACCTCCTCCATCGGGACGCCATGGGCGGCCGATTCCGCTTCCGCCAGTATCCGGAAAATGCGGCAGGCAGTTTCCTTTGCCCGGTCTGAAATTTCAGCATGATCTATGATATGAAGGATTTCCTTCAGGCCGCGATGCTCATGGTGGTGATGGTGATGTCCGTGATGTTCTCCGTGGCTGTACACTTCTTCGGTGATGCTGTGTTGTTCCCCATGAGAGTGCGCTTCCGGGATGTGGCTGTGCCCTTCATGCTCGTGTTCGCCATGGCTGTGCCCTTCATGGACATGCTCCCCTTTGCCGTAAAGATACTCCATATCATGATCATGGTTCTCATGCGCCTCATCCAGCACCACATTAAAATCACATACATCCAGCCCTGATTTCACAACTCTTTTGATTTCAACGGAAAAGCCGCTAAGCGGCAGGCTGGAAAGCGCCCTGCGCAGCACCTCCTCGTCAGCCCCCAAATCCAGCAGGGCCGCCACCGTCATATCACCGCTGATGCCGGAAAGGCATTCCAAATATAAAATTTCGTCCATTTATGCTCCTGTCCGCCTGCACCTGCAGGCTCCGTTTTTCTTTCCCCTGCCGTATATTATACACCATCACCCTGCCGTACCGCCAGCCTGTTGATCTGCGTCGCCATATAACCTGCGCCGTAGCCGTTGTCGATGTTGAGCACCGCAATCCCGTTGGCACAGGAATTGATCATGGTCAGAAGCGCGGACAGCCCGTGCATATTGGCGCCGTAGCCTACCGAGGTGGGCACGGCCAGCACCGGATTGCTCACCAGCCCGCCGATGACACTGGCCAGCGCCCCTTCCATCCCCGCCACCGCAACCACGCAGTTGGCGCTCTGTATCACATCCAGCCGGGACATCAGCCTGTGAATACCGCTCACTCCCACATCATAAATACGGTCCACATTTGAGCCGAAATATTCCGCCGTCTGCGCCGCTTCCTCCGCCACGGGAATATCCGCCGTACCTGCCGTGCACACGGCAATCCTGCCAATCCTCTTCTTCCCTTCTTTTTCAATCTTGAGGATGTGGGAAATCTCATCATACTGTACCTGGGGAAATTCCTTCTTAATCAGTTCGTACTGAGAAAGCGACGCCCTCGTTCCCAGCACCTCCCCTTCTTCCTCATACAAATGTCTGAAAATCTCCTTCAGATGGGCATCTGCCTTGCCGCTGCAGAAAATAACCTCCGCGAAACCGGAACGCAGCTTTCTGTGGGAATCCAGCTTGGCATATCCCATATCCTCAAAAGGCTGACGCTTCAGATAAGCCTCCGCTTCCTCCAGTGACATTTCCCCGTTTTTAAACTGCATTAAAATTTCCTGTGTATCCATTCGTCTTCTCCTGTCTGCCTGTTTTCAACAACTCCGTTCCCTGCAGCCCTTTCAGCTCCACCTGCCTGGTGCATACGTAATCCAGAAGCTCCCGGCTGTGGCTGACCACCAGCATGCCAATCTGCCGCCGCGCCGTCTCCTCCATGAGGAAATTCCATATCTGCCCCTGGGTAATCAGATCCAGCATGGTGCTGATTTCGTCCGCAATCAGATACCTGGTACGCCTTCCCAGCGCCCTGGCAATGCAGAAACGCTGCAGCTCCCCGCCGGACAGTTCCTGGGGAAAGCGGCCCTTCCAGTCCTCTTCAATCCCCAGCCCTTCTTCCAGCCTGCGGTCAATGCCGTCGCCCTCCGCCAGCGTTTTGCGCAGGGTGAGGCGGGGGTTCACCGCCCTTTCCGGGTGCTGCCAGACCATCTGCACCGGACAGTAGCCTTTTGCAGGAAGCGGTTTCCCATCCACAAGTACACGGCCTGCATCCGGCTGCAGATATCCTGCCAGTATTTTCATCAGCGTCGTTTTTCCATAACCGCTGGGCGCAAGCACACCCACCCGCTCCCCGGGGCCCACGCTGAGGCTGACGCCCTTGAGCACCGGCGGTTCTCCCTTTTGATAGGAGAAAAAAATATTTTCAGCTTCCAGCATGTCCGTTGGCCTCCTTTACCGCCGATTCCAATCCCTTTCCATGGTGGTGATGGGAATCATCCTCCCTGCATTTGATGCAGCGCACCGTACCGCAGCGCACCACCCGTTCCGGAATCTCCCCCAGACATTCCGAAGAGAAATCCGGACACCTCGGCCCGAATACACAGCCTTCCGGCAGATCCTTAACATAAGGCTGCACACCGTCAATGGGAGTAAAGCCGTTCCGGGGCATGGCCCTCCATAAAGCCCTGGTATAAGGGTGGCGCAGAAGCTCCTGGGAGGCAAAATCTCCCACCAACGCTTCCTCCACCGTTGTCCCCGCATAAAAAACGGCGATTCTGTCCGCCACCTCCAGCGCCAGTTCAATATCATGGGTAATCAGCAGCACGCCGTTTCCCGCATCCGCAAACCGCCGGAAATCCTCCATCGCTTTTTTTGCCAGCGCCAGTTCCATGCCCGGGGTCGGCTCGTCCGCTATGATCAGCCTTGGATTTTCCATCAGGGCCGTTGCCAGGAGAATCCGCCGGCTCATTCCGCCGGAACAGGCAAAAGGGTATTTTTCCGCCGTATCCTCCGGCAGGCCATACTGGGAAAAAAGCGCCTGCTGCCGCTTTCCGGCTTCCCGATCCTTCCTTCCTCCGCGCACCTGCTTTCCCACCTTCATCAAAGGATCCAGGTAAGTGACGCTCTGGGGCACCAGCGCAATCTCTTTTCCCCTGATATGCGCAAGCCTCTTTGGCGTCAGCGGCTCCTGAAGGAAATAAATATCCCCGCCGCACCGTGCATTGGAGGGAAGCAGCCCCATGACCGCGTGGGCAAGAAGGCTTTTCCCTGAGCCGCTGGAGCCTACCACCGCTACGATTTCCCCTTCATGCACCGCCACGTTCAGCCTGGATATGACCGGAAGATCCACCTGTCTCGTCCCCTTGTCATACTGCCGGAAGGAAACGGACAGATCCCTGATTTCCAATATATGAAATTTCTCCGAACAGCTCATGTTCCGCCTCGCTTATTTCTGAAAAAGTATTTTCTGAAAATGTTATTAATGAAAATGCAGCTTACCCTCACAGTTACCGCCAAAGCCTGCCCCTATTCCTGCACGCTGGACGGATCCAGCAACCTCCTGAGCGCATTCCCCGCCACGTCAAACAGCTCTACCGTCAATACCAGCATGACGCCCGGAAGCACGGCAAGCCACCATTTCCCCGTAATCAGGTACCTCATGCTTTCCGACAAAATGACGCCGATGGCAGGCTGCTCGGAGGTAAGGCCGAAGCCAAGGAAGGTGATGCTGGCCTCATGCAGTATGGCATGGGGAAACATCAGTATCAGCCCCACCGCGAACTGGGGAAAAAGATGGGGCAGCATATGCCTTACGGCAATGGTAAGCTTTCCCTGTCCCAGCCTGGCCGCCGCCTGAATGTATTCGCTGTCCTTAAGCTGCATGACCTCGCTTCGGATAACTCTGGCCAGGGACGGCCAGTGCGTCAGCGCCACACCTAACACCACGCCCTTAAAGCCCTTTCCAAAGGCAAAGGAAACCAGAATCAGCAAAAGGATATGGGGAATTCCCATAATGGTGTCAATCAGGAAGGAAATCACAGCGTCCACCCGGCTCCCCAGCACTGCGGACATGATACCCAGCACCAGGGCGATGCAGGCGCTGATTCCCGCAGTGCACAGTCCGATGCGGATGCTCATGGAAAGCCCTGTCAGAGTGCGGGCCAGCATATCCCGCCCCAGCCAGTCCGTACCGAACAGATACAATCCGCAGGGACGCAGGTTTTTTACGCTGAAATCCGCCTTTCGCGCTACATCATGGCAAAGCATTCCGGACAGCGTCACCGCCGCCAGGAAAAGAAGTGCCAGGCCGAAAATCAGCAGGGTTCTTTTTCTCCGGTTCATGAAGGCTCCCCTCCCTTCCTCATACGGGGATCGATCACACCGTAAAGCACATCGGCAATAAAATTACCAAGAAATACGATGCCCGCCGTCACCAGCGTAATTCCCATCAGCAGCGGCACATCGCTTCCCGTACCCGCCGTAACCGCCGCCTGCCCCAGGCCCGGATAGGAAAAAACCTGCTCCACCAGGACGGAGCCGCCGATGATTTCACTGACGGAAGCGAACTGGAGCGTCATTGCCGGAAGCAGGATGTTGCGCAGGCCATGCCTTTTTACCATGGTCCAGGTGCTTTCCCCCCTTGCCCGGGCAAAAAGCATGTAGTCGCTTTCCATGACATCTATCATTTTTTCCCGGGTATGCAGCGTAATTCCCGCAACGCCTGTAATGCTTAAGGTAATTGCAGGGAGCACGGCATGGCGCACCCTGTCAAAAAAGGTCACACCCGACGCCTCCACGCCGATGGGCACGCTTAAGCCGATAGGAAGCACCTTCAGCCACACGGCAAAGACAAGAAGCAGAAGAAGCGCCAGCCAGAACACAGGCGTACTGGAAATCAACAGGGAATAGCCTCTGATCACCCTGTCGATCCAGGTTCCCCGGAAGATACCGGCAAGCATCCCCAAAAGCAGTCCCAGGATACCGGAAATCAGCCAGGCAATCACCATAAGGAACAGGGAATTGGCCAGCTTCACGCCGATCACCCGGGAAACCGGCTGTCTGTAAAGCAGGGAGGTTCCCATATCCCCGGAAAGGAAAGCCTTTCCCCAGTTCAGATAGCGGCGTACTGGAGGGGTGTTCACCCCCCAGTACTCCTCCAGCCGGGCCTTCTGCTCCTGGCTCATGGCGCCCAGCGCCGCCTGTCCCACATTGGCCTGCAGCGGATCAATGGGCGACATGCTTACCAGGGTAAAGGTTACAATGCTCACCGTGACCAGAAGCAGAAGCATTCTTATGAATTTTTTCCCGATTCGTCTTACAAGACGGTTCTCTTTCACGTTTATTTCCACTCCCACTGATCCACATTATTGACGATTGACCATCCATGCCCATGAGGATGGATTTTCTGTCCGGCCACCTGCAGGCCGTCCCTTACATAATAAAGATGATCCACATTACACAGCCATACCCAGGGGATATCCCCCTCCTGGGTAACTCCGGTTTTCCCGTCCCACTGTGCCTTCTGCCACAGCTCATAGGTGGATTCCAGATCCCCTGCCTTCAATGCACCATCCATGTAATTATCCACTGCTTTATTGGAATAAGGAGAATATTCCGCACTTCCTGTGGCCGGAAGGGTATGGTAAATATTATAAAGCTCCATGGGGGTATGCGCCCCCCATCCCCATACCAGGGGCTGCGCCTGCGCCTTATCATAAGCCACATCCCAGCCTGCGCCCTCCGTTGTCACCTCAATGCCAAGCTCCCTTAACTGGTTTGCCAGCTCCTCGGCCAGGGCCTGGCGCACCGAATCCCCGGGGGTATACATCACCGAAAAGGCCGCCCTCACCCCGTCTTTTTCCCGGATGCCGTCACTGCCTTGCGTCCAGCCGGCTTCCTCAAGCAGCTGCTTCGCAGCGTCCGGATCATATACCACCTGCGCCGATGGATTATACCAGGGCATCTTGTCACATACGCTGTAGGCCGGCGTACCATAGCCATTGAGCACATTGTCAATCATTTCTTCACGGTCAATTCCTATATTAATGGCACGGCGTACCGCCGCATCGGAGGTTACCGCATTGCCAATGGGTTTACCGTCCCGCTCCTGCGGTGATACTGTGGGAAGGTTAATCCCCCTGTTATCCACGCTGGCCACCCGGAGCAGCTGATAACCGTCAATCACCTGATCCGCATAGGACGCCGCCGTATGCGCCACATCCGCCTGGCCGGCCATAGCTGCTGCCAGCGCCGCATCCTCATCCATGAACAAAACGGTAAGCTTTTTAATTTTGATTTTCTCGCCATAATAATCCGGGTTCGCTTCAAAAATCACCTGCTGCCCCTTATCCCACTGCTTCATAAGGTAACGGCCCGAGCCAATGGGGTTCTGCCCGTAATTCTCATCATAAGCATGCTCCGGCACAATTCCCACAATAGCCATGGTATAAGGCCAGATGGAAAAAGGCGTATTCATGTGGAATTCCACCGTGGTATCATCCAAAGCCACAGCTTCCTTCAGCATGGTAAAATCATTGACGCTGCTGTTTTGTACACAAAGGTTGTAGGTAAAAGCCACATCGGAGGCTGTCAGTGGCTCTCCGTCCGTAAATTTCACATCGTTCCGTATTGTTACCGTCCAGGTAAGCCCATCCTCGCTGACAGAGTAATCCGTGGCCAGATCTTTCCCTATTTTTAAATCTGCCGTAGTAGTCGTCAATGTGCTCTGGATCAGCGGCTCATGCACATGCTCACCCGCACCCCAGCCATAAACAGGATCAAAGCCCGCCTCCGGCTCCGAGGTGGACGGCATGGTTACAATTACGGAATCCTTTGCCTGCCCGGATTCCCCCTGGGCGCTCTCAGCCGCCGCGCCCTGCGCTTCTGCTGCCTGTCCTGACTGCGCCGGGTCCTGCTGCGCACTGCTGCCGTTTCCCGCACTGCCGCCGTTTCCCATGTTGCCGTTTTCAGCACTGCTGCCGCAGCCGGACAGCGCGGCTGCAACAAGGCTCACAGCTAAAATAAATGCTGCTATTGTTTTCTTTTTCATTTATCGTTGTCCTCCCATTTGTGTCAGATATTTCTTCCCGGAAGAGCTTCCCGGAAAAACATACGCCTGATTTTATACATGCTGTTTCATCCACACATCCGTTCGGGCGCCAAACAAAAACGGATGCCGTGAAGTATGCTTCCCTTAAGGAATCCAACGCCTTCATGGCATCCATAGTTCCATCATTAAAATTATTATAAAAATGCAGGAAGCACCGCTGCTTCCCAGACGTTCAGCGAATCGTACCTGTATATGCAGAAATGAGGGAACTGTACTTCGGTACATTTTATGCATTCTTGGAATGCCGCCCTCCTGCCAGCTACAGTTATTAAGTATAGATCCGCATCCTTCGGCAGTCAATATTTTCCTGCCCGGCCTGATGTAATTGAAAGATATACAGCCCTGTCTGAACTGTTACATGTAATTCATTTTATCACCTGGAGCAGGCTCCAATACAAATGAATTTTTTATGTCTGTTTTATGAACAAATTATGAATTACACATTTTGTTTATCCTGATAAATACTGTCCTTTTTCAGGACTTTAGTGCATGCTCTTTATCTGTTCCAGATAATCTCAGGGTCAATATGCGCCAGATCCTCACAGCCCGTATGTGCCATCATCCCTGCAAGCTCTTCCGTAATGGATTCGATCTTTTCCCGCACTCCCTCAGGACCTTTCTCTCCCAGGGGCCCCATGAGCGCTCTTCCCACACAGACCGCATCCGCGCCCAGCGCCAGCGCTTTCAGGACATCCGCGCCGCTCTCAATGCAGCAGTCCACGAAAACAGGAATCTGCTTCTGTATTACTTTTGCAATAGAAGGCAGGATTTTAAACGGAGGCACTGCGTAATCCATGATTCCATGGTGATGGGAAACCACGATTCCCTGCACTCCCGCCTCCAGGCATTTATATGCGTCCCGCTCACTCAATACGCCTTTTACAATAAACGGCAGCTTCGTCGCCTTTACGAATTCCTTCAGCTCCTCCAGGGATTTCGCCTTCATCTGCATGCCACAGACGTTATCATAGGTTCCCTTCCAGGAAAAAGCATGATCCATGTCCATTCCCACCGCCAGGACACCGCATTTTTCTGCATGTCTGATCCGGCTGATAATATAATCGTTGTCTTCATAGGGTTTGATAATCTTAATTGTCCGCGCCCCAGTGGCCGTGATTCTTTCCAGCTCTTCTTCATCACCCATGCCGGCCCAGTTTACGGCTCCGGCCAGATGCGCGCCTTCCGCCAGTCCGGCCATCCCTGTCTCATGTACATTATTCAGGTGGGACAGGGCGGCTGTCATTACCGGCGTGGCAAACGTTTCCCCGTAAAGCTCCATTTCCGTCACCGGCAGCTTTCCGTCCAGATGACGCATTTCCAGCAGCAGTGAGTCCATATATTCCCTTGTGATTCTGTTGGAATCTCCGGGGTTGGTTCTTTTTTCTTCTCCCATTTTTAACTCCTCCCTATGTATTTATTACTTTATAACGAATCCTTGTATACACCGAATCCACATAACCAGCCGTCTGATTTATATTATAATCTACAATAATATACATTCCAGTACTGCTGTCAAATCTCAACCGTCAGCATCCCTTCCTCTCCTGTTTCAAGCGACTGAACCGTACACCCATGACTGAATCGGCAACACCCGCCAAATACATTTTTTTCATCCCCCAGTGAATCAACTAAAAGTACTTCTTTACAAACACAGGCGGCTTGCTGCGCATATTCATTTTCCACGCCATTTTTCCACTCAGCTATAGGATAGTTAATAAATACAGGCCAAAACAAAACATCCTCTCCTCGTGCAAATTCGGAAGGATATTCCCAAAGATCGCCGCAAATCGCAATCATACACTGCTTACCACGATAACAAAATGGTTGAGGAATGCCACCTTCACAATAATGAAAATCTGCCCTGTCGTATTCCTTCCAGCCTTTTGATATTCTCCGGTAAAGGTGCAGCAAACCTCCGTCACCAACTAAGGCGCAGGAGGAAAACAACTTTTCGCCATCTCTTTCCAGGAAGCCAAACATCAGATCTATTTGAATATCTGAAGATAAATCAATCAGTATCTGAAAAACATCCGAATCAGTACTTATCGCCACCTCTCTGTCATGCTCATAAATCCAGGTCAAGGAATCAAATCCCTGCAAAAATGCTTCTCCGAAACAAACCAGTTTCGCCTCATGCTGCTTTGCCAGACGCATACCTTTTACCATTTCATTGATATTATGTTTTAAGTTGTTATTCACAAAATGAGCGGTCATAAGACTTATTTTCATCTTCTGTCCTCAACGTTTCCGATGTTATACCCTTCTATACATTTACTCCTGTTATTTTTCCTGTTTCGCCTTGCTGAATAACATGCAGGTCACAATCACCATACCAACGGATGCGAAAAGAAACACGAAATAAACCGTAGCCACCGGGGTGGTGCTGGTAATTCCCGCAACGTTCGCATACAGCTTGCCATCATGCAGATACGCTGTTGTCTCCCTGCCAGGCATGTAGGAATAACTGTTATAAACATTCTGCAGCTCGTATTCCCGGCCTTCGTACTCCACTACCACCTCGTAATACTTCTGGCTTTTTCCATATACACGCCTCACTCTTTCTTCAGAGCTTACGACGGTTGCCTTCACCTCCGTGTATTCCACGTCAACCTTGTCCATGGCAATCCGCAGAACCACTGCTGCTACGATACACAGTACAGTGATAATACTGCTGATAATTGCTTTCTTCTTCATTTTTTTATTCCCTTTCTTTTTTATTTTAACAGACACAGCGCTTATAACGCCGTGCCCCTCTTCGGCACAAATAACCGGGACATATCCACGCCTTCCAGTTCAAGCAGCTTTATTTTGGCAGGAATACCTCCCGCATACCCGGTCAGGCTGCCATTTGCCCCTACCACCCGGTGGCATGGAATAATAATGGAAACAGGGTTATGCCCCACCGCACCGCCGATTGCCTGGCCCGACATGCTTGTTCTTCCCATCTTTGCAGCCATTTTCTTTGCGATATCCCCATAGGTAATCACCTCGCCATATGGGATTTCACATAAAATACGCCATACCTCCTGACGGAATTTGCTGCCCACAGGCGCTAACGGCAGTTCGTCTGCCACGGGCTTTTTCCCGTCAAAATAGCGGTCCAGCCAGTCCTTTGTCCTGTCGAATACAGGCATGCCGCTTTTTTCCGTCATGCCGTCCATAATGGTATTCCCATGATATTTCTGCCCCTCCAGCCATACCCCCACAAGCTTGCTGCCGGTCAAATCACAGGCCAGGGTCAATAAGCCCACAGGAGAAGGATATGTTGTTGAATAATACATGCTGCTCCCCTTTTCTTCCTATTATAAATACTCTTCCCGCCTAAAAAGTCTTGTCAAACTCCTTTACCTCTTCACGGTGCAGATCATCATTGTAGATATCGGATTCATAATATCTCCCGCCCTTTGCCGGAAGTAAATAACCCGGAATCAGCTCCATTGCCATAAAAGCAGAAAAATTATATCCCTCACAATCCGAAATCCCATACACAGAAGCCTCCTTAAATCCAAACTGCGGATAATACTCCGGCCTGCCGAAAAATAGAATGGCTCCATGCCCCTCTGCTTTTGCTTTTTCCAGCATACCGTTTATAAGCGCCTTCCCAACACCCTTCCGTTGATATTCGGGCAAAACGCTGAGAGGGCCGAAATTCAGGACCGGCAGCGTTATTTCTTCTTTTCGGACCACCGCTTTGCTGCATATAATGTGCCCAACCACCTGCTGCTCCACTTCTGCAACCAGGCTTAAAGATAATATTCCATCCCTGCGGCGCAGCTCATTAACCATCCAATGCTCGTAGGGACAGCCTATTTTACCATTTTCAATCCTTCCAGGATAGGAAAATGCCTGCCTTGTCACCTCTTCCACACGGCGGTAATCCTTTTCTTCCTCCTGCCTTATAAAAATATTCATGTCTCATACCTCTTTCTGCCTGTTTTTCAGAAAAACTTAAGTGCGGCAAACAATATGAACAGAACAAATCCCGGCTCCCGCATACTCCGGGACCCGGAATCCTTTATCCTAACTTTGCATCTGTTCGTGATCAATGATGCCCTCATTCTCCTTTTTATTCCTGTACATACATGCGTCGGAACGTTTAAGGGTATCATTAAGCGTCTTATCCTGCGCCGCATCATAAAAAGCGTAGCCGGCCGAAATACTGATATCAAACCTTCTGCTCTGGCTCTCCTGCTCTGCCATAACGCGGATTTCCCGCAGCATATCCTCTACCTCTTCCTGCGTTACATCCTGGATCATTGCGATAAACTCATCTCCGCCGATCCGGTACAGCACACATTTGCCATAGATAGCATCCTGTATGATACCGCTGCTGACTCTCAGATAATCATCCCCGCACCCATGCCCGAAGGTATCATTCACATCCTTCAGCCGGTCCAAATCAAAGGAAAGTATGGCCAGCCCCTCTTTTTTCCCCTGCTGTTCCCGGTTGTGCAGATCCACCTCAAAGGCATTCCTGTTTTTCAGTCCGGTAAGCATGTCCGAATTGAATATATCCCTGTAGGAAGGATTGGAAATCCTCCGGAACAGAAGCACCGCAATCACAGCGGCCGCAATGCAGGACATCAAAATCACCACAGGCGTGGCTATTTTCATAAACCGGAAAGCCTGATATTCCGTCCCGGCATCGAATTCGATTCCCAGCACGCCGATAACCTGCTCCCCGTCATGCATCGGAAAATAGGAAATAAAAACAGGCCCCCATGTCGTCTTGTTAATCTGGCCGGGGAACACGGTCTCTCCCGCCATCGCCCGTTTCATGTCCGCAATGCACTCAGGCTCTATGGCATCCCCCACATAACGGAAATCAGGACTGTCTTCAGAAAGACCATCCACCAGATAAATATAATCACCGTCCTTTGTCACTTTGGCAGTATAAAGATAACGTACCCCCGTGGCCCTCCGCGCAGCTTCCAGAATTGTGTGGGAACTGTCGTAAACCGGCTGCTCCCCGTCCTCTTTTACATTCAGGTCATAAAACATGCTCACATCCAGATAATTTTCCAGGTATTTATGTATGTTTTCAGCCCGTTCCTTCAGCGCAGTAATCATACTGCCGTAGGAAAGACTGTAATTAACCAGGAAAATCAGCCCGCAGGCAAACACCACAATGACAGCCGTCATGAGGAAAACCTGCACATCCACCCGGTTGAACCGAATCTTATGTCCCTTGTTATTATTATTCAAAATTCGTACCCTCTCCTCTTATGTATACTCCAGCCCCTTCACTTTAAGCATTCTTACTGGAATTATAGCATACTGTGGTGAGAATTGGTAATGATACTTGACATTTTTTCATTCTTCTATCGCTCCGCAGGCATCAGTCCGCCCCCGCCTGAGGGATAAATTTCCAAACACGCCCAAAAGCAGCATCCCCGCATAATGGAAATGCCGCTTTTATATTTTTTCAAACAATCATGGAACTCCGCTTTTTCCAACTGACAGGCTGCCCTGCTATTTTCTATCCGGCCGGCATCTGCAAAGCTTATACATCAGCTATACATCCGTCCTGCAAACCCGCCTGCACGTATATACGGCGGCCACAATTCCCACAAGGCACAGCAGAACCGGAACTGCCGCTATGCTGTAAAGCCGTCCGTTTACGTTGTCCCCAAAGCCTCCGTTAAGCACCATGCTGATTATTGACGCCGCCACAATCGTCTGGGATACTGATTTTTTCCGCATACCGAAGGGCAGGGCAAGAAGGCTGATGCCGCAGAGCAGAACGCCCTCCAGAAGGATCCCCGGCACCGCTTCCGCAGCCATCTGCAGGGAAATATGCTGGGGGACCATGTTTTTCCAGTTGTTAATCAGGGTTACCGATACAATATAAACAAGATTAGACACCGTATACCCCACGAAGGTAATCAGGGAAACCAGCAGCAGCTTGCAGCCCAGCAGTTTTTTCCTGGGTATGGGATAGGTAAACAGGTTCCTGGCGTTACCTGTGTCAAATTCCCCTACCACAACCCTGGCGATGAGCACTCCGGCAAACACAATAAAACACACCCTGTAAAGAACATCGCCTATCAAAAACAGTTCCTGCACCGTGGTAAACGGAAAGGTTCCATCCTCCGCCAGCGTGGAATAACAAATCAACACGACAAATCCCAGGCAGAAAAGCATAATGGAAACCAGGGCTATCAGCGTGCCCGTAAACTTTTCTTTCATAAGTTCCAGCTTCATTAAGTGAATCATTCCCCATCCTCCCCTAACATACCGAAGAAATAATCCTCCAGCGTATCATTTTTGCTTCCCATGTTCAGAATTGCCACCCCTGCCTGCACCAGCAGCCTGCTGATTTCATCAAAGGGCAGATCCTGATAAATACGGAGCCCGGAATCGGAAATGATTTTATAGTTCAGCCGTCCGTATCGTTCCTCCAGCGCAATGGCCGCTTTTCTTACGTCATTCACATGGACCTCCAGATATTGGACCGCCTCTCTGCGGATTTCCTCCATCGGCATCTCTTTAAGCATCCTGCCTTTATTGATAACGCCCACAGTATCCGCCAGCTGTTCGATTTCAGAAATGATATGGCTGGAAATCAGAATTGTGGTTCCACAGGCCTCTTTCAGATGCACAAGCAAGTCCCTGGTCTGCCTTATGCCCACAGGATCCAGCCCGTTGATCGGCTCATCCAGCAAAAGCAGCTTTGGCTTTGCCAGCAGCGCCCTGGCGATTCCCAGGCGCTGCTTCATGCCCAGAGAAAATTTCCCCACGATTTTCTTCTCACAGCCCTGCAGCCCTACCTGCTCCAACGCCTGTTCAATTCTTCCATCCTCATAAATCCCCATGTACTCACAGTGCAGCCTGAGATTTCTTCCCGCGCTGAGTTTTTCATAAAAACAGGGCGTTTCAATAAGATTTCCCACATAACGCAGATACGTATAGGAATCCGGAAGCACCGGCTCCCCGAACACCCTGATATTGCCGCAGTCCGGCTTTGCCAGGTTCAGGATCAGCTTCATCATCGTGGTTTTACCGGCGCCGTTGGGCCCCAGGAAACCATAGATTTCCCCTTCCTTCACATGCATGGAAGCGTTCTTTACCACTTCTTCATTTCCGTACCTTTTGGTGACATCCTCCAGTACAATCACATCCGACATTTTCTTCTCACTTTCCTTTATCCGGCGATCTGCCGTTTTTTCTATCTGACTGATAACGATTATACTGTCCCCGGCCATTCAAAAGATAACAAATTCCTTACATTTTCCTGTCAGGCCTCTTACATCTGCACATCCTGCGGAAAAAACAGCGTAAAAACAGTCTCCCTGTAGGGCCTGCTCTTCACACGGATGCTGCCGCCCATGGCTTCCGTCAGCCGCTTGGTAATCGTCAGCCCCAGGCCGCTGCCTTGGTATTTCTTGTTTCTGGAATCCTCCAGCGTGGTCAGCCTCTCAAAAATTTTATCCTGGTTTTCCTCCACGATGCCTTTTCCCCGATCCGTCACCCTGATCGCAAGCCCGCGGTCCTCTCTGGCGACAGAAATCCCCAGATACCGGCCATCCGCGCCGTAACGGAGGGCATTCTGAATCAGGTTCCCCAGAATTCTCTTCATGGCCTGGGCGTCCCCGCTCATATACAGCTCCTCCTCCGGAATGGATGCTTCCACCGTAAAACCCGCATCCTGAAGCATTTCATAATACCCCGCCAGTTCGCTTCGGCAGATTTCACACACATCGATTTTCGCCTTCTCCATCTGCAGCTCGCCTGACTCCATTTTTGCCAAATCAAAAAAGAGCAGCAGCATATCCAACACATCCCTGGTTTTGGCATATATTTTTTCCACCTTTGTCCTGACGGCAGGCGCAAGGCTTTGCTCCGGGGCCAGCAGCATCTCCGCATATCCGTACACCACGGTGAGGGGCGTTTTCAGATCATGGGATATATTAACAAGCATCCGCCGTTCCCGCTCCTCCTGCAGGCGCGCCCTGGCCGTCAGGCTGCCCTGCAGCTCCAGCAGCCGGTTCACCCGGGCCGCCAGCTGACGTACGGCAGGCTCGTCCGAGTATACAAGCACGCTGTCCTCCCCTCCCTTTTTCAGGGATTCGTCCAGCTGGTTATTCAGATCCTCCAGCTGTCCCGACAGCTTCCTGTATTTATAAAAATACACAATAAACAACGCGGCAAACAGGCTCCCCGCCGCCAGACATATCACAAGCTTCACTCCGCTTCCCCCGTTCCCATTTTATAACCGATCCCCCAGACGGTCTTAATATAGACCGGCGCCGAGGGGTTATCTTCAATTTTCTCCCGCAGCCTCCGGATGGTGACGTTGATTACATTTTCATCCTTCAGGAAATTCTCATCCCATACCGATTCATAAATCTGGATTTTCGTATAAACCCTGGAGGGATTTCCGGCCAGGAGCCTCAGAATATCGAATTCCTTTGCAGTCAGGCTGATACCTTCCCCACGTTTTTGTACGGTCAGATTACCCGGATCGATGAGCAGATCCCCGATTCGTATCTGCGTCTGCCCGGCTTCGTTCTCCCTTTCCGGCATGCTCCTGGCGTATTCGTTGGCCCGCCGCAGGAAGGCCTTTACCCGGGCCTGCAGCTCAATCACGGAAAAAGGCTTGGTTATATAGTCATCCGCGCCGTATTCCAGTCCCAGCACCTTTTCATATTCCCCGTTTCTGGCCGACAGGATGAGCACCGGCACCGTGCTTTTTTCCCTGATTTTACGCAGTACGGTAAGACCGTCCACCTTCGGCAGCATCAGATCCAGGACTACCAGATCCCAGCCCTCTTTCTCCGAAAAAAGCTGCAACGCCTGCTGGCCGTCCTCCGCCGACGTGATACGGTAGCCGGGCAGCGATAATGCTTCCTCTATCATGAGCCGGATATCCGGTTCGTCTTCTATGATTAACAGTCTGAATTCCATGGATTCTCCTTTCCCCGCCGTCGCAGGTTCCTCCGGCTTTTTTATTATATCCTGTGCATCTGTTATCAGCAAGTGATTCAGCTCCCCCCTATGTTTAAAAATGTATATTATTGTGAACAATTCTTAATATGGAAGAAAAACCTTTATTTACCTGCCTATATTTGCTATAATCAGATAAGTAATGCCATTTTGGAGCTGTCGGAAAAAGCCCTGAAATGGGACATTACAGGTGGTTTTTTGTGGATACTGGTTCCATAAAACTTCCTGTTTTAACTTAAGGAGGCATAATTTCATGAATTATGGCAAAAGAGGTGCCGCAAAGAAAAAAAAGGCACTGCGTTCCAAATCAAAAAAATGGAGCAAGCGATTTGCTCTTACCTTTTTTAAAGCCATTCTTCTGCTCATTCTGGCCGTGGGAATTATCGGTGTCTGCGGCGGTCTGGGAGTTGTAAAGGGCATTCTGGCGTCAGCGCCGGATACGGATATCGATGTGTCGCCCAGCGGCTTTTCCACCTTTGTTTATGATGCGGAGGGCAATCAGATTGCCAAGCTGGATGCGGAAGGCTCCAACCGTGTGCCTGTAAGCATGGACAAGATTCCTGAGAATCTGGCGCATGCTTTCGTGGCAATTGAGGACGCACGTTTTTACGAACATAACGGAATTGATATCAAAGGTATTATCCGTGCCGGTTTCATTGGCCTGACTTCGGGACATTTTTCCGAGGGCGCCAGTACCATCACCCAGCAGCTGATTAAGAACAACGTTCTTACAAGCTGGACAAGTGAAAGTGAAAAAGGCTTTGCGGTCAAGGTAAAGCGTAAAATCCAGGAGCAGTACCTTGCCATCATGCTGGAAAAGCAGATGGATAAGGATAAAATCCTGGAAAACTACATGAACACCATCAACCTGGGGCAGAACACCCTGGGTGTGCAGGCGGCTTCCAAGCGTTATTTCGGTAAAAATGTATGGGAGCTGAATCTCTCCGAGTGCGCGGTAATTGCCGCCATTACCCAGAATCCTTCCAGATATAATCCCATCACCCATCCTGAGAAAAATGCGGAACGCCGGGAAAAGGTGCTGGGCGACATGCTGGAGCAGGGCTACATCAGCCAGTCCGAATTCGACGAAGCGCTGGGTGACGACGTTTATTCCCGCATACAGATTGTAAATGAGGAAACCGGCGAAACAGCCATCAACTCCTATTTTGTGGATGCATTAACGGAAATGGTCATGGAGGATCTGGAAGCTGCAGGCTATTCGGAAACCCAGGCTTTTTCCCTGCTTTACAGCGGCGGCCTGAAGATTTACAGCACGCAGGATCCCACCATCCAGGCTATCTGCGACGAAGTATGCTCCAATGAGGAGAACTATCCCGACGGCACTACCTGGTATCTGAATTACCAGCTGACAATCCAGCACGCCAACGGGGAAACCAATAACTACAGCAAGGAAATGCTGGAGGATTATCTGAAGCAGAATGGAAGCGATAAAAAATATCCCCTGCTTTTCTCCTCCCAGGACGATGCCTATGCGGCAGCCGAGAACTATAAAGCATCCCTTCTTCAGGATGGGGACGAGGTGCTTGCGGAGAAAATTTCCATGACGCCCCAGCCGCAGATTTCCATGACCATTGAGGATCAGTCCACCGGAAATGTGGTTGCCCTTGTAGGAGGCCGCGGCGCAAAGGAAGCCAACCGTACGTTAAACCGCGCCACCTCCACCACCAGACAGCCCGGTTCCACCTTTAAGATCGTATCCACCTACGCGCCGGCTCTTGACAGCGCGGGGCTGACCCTGGCGGATGTATTTGTGGACGCGCCGTTTAACTATGCCAACGGCAAGCCGGTATCCAACTGGTACAGCTCCGGCTACCGCGGAATCTGTTCCCTCCGGGATGGTATCCGCGACTCCCTGAACATTATAGCGGTTAAGACGCTGACCTCCATCAAGCCGCAGCTGGGATATGATTACCTTCAGAATTTCGGCTTTACCACCCTGGTGGAAAGCGAAGAACGTAACGGACAGATTTTTTCCGATATTCAGCAGTCACTTGCCCTGGGCGGCATCACCCATGGCGTTACCAACATGGAGCTGAATGCTTCCTATGCTACTATCGCAAACGGCGGCACCTATATTAAGCCCAAGCTTTATACCAAAATCGTGGATCACGACGGAAATATCCTGATTGACAACACCGCAGGGGAAAGCCGTCAGGTTATCAAGGAAAGCACTGCCTTCCTTCTGACGGACGCCATGGTGGATGTTGTTACCTCCGGTACCGGCACAAGCGTCAACTTCGGCGGCATGTCCATTGCAGGAAAAACAGGTACGACCTCCGATTACAACGATGTATGGTTTGCAGGCTACACGCCTTACTACACCTGCACCACCTGGACAGGCTATGACAATAACGCCAAGCTTTCCGGCAAGAACGGTGAAAGGAACCTGGCGAAAACCTTATGGCGCGCCACTATGAGCAAGATACATGAGAACCTGGAAAACAAGGCCTTTAATGTACCTGCGGATATCGTTACCGCCACCGTATGTTCCCAGTCCGGCAAGCTGCCGATTCCGGGTATGTGTGATGAGACTCTGAAAACGGAGTATTTTGCCAAGGGAACGGTGCCCACGGAAACCTGCGATGTACACTATCAGGGAATGGTATGCGAATATTCCGGCCTGCCCGCCACGGAATTCTGTCCTTTCGGCGTGCCCGGTACGGTAACCATGACCCCTGCGCTGGATGCGGCGCTCAGCGGCAATGTTAACCAGAACGCGGACGGTACGGCAGCCAACCAGTGTCCTCATAATGCCGCATTCTTCGCTGATCCCAATGCCAATGCGATAATCGCCCAGCAGCAGCTGGAGCTGGATGCAAGGCATATGCTGGCCAATTACGATGCACAGATGGCAAACCTGCAGGCAGCCCTGCAGAACGCGCAGGCAGTGCTTCTCAATGCCCAGCAGCAGGCAGCGGCGGCAACCGATCCTGACAGCCAGGCAGCGGCGCAGAACGCAATCACCCAGGCGCAGCAGGAAATCGACAACCTGAATTCTCAGATTATGGCCCTGCAGAATGCCCATGCGCTTCAGCAGCAACAGGACCAGCAGGCCGGAACACCCGGCCAGTAAATCAGTAAATGCAATTGGAAAAATAAAAAGTCCCGGGAGCTCCATGGCGGCCATCGCCAATCTCCCGGGACTTTTTTTACCTCTGTCATCCTGCTGTCCGGCAGCTGCATATGCAAACCGCTGCCTGATTTATACAATAATATCGTATTTTGTTATGTCAAACACGGCTTCTCCCGTACAGGAGAAGGCGATTCCATCCGCTTCAAGAGGCGTATACAGCAAAGAGGTCATCGCCTGCTCCCCATCATTCACGAAAAGCTCCAGCGCATATTTATCAAGTAGCACTCTCAGCCGGATACAACCATCCTTCTGGTCCACATACATGGTCCGGCTGCAGATCATGTCCTTACGCTGCCCGCTGTAGGTTCTGTCTGTGGTCAGCGTCCCCTGATTCACATCATAGCTTACTGTAGTCACATAATCTCCGTCTGAAGCCAGATGAACTGTAAAGGATGAGGCCCTGCGCACGTCTACGTCCAGCGTCATATCCAGGACTCTTCCGCTGATTCCGGGAAGCCTGCGCTGGCCGTCCGCCTCACACAGCCTCACATCCCTGCAGGCAACCTCATTCCTGCGGTAATTTTCCAGTTCCCTGACAGGATTCTGTATCAGTTTCCCACTCTTAAGCTTCAGTTCTCTGGGAACAGTCATCATTCCGGACCACTCAAACTCCTCCGGGGTAAGATAATTATCCCAGCTTTGCAGCCAGCCGACCATCACCCTTCTGCCGTCTGCAGTTTCCACCGTCTGCGGCGCATAAAAATCCATCCCGAAATCCAGGCTTTTTGCCTTGCCTCTATGGAATTTACCGTTTTCCTCATCAAAGCTTCCCACAAAATATATGGAATTATGCCCGTTATGGAATTCCAGCCCCTCCGCTCTCATGAACTGCGGCGAAACAATGAGCACATGGCTGCCGTCCAGCGGGAAGAAATCCGGGCACTCCCACATCTTTCCATATCTGCCGCCGTTGGCGTCAAGAATGCTTTTAAACTGCCATTTCACGGCATCCGCCGAAGAAAACAGGGCCAGCTGCCCGCTTCCATCCGCGTCCAGGCTTCCAATTACGGAATAAAAGGTATCTTTTTCCTTCCAGATTCTCGGATCGCGGAAATCCACCACAGAGCTTCCCTCAGGCAGGGCGTCACTTTTGATAACCGGATTGCAGGACAGCTTTTCGTAGTTGACGCCATCGCCTATGGCAATACTCTGGGTCTGCCTTATTTTATGTGTTCCGTCCTCCTGCAGCCTGTCATAGACGCTGGTATACATCAGGATATGTTTTCCGTCGTGCTCCACCGCGCTCCCTGAAAAACAGCCCTGCCCGTCATATTCCGTGTCAGGCGCCAGGGCGCAGGGAACCAGCTCCCATTTGATAAAATCCTTTGTTTTCTGATGCCCCCAGTGCATGGGGCCCCAGGAAGTGCCATAGGGATAGTACTGGTAAAACAAATGATATTCGCCCTGATACCTGGAAAATCCATTGGGATCGTTGATCCAGCCCACCGGCGGTGTCAGGTGAAATACACATTTCTGTTCCGACGGTATCTGCTCCTTCTTCCCGGCTTCATATTCTCTTGCTTTATCCAATTCTCTGCTCATCTGCGTTCTCCTTAATACTTGATAACCATTCTTTCTTTTGGCCGCTGCCTGTACTCTGGCCGCCATGCTATCTTGGCCACCGTTCTTTTCTTTCCATCAGTTTTCCGAAGGGCTGATGAGGCTCGGCCTGATACCAGTAGGCTACGGAAGCCACATCGTCCTGTCTCTCAAACAGGCCTCCGTGATACACCCCAATCTGCTGGACAGTCACCTTCAAATCCTCCTCAAACAGGACAGGATCCATGATGTGCCAACGGTAAAAGCTTCTCTGGGGCATTTGGTCGTCGTTGTGGTAATCATTATGCAGAAAGGTGTCATGGTGGGAATAGTACGGATAGCCCAGGAACGGAGTACAATAAGTATTCTCCACCGTACGCCCGTTCTCCTGCGTGGCAAAGCTCCATGCCCCGCCGAAATAATCCTCCGTCCCGGTTCCACATATCGTGGGATACTCTTCATCCCCGTCGATATAAAACTTCACCTCGCCTTCCCCATACCAGTAGCGTTCCAGCGTTGTCAGAGCCATATAGGTACCCACGTACTGCCCGCGTCCCTTAACGCCGTCCAGAATCACATAATCCTTTCCTTTTTCCGTCAGACGCGCTCTTCTCCAGCTGGCATGAAAATACCCGGTATCTTCCGGAAGTTCATCCAGAAGGCAATAATCCACCTGATAAAAGAAAGCATTTACTGTCTCATCACACTGGTTTTCAATAGTGATTTTAGCCTTTTTCCTGAAAGGCATGGGGAAATAACTGTTAAAGCCTCTGGTGGGATTCACCGCTATGGGCATGGAATTTACCGGATAGGACACGCCGAAGCCGCAGCAGAAAAAATCTCCCAGCGGGCTTTCCACAGAAGGGCTTTCTTCCCCGTCCCAATACATACGCAGCACAAGATCCCGGAGAATATAGCGGTTTCTGTCGCTTGTCCTGTCAGTCACCGTAATCCAGATATGCTGTATCACGCCGGGACCGTCTATTTCGGCCAGCGTCACGGTTTCTCCCGGCTCCAGTCCCGGAATACAGGGTGAGCCTTTCCTGGAAGGCCCCAAATCACTGGCCGCCATCCCTCCCTTTCCTTTTTCTCCCGTCCGGTTCTCCCAGTTAATGCTTCTGCTTTTTCCCTTTTTCAGCAGGGGCAGGCCGCTGAGGCTCCCATAAAACATACGCTTTCCCTCCTTAAAAAAGCAGGCAAATCGAACTGCCCGCTTATGTGGTTGAAATAGTTATGAAACGATTCATATTTAGTTGTATGGTATCATTAATGGATAGTGCTTGTCAACATGGAATCGATGACAAATAAGCTGATAACATCCTTAAGAGCATATTAGAGTTATATACCTGAAATTATCTGTATAAGGCAACATTATCATTACAGCTTTTTTATAACAATAACATCAAATTTCCCATTCTTAACTATGTAGCTATAATGCCGCTCATCTAAAAATGGCAGCAGGCTTTCTTCCATAATCACTTTGTCCAGCTTCCAGCTTGCGCAGATAAGCAAAACACCTTCTGGCTTAAGAACTCTCATACTCTCGGAAATAACCCGGGGCAGATTATCAAGATGCCCTACCGCGTTCCAGATTACGGCAGTATCAAACTTATCTTTATTAAATTCCATATTACAGGCATCCATTATCTTAAAATACACATTATCAATTTCATTCAGCACAGTCGGCACTCTTTTTCTTTCTATGTCAATACAATATACCTCTTTAGCAGTACGCGCCGCCAGAATAGTCAGTTCAGCACCTCCGCATGCTATCTCCAGAACGGATCTATCTGTAAAATAACCGCTTTCCTGAGCAAGCAGTTGTTCTATCATTTTCATGATTTTTCCGGTCCCTTTCTTCTCTTATCTTTGATGAATACATCATAGCATATTTAAAGGTAAATCACCGCCTGTTCTGTAAAATTCTCAAATACCACTCGTTTCATGCTCTAAATCTTCATACATCAAACCATCATACAGTTACTCTCTTCACCTGAGTCACCCGCCCCCCAGCTGCTAAATCCCGGAATGCACAGACAGACGGCGAACCGCTGTTGCACCGAAAGAAATAAAAGACATATCTTAACATTACTGCCTTTCTGTAAAATCTATCATCAATACAGTAAAAAAGGTAAAATCCGCCGATTTCAGCGGCATATATTTAAATGGAAGGGGTTCTAATGATAAATTCAGACGAGTTAAATCAGATTTTAGAAAACTTACCCTTTATCATAGAAAGAGACAACTCTGCAGACTATGATTTAAGTGAAGATGTTTCCAGTATTGTATATTATGTTGATATTTTGTAACTGTTCAGCAGGTCAGCGCATTTACTGCGTTGACCGTAAGAAAGTGATTCAAGAGTGCTAAAATCCATCGCCAAAGGCGATTTAGGATGGATTTTAGCAGTAACTGTGAGGGGTACTGAACAGTTACGATATTTTTAAATGCGGCAATTCAGACGTTGTCAGCAGACATATCGAATTTATATTCGGGGACTATTTTGAACTGCATGAAGAGGATGCTTTATCCCAATCTATTTCCACCCGGTGCAGTTTACAGACAATATCTGAAGAATCAGAAAATTGTCCCTGATTAATATTCCAGGATTGTTCCTGTGAATTGGTGCCATAAACGGACTGCCCCTGCATGGCCGCCCATTTATCCATCTGGTTCAGCAGCGCTTTATAACTTTCAGGCGCTGCTGCAATTTTATTTTTCCTATGTAATTCCGGAACCGCGGTTCTCTAATATCAATATTCACCCATATCCTTATACTTTGTCAGAACTGCAATCCAATCGTGTGATTTTCCGGTAAAATCCTCCGGATTTATAGGATAGTGAATATTATAAAGCAAACCGTTTCCGCCATATCGCCCCTGCTTCGTTTCGTCCAGATGCTGTTCATCCACACATACATTGACCACTTCCAGGCACATTAATACATGGGGGCTGTTTTCAGTTATTTCCCGTTCCCATAAATATTTACACTCCAAATTCATGAAGCACTCTTCTATAACCGGTGCATCAACCTTTGACGCTGGTTTTGCAGTAAGTCCTGATAATGCAATTTCGTCATCCTCAAACCCATTATGTTTTATGGTTGCCAGGCAAAGTTCATATACATCAGCAGACGGGAAATTAAGAACCACTTCGCTTTTTTCTTTTATAGTCTGATATAAATGCCCTTTTTTATTGACGCTTGACAATATCGCATAAAATCCCTTTGAATCACCGCTAAAACAAGCCCAGGACTGCAGGCATGCATTCGTTTTCCCATTTGATTTATATGATGTGGCTACAAATAAAGGAGAAGGAATTGCCGTTACAAAATCCATCCAGGAAAAGCCATAAGTTTCTGTTTGAGCCATTGACTGTGGGACAGATGAATATTCTTTTTTCATTTTGACTTGCTGTTGTGTCTGCCATTGCCTGCACTGCTCAATTCTTTTTCCATTGTCTCCCTCTTCCTCGGCATATGCAAACTGATTAAGCACTTCGCAGGGGAACTCCGGACAGCTGCCGCAATGCTCCTGTTTTCTCCCTTCACAGCATGATTTTAAAGGACAGGCATCGCCCCAGAAAGGCTTGTCTATATTTACACATCCTTTACATCCCATCTGTTCCCGGTACTTGCACTCACTGCACAGCAGGCCGCATCTTGATTCAATCATAATTTTATACCTCCTATCTGCACACAGAATAACACAAGTAACACGACAACAGTATGTCATGTTACTTGACAAAATTTTATGCCATATATATTTTTTCTGTTTGCCCGGGTTCATTCTGATTGCTATATGCTTTTTCCTTTGATAACTCTCCAAAAACAAAAAATAAAAAAAATGAAATTTATTGTTGACAAAACAGATTTTGTCATGCTATACTAGCTTTCGGTGACAGCGAGAAACACCTCGCAGGACACCGGAATGCTGCTGTGGCTCAGTCGGTAGAGCGTCGCATTGGTAGTGCGGAGGTCACGGGTCCGATTCCCGTCAGCAGCTTATGAAAAGCCCGTAGATTACGGGCTTTTTTCATGTCATCAAATAAAACCACCTGAATTCAGGTGGTTTTATTTGATGAGCATTTGAAAAACAAACATATTTAAGCTGCCATTATAAAGACAACGGCTTCCTGATAAATAAAGTGCATTTATTTACATTGCGCCTGAATCTGATCGATGTATGATTCCGTCAAGAAAATCCAGGCTATTCCTATTTCACCACCTGATATGCAATATAAGAATCGTCCTCAAAGACAACCTCCATATGCTCCTCTATCCATTCCCATGGAAAATCCTGCGTATTCATCTCATACGGCCACACCAGCGCCTCCCCTTCCGGCCCGGTCTGCACCTTATCCATGAGCACATAATCCGGCTGCTCATAATCCATAACCAGTTCCTTCCCTCTGCACCTCTGAATATGGAAATACAGATTCAGCCTGGCGTATACGTCGCCTACAAGAACCGTATCCACCTCCTGCTCATCAAGCTGTTTCAGGGCCGCATAAATATGATTATCCCTGCTGTCATAGCCCGCATTATATTCAGGCAGCCTGCAGCTGTATACCGAAAATAAAATACCAGCCGCCGCAAACACAAAGGCCGCCCATTTGCCCACACGCGCCGGGACTTGCGCCCCTTTTCCTTTTGCCGCAAGGCTGCGCACGATATCAGCCACAGCATACACCATCAGCACAAACAGCATTGCCAGAACGCTTCCCATATAGGTAAAAACCCGCAGATACGGGAACACACACTGTACCGTCAGAAAAACCGGCACCATAACGGTCAGAACCACCGTATAAAGAGCGAGGAAAAACACAGGCATATCCTTCCTCCAAAATGCCCTGACACACAACAGAAGCGCAAGAACCAGCCCTGCCGCTGTCAATACAAGTAAAATACGTCCGCCGTTTGGATACACCTGATTCGCAACCCGCTCCAGGTATTGGATAAATTCACTGTTAAAACGGCTTCTGTCAATGCTCTGAATATTCGGATCAGAAAGCATCGCCTGCATGCCCCTGGAAAAAGCGGCAAATGGATCGTGCAGCAGCACATAAAAATGCCCCTTCCCGAAAAACGGTCCTGCTTCCTCCTTTACAAGGAAATTGGAGCCAATAGCAAGCCAGATAATCGTATACAGCCCAAAGGTTGCCAAAGCTGCTGCCAAAGAAGCCCCTATCAGCCGGAACAACGTCTTGTATTTCCCTGAAAAAAGGAGATACAGCCCTCCTGCCATGCACACCGGAACCACCCAGTACAGATTGCTGGCAATCGTATAAAGCCCGCCCGTTAAGCATGCCGCAAATCCTACATAATACCAGAAGCGTCGGTCTATTTTCCGCCCTTTTATTTTCCGCCCTTTTATTTTCCGCCCTTTTATTTTCCTGCCTTTTATTTCCCTGCCGCTTATTTTCTGCAGTTCCTTTATCCTGCCTTCACCCTTCTGACCGCCTTTTTCATATTCCTGCCCTGTTCCTGCAAAAGCACCACTGATCCCGCCTGCATCAGGTACACAGATTTCATAAAGGCAATTCACCGCTGCCAGCAGGAAAAAACCGGAAAGCGCATAACCTCTCCCCTGGGCCGCCTGCTGCACCACATTATACATTGCCGCAAACAGCGCGGCGCCCGCCGCAGCCAGATTGGCAGGGACAGCCTTGCGCAGAATACGGTACAAAAGCAGCAAGCTGCCCATGGAGGCCAGGAAGGAAATTCCCCTGAGCCCGATATAAGGGCTTCCCAGCTTGTTCAGGACCGCCGACAACGCAGAGAAAAACACATGGTTATTCGGCAGCGGCCAATGAATCATGGAATAGATTACCCCTCTGTCAATAAAGTTTTCATAGGTATAAAGTTCATCGTACCAGGGCGGAATCGAGAACATGCGCCATAGGTAATAAATCCCCATCCCGCAAAAAAGCAGGCAGAACAGGGCATTCTCCCTGAAAAATCCCGCAGGGCCGCGTTTCCCGTCATCCTCGGAAGCCGTTGCAGCCTTGGAAGCATTTGCAGCCTCGGAAGCCGTTGCAGCCTTGGCGCCGTTGCCAGCTTCAGCGGCTTTGGTATTCTTTTTATTCTTCATTTCCAATCACCCAATCATTTTATTCTGCAGCCGTACCGCTTCCCCCGGCCGCTTTGTTTCTTTTTACAGTATGGACAGAAAAAACCGGCAGCCTCCTTTACGCTCCGGATAGCTGCCGGTTTTGTTTCCGCTTCCTGCGCTGTCCGGCACGGTCTGCCGCATGGCGCAATTATATCATATCTTTTTCCATTATTCCAGTTCGCTCTTTCCTGTATACAGCTCGTAATATCTGCCCTTCATGGCAAGCAGGTCGTCATGGCTTCCTCTTTCGATGATCTCGCCGTGCTCCAGCACCATAATGGCATCGGCATTGCGGACCGTGGAAAGACGATGGGCAATGACCAGGGTGGTACGCTCCGCCATCAGACGGTCCATCCCCTTTTCAATATGTTTTTCCGTCCTGGTATCCACGGAGCTGGTCGCTTCATCCAGGATGAGAATGGGCGCCCTGGAAATCGCCGCCCTGGCAATGTTCAGAAGCTGTCTCTGGCCCTGGCTTAAATTCGCCCCGTCACCCTCAATCATGGTATCGTACCCCTTATCCAGCCTCATGATAAAGGAATGGGCGCTGGCCGTCCTGGCCGCCTGCTCCACCTCCTCATCCGTGGCATCCAGCCTGCCGTAACGGATATTTTCACGGACCGTCCCTGTAAAAAGATGGGTGTCCTGAAGCACCATGGCAATGTTGCGGCGGAGGTCATCCCTCGAGATATTTTTGATATCCACATCGTCAATGGTGATTTTGCCCTTATCAATGTCATAAAAACGGTTGATAAGGTTGGTAATCGTTGTTTTTCCGGCCCCCGTAGAGCCTACGAAGGCAATTTTCTGGCCTGGCTTTGCATACAGGGAAATATCCTTCAGAATCGTTTTATCCGGGTTGTAGCCAAAGGTCACATCCTCCAGCCGCACATAGCCTCTGCAGTTCGTAAGCTGCACCGCCTCCGGTCCGTCCTCCGGCTCCGGCTTCTCATCCATAACGGAGAAAACCCGTTCCGCACCGGCCAGCGCGGAAAAAATGGTATTCATCTGCATGGAAAGCTCATTAATAGGTCTGCTGAACTGCCTGGAATAATTCACAAACACGGTAAGCCCGCCGATATCAAAGCCCCTGAGCACACAGAGGATGCCACCGATACAGGCTGTCAGTGAATAGCCTACCTGCCCCAGGTTTCCCATGACAGGCCCCATGATACCTCCGAAAAACTGCGCCATGATCTGCTTATCCCGCAGATCATAATTTAAATAAGAAAATTCCTCCTCCGCAATCTCCTCATGGCAGAATACCTTGACCACCTTCTGTCCCGTTACCGTTTCCTCAATATAGCCGTTCAGAGTTCCCAGCGCCGCCTGCTGCGCCTTGTAAAACCTGCGGCTGCGCATGGTGACAAAACGCGCCGCCTGCATCATCAGCGGCACCGTAACCACGGTAATCAGCGTCAGCCAGACATTGGTATACACCATCAGGCAGAAGGTGCCGATAACATTGATCATACTGGAAATGATCTGGACCACGGTATTGTTCAGCATTTCCCCCACCGCATCCACGTCGTTGGTAAAACGGCTCATAATATCACCGTGGTTGTTCGTATCATAAAACCGGACCGGCAGCTTTTGAATTTTTGCAAACAGCTCATTTCTTATTTTAAAAATAGCATGCTGGGATATCCCAATCATCACGCGGGACTGCAAATACTGGGCAACGATTCCCACCGCATAAATACACGCCATAATCACCAGGGAATGCAGCAGCTTATCCGCGCTCCCGTTTTCGGAAGTCAGGCTGTTTATGATGGGACGCAGCATATAGGAACCGGCCAGCATGGCAATGGTATTAATTATGACACATGTAAAAACCAGCGCAAGCTTGTATTTTTCCTCCTGGATATAGGAAAGCAGCCTTTTTATGGTTTTTCCCGCATTCTTCGGCTTGCCTCCGGGCATCCGCCCACGGCCTCTTCCCGGCCCGGGGCCTCCAGGCCTGGGTCCGCCGGGACCTTTTCCCTGTGCGCCGGCCTGCTGCGCCGCATAGGAATATTTTCTGATCAACGCTTCTTTTCTGGCCTCGTTCATGATGCGCTCACCTCCCTGTCCATCTGGGAATAGTAAATTTCCTGATAAGCCTCACAGCCGGCCAGCAGCTCCTCATGCCTGCCAAGCCCTACAATCCTTCCTTCATCCATAACCACGATCTGATCCGCATTCATGACGGAGGTGATGCGCTGCGCAATGATCAGCTTGGTGGTATCCTTCAGCGTCCCGGTAAAGCTTTCCCTGATTTTTGCCTCCGTTGCCGTGTCCACCGCGCTGGTGCTGTCGTCGAGAATCAGGATTTTCGGCTGCTTTAAAAGAGCCCTTGCGATACATAACCGCTGCTTCTGGCCGCCGGACACATTGACACCGCCCTGGCCCAGCTGGGTCTGATAGCCATCGGGGAAGGTTTGCAGGAAGGCATCCGCCTGTGCCGCTTCCGAAGCCGCACGTACCGCCTCCTGCGAAGCTTCCTCATCGCCCCACATCAGATTCTCCTCAATCGTACCTGAAAAAAGCACATTTTTCTGCAAAACCATTCCCACGCCATTTCTCAGGTTTTTCAGGGAATAATCTCTCACATCCACGCCGTCCACCAATATCCTTCCTTCATCCGCATCATAAAGCCGGGGGATCATGGAAACAAGCGTTGTCTTGCCACAGCCGGTGGAGCCGATGATCCCCACCGTCTGGCCAGGCTCTATGGTCAGGCTGACATCGTCAAGCACCTTCTCCTGGCTGTCCTTATAATACCGGAAGGAAACCTGCTGAAACTCAATCCGCCCCTCCTGCACCGTTTTTGATGTCTGTTTTGCATTCTCGTCCGTCAAATCGATTTCCGTATCAAGGATTTCGTTGATTCTCCTGGCGCTGGCAACCGCCCTGGAGCTTTGCAAAAAAACCATGGCCAGCATCATCAGCGACATGAGGACCTGCACGATATAGGTAGTAAAGGCCGTCAGGTTCCCTACCTGCATATCCCCCACAAGCACCTGCTTTCCGCCCATCCATACCACTGCCAGCGTGGTTGCGTTCATAAAAAAAGCCATGAGGGGCATCTGCAGGATAACCACCTTGAAGGCCCGCAGGCTGGAATCCTTTAAATCCTCATTGGAATCGGAAAAACGCTTTTCTTCATACTCCCCTCTGACAAAGGATTTAATAACCCGCACATTCTGCAGCGTTTCCTGGATATTGGAGTTAACCTTATCCAGCTTCTTCTGCATGATGGTAAACCTTGGGAAAGCCGTCCTCATAATGATTGTAATGGCAATGATCATGACCGGCATGATAATCAGAAATACCCTGGCCAGCCTTGCGTTCATGGAAAAAGCCATGATAATGGCTCCGATGAGCATTCCCGGGGCGCGCAGCATCATCCTTAATCCCATCATAATCAGGTTCTGTACCTGCGTGATATCATTGGTCAGCCTGGTCACAAGGGAACCGGTGGAAAAAGCATCAATATTTGCAAAGGAAAACTTCTGCACCTTTTTAAAACAGTCATTCCGCAGATCGGCGCCGAAGCTGATGGATGCCTTGGAAGCAAACCAGGCCCCGCCGATCCCGCCGCCCATCATAATGAAAGCAATGGCGATCATCGTCAGCCCCGTTCCGATAATATAGGGCACATCCCGGTTGGCCGCGCCCACATTGATAATCCTGGCCATATAGGCAGGCAGGATAACCTCACCGGCCACCTCTGTAATCATAAGAATCGGCCCTAAAATAAACGCATACCAGTAGGGCTTCACGTACTTCAGATACCGTTTCATTTACTGTCCTCCCCGTCCAGGCGGCTGTTCTCATCTGCCATATTTTTATAAGCCCGTTCCATAAAATCCAAAAACTGCGCCATTTCTTCATCCGTAAAGCCATCAAAAAAGCACCGGTCCGTCTCCTCAAAAATAAGAAAGCTTTTATGGATGACCTCCTTCCCCTTTTCCGTCACGCTTACCTGGTTGATTCGATTGTCGGCTTCATCCGCCAGCCGGGTAATATAGCCTCCCTTTTCCAGCTTCTTCAAAGACACTGCTATAGCGGCCGCCGAAACATCAAACTTCTCCGCCAATCCCACCTGGGAGCAGTTGGGATTCCTGTACAGCTCCATTAAAAGCCTGTGCTGCGTGGGATACACCCCCGTATGGCAGACCTTCCTGTCCAGATAACGCCGCAGCATGGTATCCACCCTGCGGAACATCCTTATTGAATTGTGCGCCAATTCCTTTCTTTCCATCTTTTTCCGGCCGCCGCTCCTGCACGGCCCCTCCTTTTCTCCATTAGTCTGCCAGTTTCTCCTGGCAAAGGTTAAAGTTAATGTGTTAACCCTTAAACTAATTAATAGTTATCTAGTTAATAATTTTAATTATAACTATAATAAAAGTCAAGCATATCTCCAATAATAACATGGAAAGAACAGATAGCTGCAGCCTGTGATAAACAATATTAGGAATCGTTCTTGTATTTGAACTAGATATAGTATATAATGGACTCAATTCGGCAAAGAAAACACTACTTTTAGTGCTGCAGCTATCTCAGTCCGCTATCTGCAGCAGCGGCCGGAGCCTGCCACACCAGATATGGTTTTAAGCAATCATACATAAAAAAACCGCCGGCCGCCGGAATTTTTTTACCAGGCGGTCCCGTTTAAAGGAGACAGAAATGGAAATCACAAAGCGCAACGGCCGCAGCGAAACCTATGACGGCCATAAAATCATTACCGCCATGAAAAAGGCATTTGAAAGTACCGGAAGTAATCCCGCCCCCTCCGTTATGGCGGATCTGCTTCATGCCGTAGAGGAAGGGCTTTCCGAACAGAATATCACCAGCGTGGAAGGCATCCAGGATCAGGTGGAGCGTACTCTGATGGAACAGGGCTTTTTTGCGGAAGCGAAAAATTATATTCTCTACCGCCAGAAGCGTTCCCTTCTCCGGGATGCCAGGGCCGCCCTCAGCCAGTCCGCCTCCGACAGGAAGCTGGAACAGGTTTTCAGAAAAATACAGAAGGATTTTCCCCAGGAGGAGTATTCCCTCCTGCATCTTTCCGCCAAGTACACCGCTTTTTCCAAACCTGACATGAAGCCGGAGGAAAAGCTGTCCGCTCTCATAAAAGCTGCCGTGGAGCTGACTACCCAGGAAGCCCCGCGCTGGGAGTTCATTGCCGCCAGGCTTCTCAATTACCAGAGCCGCCAGGCCATCGATGCACGCATGGAAGAGGCGCGCATTACCTGCTTTTATGAAAAGCTGCGCTATCTCACCGATCAGGGCTTGTATGGAAGCTATATTTTAGAACAGTACAGCCGGGAGGAAATTGAGGAAGCGGCGCTGTTTCTGGATGACAGCCGGGATGAGCTGTTCACCTACGCAGGTCTGGATCTGCTCCTCAAGCGGTACTGCATCCGCACGAAGCACCATATTCTTCTGGAAACGCCCCAGGAAATGTTCCTTGGCATCGCGCTCCACCTGGCCATGAAGGAAAAACAGAACCGGCTTATCTGGGTCAGAAAATTCTATGACTGCCTCAGCCGTATGGAGGTGACTATGGCAACTCCCACCCTCTCCAATGCGCGTAAGCCTTACCATCAGCTTTCCAGCTGCTTCATTGACACGGTGCCTGACAGCCTGGATGGAATTTACCGCAGTGTGGATAATTTTGCCCAGGTCAGCAAATTCGGGGGCGGTATGGGGCTGTACTTTGGAAAGGTGCGCGCCACCGGAAGCTCCATCCGCGGCTTTGTAGGTGCGGCAGGCGGCGTCATCCGCTGGATTAAGCTGGTAAACGATACCGCTGTGGCTGTGGATCAGCTGGGCATGAGACAGGGAGCGGCTGCGGTCTATCTGGACGCCTGGCACCGGGATCTGCCTGAATTCCTGCAGCTGCGCACCAATAATGGGGATGACCGTATGAAAGCCCATGATATTTTTCCCGCGGTCTGCTATCCCGACCTGTTCTGGAAAATGGCGAAGGAGGATCTGAATCAGGACTGGTATCTCATGTGTCCCCATGAGATACTCACCGTAAGGGGCTACTCCCTGGAAGACTATTATGGCGGGGAATGGGAAAAACGCTATCTGGAATGCATTCAGGACTCCCGTATTTCCAAACGCGTCATTTCCCTGAAGGAAATCGTCCGCCTGATTCTGAAATCAGCGGTAGAAACCGGAACTCCTTTTACGTTCAACCGGGATATCGTAAACCGCGCCAACCCCAACAGCCACCGGGGCATGATTTACTGCTCCAATCTGTGTACGGAAATAGCGCAGAACATGTCTCCCATCGAGACCGTCAGTACAGAAATCAAATCAGAAAACGGGGATACCGTCATCGTCACCACAACCCGCCCCGGGGATTTTGTTGTCTGCAACCTGGCAAGCCTCTCCCTGGGTAATCTTCCTGTGGAAAACGACGCCTGCCTTTCTGATGTGGTAGCCACCGCAGTGCGCGCCCTGGACAATGTGATCGATCTGAATTTTTATGCCCTGCCCTATGCCAAACTGACCAACCGCCGTTACCGCAGCATTGGCCTGGGCGTCAGCGGCTATCACCATATGCTGGCCAAGCGTCAGATTCCCTGGGAAAGTGAACAGCACCTATCCTTTGTGGATGATGTCTTTGAACGTATCAACCGCGCTGCAATCGCTGCCAGCTCTGCCATTGCCGCAGAAAAAGGCAGCTATGAATACTTTGAAGGAAGTGACTGGCAGACCGGCGCCTATTTTGACAAGAGAGGCTATACCTCCCCCGAATGGGAACAGGTACGGCAAAACGTGGCTGCCCATGGCATACGGAACGCCTATCTGCTGGCGGTGGCTCCCACCAGCAGCACCAGCATCCTTTCAGGTACCACTGCAGGTCTGGATCCGGTGATGAAACGTTTTTTTCTGGAAGAGAAAAAAGGCTTTATGCTGCCCCGTGTCGCTCCCGAGCTGTCCATGAAAACCTACTGGTATTATAAAAATGCCCATCTCATTGACCAGAGCATGAGTGTCCGCGCCTGCGGCGTGCGGCAGCGCCATATCGACCAGGCGCAGAGCATGAACCTATATATCACCAATGATTATACCCTCCGCCAGGTACTCTCCCTCTATGTGCAGGCCTGGGAATGCGGAGTAAAAACCATTTATTACGTACGCAGCAAATCTCTGGAGGTAGAGGAGTGCGAAAGCTGCTCCTCCTAAGTAAAAGGCCCCGGCGGCCAGACGGCTGATAAGCGGCTGAAGTAAACAGAACCGGCCATATCCCTGCCGGACAGAAAGGACAGAAGCATGAACGAATTAAGGAAAAAACCCCTTTTTAACCCGGAAGGAGATACGGATGTGCGTCTCCGCCGGATGATTAACGGCAATACCACAAACCTGAACGATTTCAATAATATGCGTTATCCCTGGGTCAGCGACTGGTACCGCCAGGCCATGAATAATTTCTGGATCCCCGAGGAAATCAACCTTTCCACAGATGTAAAGGACTATCCCCGCCTGTCCCCTGCGGAACGGACAGCCTATGATAAAATCCTGAGCTTCCTCGTCTTCCTGGACTCCATCCAGACCGCCAACCTGCCTCATATCGGCGAGTATATCACCGCCAATGAGGTGAATCTCTGCCTGTCCATCCAGACCTTCCAGGAATGCGTGCACAGCCAGAGCTACAGCTATATGCTCGACACCATCTGCAATCCCACGGAGCGCGATGCCATCCTCTATCAGTGGAAGGATGATGAACACCTTCTTCGCAGAAACACCTTTATCGGGAACTGCTATAATGAGTTCCAGGAGCACAGGGATTCCTTTACTCTCCTGAAGGTTATGATGGCCAATTTCATTCTGGAGGGCATCTATTTCTACAGCGGCTTCATGTTCTTCTATAACCTGAGCCGCAATGGCAAAATGCCCGGTTCCGCCCAGGAAATCCGCTATATTAACCGGGACGAGAATACCCATCTGTGGCTTTTCCGCAATATCATTCTGGAACTGCAGAAGGAAGAGCCTGAACTTTTTACGCCGGAAAATATCGCTGTCCTGAAAGAAATGCTGGAAGAAGGCGTCCGTCAGGAAATTGACTGGGGCCATTATTGTATCGGCAACGCCATACCCGGACTGACAAAGGATATGATAACAGACTATATCCATTATCTGGGCAATCTGCGATGGACCAGTCTCGGTTATGAACCGCTCTACCCCGGGCATACTGCCGAACCGGAAAGTATGGCCTGGGTCAGCCAATATTCCAATGCCAACATGGTCAAGACCGATTTCTTTGAGGCAAAAAGCACGGCCTACGCGAAAAGTACGGCTTTGGTGGATGATCTGTAAACTGGAGTCAGCACATCAGATAAGTACATGCGGGCAGAGGTTCCTTCCCGGAACCTCCGCCCTGTTTTATTCTCATTTCAATAATGCTTTTAAGCAAGCTGCAGCGGAATTCTGTATTCCTTCTCCGCCGTCAGGGTATTTACCACGGCTTCCCCGCCATCCGGTAAATCCGGCCATGTTTCAATGTAAACAGGCATATTTCTGTCGAGGCGGTGGATAACAAGCTCCACCTTCTCCGGAAAATCAAACCTTTTCAATCCAATCTCCCAAAGCTGTCCGGTGTAAAAATGATCCCCTTCTTTGGTTCCGTTGATAAAAAGCTCCAGGCTTTCCCCCGTATAATCCAGCTTCAGGAACACATCCTCCGGTATTCTTCCTCTGAAGATGCCCTGTTCCCGGTAAATGCCGTCATATTCTATCTCCACCTCATACCGGGTACTGTCTGCGTCCCTGTATTCAGTCATTTTACAACGCAGGGGCTGTGGCTTCGGGCTGTTTGACATTGTATAAATGGTATAAATTCCCTCCGTCCTGCTTTTCTCAAATCCTTCCGGACTCTGCGCCAGCTCCGGATAAGCTGCAAATTCCACTGTTTCATTGGCTTTCGGACGGTACAGGATATCGCAGCCCTGCTCCCTTTTAATCACGGGATGTCCGCATATGAGCAGATGCTCTTCCCCTCCGGACTCTATCTTCCAGGAATGCAGCGCCTCCTGCCTTGACAGGCACACAAGCTCGTTTTTCCCCGGTTCTCCCGTCACTTTGAAATCCGGATCCTTTCCGTAAAAGCAATAGCGGTTTCCATCGCCCCTGTGAAGAACGCACAGCGGTGTTGCATTTGCGCAAAGCAGCTCCGCGTTTTCTCCAATGGGAAAATGAAATGGATAGAAAAAGTAATCTCCGTCATGGATGTCCTGCGCTTCGAACTGAATGCACTCCCCGGGAAGCTCTGCCTTTAAGGTAACTGCGTTATGTTCCGCCAGCTTTTTTCTTCTCTGATAATTATTGACAAACAGATATCCGCTGCTGCCATTCCGCCTTATTGCTGTACGCAGGCGGGATACATCATTGGGATCCTCCGGATTTTCCTCCGTAAGATAAGTATCCATCCTGCAGAACTCTTCACCGAAATCATGCAGAAACATGGCATATAATTTCAGCTCCAGCGCAGTGTCGGATATTTGCCCGTATTCTCTGATCGGCGCATTAAAATCATAGGAATATTCCGGAAGGTCATTGGGATATCCCGTTTCCCGGGATTCCTGCAGCGTACTTCGCTTTCCATGGGGATTGGTGCCTCCATGATACATATAATATCCCAGCAGGTTCGCTCCACAGCCAAGCTTCGTCAAAGTCATTGCGCTGATATCCCGGTTAGAAGCCACCGGCCTTCTGTGTTTTGTTACCTGGATGCCGCCGCCCAGCTCCGCTGTCAGATACGGGAATTTATCACATGACCAGGTCAGGTCCTCCCCTTTTCTCTGATCGCTGCCGATATTGCGGTCATTGCGTTCCCGGGTAAATACATAGTTCACACTTGGCTCAATCTCTGTGATTCGCGGATCCCAGGGCGCATCGCAATAGCCTCCCAGCACCGGCAAAAGCCCACCGGTTGCCGCTCCGCCCCAGCCAGTCGCAGTATAATAGGGTACCTCAAAACCGGCCTTCACAGCCAGCTCTTTCAACCGGCGCATGTGCGCTTCTCCGTCTTCTGCCTGCAGCCCGCCGCAGTGCCCATATTCATTTTCAATCTGCACTCCGATGATCGGGCCGCCGTCCTTTAAAAGATATCCTTGCACCTCTTCAAAAACTCTATTATAATAAGCTTCTACACAGGCAAAATATCTCTCATCATTCGTACGCGGCTCATATTCTTTCTGCAGCAGCCAGTCTGGAAAGCCTCCATTGCGTACCTCTCCGTGGCACCACGGCCCGATTCTCAGGAAAATCAGAACCCCGCATTTATCCGCAGCCGCCAGAAATTTCCGAAGATTCCTGCATCCGGTAAAATCATATCTTCCTTCTTCCTCTTCATGATGTATCCAGATTACATAGGTTGATACCACATCCACGCCGCAGGCTTTCATTTTATACAGCGATTCCTCCCAGTAACGATCCGGGTATCTGCTGTAATGGAACTCTCCCATCACCGGAAACCATGGTCTGCCGTTTCTGGTTAAATACTCCGGAGTCCAGCCAAATACTTCTTTCGCATTCAAATGCTTCACCTTTCCTTCTACTGCAGCGACGGCCATGCAAAATCAATGCCCAGTTTTTGCTTATTTTTATGGAATTTTTCATTCTGGAACTCATACAGCTGGTCAAATCCCATACTCTTTATCTGATCGATTGCCTGCTGGTAAAGCTTCTCGCATTCTTCCTCACTGGAAGCCATAATCATCTGAGGCTCGGCTGATTTCCAATATTCATCAATCGATGCCTTAATCGCTGCCAGATCCGTTCCCGCCATCGGGTTAATGTCTGAAAAACACTTGTCATCATACAACTGCGCATCTTTATCGCGCTCCATATTGATACGGTCTTTTTCCAGCTCATTTTCAACATTCAGATTCTCATATTTCTGAATGATCGTATAATCCATGGCAAAACTCAGATTCATATTATATTTGTTATAAGCGGCGTTATAATCGTCTTCATATTCCTTCACCGCCTCTTCTTTCCTTATGGCTTTGCCGTCAACAATATCATAACAGCCGCAGCCATATTCCTCATCCAGAGCTGCTTCTTCCTGCGTCAGGTAGGAGAATAATGAAATAATCCTGTCCGGATGTTCCGCACTTTTTGTAATCATTGTGGTTGTCCAGCCTGCCGCATTAATGGATGACAGATAGTGCTGGTTGCCCGAATCACCGGTTGTAATAGAGCCGCAGTAAAGCATTTTCGCATTGGGATCGCTAGAATAGAGCGCGGATCTCGGCTGCTTAACCGTCATCCAGCCCTGCGCCATAAATACCTGGCCGCTGGCCACCTTCTGGTCACGCTGTGTCTGATCCTGGGTAAATTCATCTGTAGTAATCAGGCCTTCCCGGTACAGCCTGTTATAAAACTTCAGAGCTTCCAGGTATTCCGGCTGCAGCTTGATATCCTGAAGGTTCCCTTCCTTATCCTCCAGCTGCGCACCGAACTGCTGCGCCATATTTGTGGCATAAACTCCTGTCAGAGGTATTACATCCATACCGTCATACTGAAGCTTTTCGTCTTTCACTTTTTTCAGAGCCTCATAAAAGCCTTCCTTTGTTTTCAGATCCTCCATTGACATTCCGATCTGCTCCAGTAAATCCGTTCTTACGAAGTTACTGTTATGGGTAACAAGAAATCCTCCGAATTCATCAGTGCATCTTTCCGGCCCATAGTAAAAGCTGACCAGGGAATACCATTTTCCGTCATCATTGCGGTACCAGTCCTTCTGGGACTGCGGCACATTCAAATCAGGCGCATACTTTTCCGATAATTCTTCCAGATCCAGAACCATCCCGGAATCCTCCATCTGAAGCCTCTGTGAAGCCACTGCGTCAAAGGTAACCACATCGGGCAGTTCTCCCGATACAATCAGTGCATTCAGTTTGTCCGCATTACCGGTAATTACATTAATCGTAATTCCTGTTTCGGTCTGCAGCTTCTTATCCGCCATATTGTTTACAGGATCAAATACCTTACCATACCAGTCATATGCCACAAACCAGTCAATGGTGATGGGGCTGGTATCCTTTTTCCAGCTCGGTGTCTCTCCGGCCGCCTCTGCGGATTCCTCTACTGCCTTCTCCGTGCTTTCCTGTTCCCCCGTCTGCGCAGCTTCGGACGCAGCTGGCTCCGATGGCGCATTCTCTGTCTTCGCCCCGCAGCCTGCCAGCATGCTCACACACAGCATACCTGCCATGACGGCATTCCATAATTTCTTTCCTCTCATAGGAAACCTCCCTTTAAAAATTTATTGTTGTAGTTATCCCTTCACTGCTCCGATTGTCATACCCTTTACAAAGTATTTCTGCAGGAACGGATAAATAGCTACCACCGGAAGCGCCGTAACCGCCATAGCGGCCAGCTTCACCGACTGTGCGGTAATTTTGGCTGCCGCGTCAGGCACCACCCTGGCCGCCGTAGCCCCCATCCCCGCCGCAACGGACGGATCGGTAATTACCTTTTTCAGATACAGCTGAATCGTCTGCAGGGACACATCCGCAGTATACATCATGGAATCAAAATAGCTGTTCCAGTGCCCCACTATCGTAAAGAGAGCAATTGCCGCAATAACCGGCTTGCTCAAAGGCAGAATAATCTGCAGGAAAATTCGGTATTCCCCGGCTCCGTCCATTTTGGCCGATTCATTCAATGCCTCGGGCAGCTCCCGCATAAAAGACTGGATAATGATCATATTCCATACATTAAACAGGGACGGAATAATATACACCCAGAAGGTATTATACAAATGAAGGCTTCTGATCAGCAGAAAATAAGGAATCAGGCCTCCTCCGAAAAACATGGTGAACATAATAAACGGTACATATATTTTCTTGAATTTAAGATTCGGCCTGCACAGCCCGTAGGATACCAGGCAGGTAAACAGCACGCTGGTCACGGTTCCCACCGCACACTTCGCCACGGTAACTGCAAATGCTCCGATTATGCTTCTGTCCCGGAATACGGCCTTGAAATTATCCAGCGTCCACACCCTCGGCCACAGATAGACGCCGCCGCGCATATAGTCCTTTCCTTCATTAAAAGCCCCTACAATAATAAACCACAAAGGATAGGCCATAATAAAAATGAAAATTATCATTATAATAATATTAATCACATCAAATGGCTTAATCCTGCCAACCTTTCTTTCCTCGTCCACGCTCATCCCGCCTTCCTTAAAAAAGTCCTTTTCCGGTTATCTTATTGGAGCTCTTATTGGCTGCCCACAAAAGGATTACCGCAATTACTGATTTGAACAGGCCCACGGCCGTCGCATAGGAATACCGCTGCTGCGTCATGCCTATTTTGTAAACATAGGTGTCAATCGTCTCACTCGCGCTGATATTCAGCGAATTCTGCAGAATCAGCACCTGTTCAAACCCGGTATTAAGAATATTGCTTATCTGAAATATCAGCATGATGACAATCGTCCCCATAATGGCCGGGATCGTGATATATATAATTTTCTGAAACCTGTTTGCCCCGTCAATGTATGAAGCTTCGTACATGTCCTGATCTACAGAGGTAATGGCAGATATGTAAAGTATCGAGCCATATCCGATGCTTTTAATTACTGAAATAATGGTGAATATCATATAAAATTTACCCGGGTCAGCCATCAGGTTCAGACTGCCGTCCACCAGATGGAGCGTGTTCAGCATCTTATTGACAATCCCCCCGGAGGCCAGAAGCTCAAGCATGATGCCGCCGAATATAACCCAGGACAGGAAATGCGGAAGATAGGATACCGTCTGCGCCAGCTTCCGGAATCTTTTCCCTCTCAGCTCGGTAATTAAGATTGCAAGCAGCACCGGCGCGGGAAAGCCTATCAGCAGCCCCAGAAGATTTATCATAACCGTGTTCTTCAGAACCAGCGGCAGCTGAGGATCCGTAAGGAACTGACGGAAATATTTCAGTCCTACAAACTCCCCTCCGGCAAAGCCGGACATAATATTAAAATCCTTAAATGCAATAATGATCCCGTACATGGGAATATAGCTGAATATAAACAGGAAAATCAGCCCCGGCCAAACCATTGACTGAATTTCCAGCTGTCCCTTTAACCTGTCCTTATTCCAGGTATGTACTTTCCCTGCTTTACCACCCATTTTCTTTTCCTCCTGATTTCGTACTGTTCTTCCTGATGCCGTCAGGCCGCACCCTCCAGCAATGCCATCAGTGCCGCCTGTTCCACGCCCATTGCCCTGCAGATACAGAGCAGTTCACTTCCGCTGATAGTATCCTCCCCCAGGAAAATCATGAGAATCCTCTGGTAATCAATCCCGGTCAGATGCGCCAGCATGCTGCAGTTTATTTTCTTTTCCGTCATACAGTCCGTTAAAAACCGTATCAGCTTTTTGTTCATATTTCCTCCCCTCAAAATCGATTTTTTCGCTCTTTTACCATTATAAAATCGAATTATTCGTCTTGTCAACATATTTAATTCGAATTTTTCAACTAATAAATTGACTTGTTACAGGCAATCCTGTATTATGCAGTTGTGAGGTGACAATATGGCGAATAAACAGTTTGGCAATACTCTTCGTACTTTACGCAAGGCCAGAGGATATACACAGCAGCAAGCCGCCGATCTGCTCGGCCTGAAGAATAAAAGTACCCTGGCTTCCTGGGAGGTCGGCAAGTCTGAGCCTGACGGATACACGTTTTTAAAGCTGTGCAGGCTGTACGGCGTCAGCGATATTTACAGTGCTTTCAATGAAATGCCCCCGACAGCGCAGGTTACCAATGGAATTCTGGAAAGCTACACACTGCTGAGGGATGACTATAAAAAAATGATTGATAATATGATTTTCCAGCTGCTGGATATTCAGGAAAAGCTTAAATAACAGACTTCGCTTTCAGAAATCATGTTCCCGGAGCTGAGCTTTCAGGGAATCAGAGGCCGGGATTCCGGCAAAAAAAAAATGGAAATGAACAGAGCCTTCTCAGCGCCGCCAGCAGTGTACATCCCTGCCGGCCGAGCTGAGAAGGCTCTTGTTATTTTTTATGTTTCATTACTATTGCCGCAGGTTTATCACCTGCGGATTACCCGGGCCGTATATTTCTTCCAATGTAATTAATGTAACCCGGGCCCCGCTTCACTCCTCGTCCTTCACCGCCCCCGCAGCTCATTCACCTCCATTTTATTCACAATTCCTTCCGCAGTCACACCCGGATGCGTCACCCTTATCCGGCATACCTGCTCCACAAAATCCTGCGGCAGCTTCCATTTTAAGGACATTTCTGCAATTGTTTCCCCTTTGTCCATTCCCCTGAGAATCCTGCCGACCGCTTTTCTGCGATCCGCTTCCGGCGGCATGGTTTCCCTGCAGCCGGCTGCCGGGCTTATGTTTTTTCCGTATTCTGCGTTTTCCAGATCTATCCGTTCCACCGCAGCTATTTTCCCGTCCAGCAGGGTAACGGCCGCCATGGTAAGCGGAAGCCTGAATCTTCTTTTCCCGCAGCTGCCCGGATTCAGCCAGCATCTTCCTTCCGCCCATTCCTCACTGTATTTATGGGAATGGCCGAAAATCACAAGCTTCACATTCTCCCCTGTTCCCCGGATATCTTTTCTGTTATGGATCAGAAAAATGGGAACGCCCTCCAGTTCAAACCGCAGCGATTCCGGCAGCTGCCCGGCCCAGCCGCCGTCATTGTTCCCCCGCACCAGATAAAGGGGTTTTTGCCCCTTCAGCTTCTCATAAATGTCCGGCGTATCCACATCTCCCGCATGGATCACCGCATCACAGCCCTCAATCAAATCAACCGTCTCCTGCCTGAGCAGCCCATGGGTATCCGCTATCACCGCAACCCGCATTTCCTGCCACCTGCCTTCCCACCATCGATCCGGGGCAGTTTTCAAGCATGTACCAGCACCCGGTATTCCCTGTGAAATCCATAGTTCTCATTTTCCGCTTTCTGCAGGCCGCCCCTGTCCATGAGGACCTGCTCCACATAATTCTGACATCCTTCCGTCAATTCTTTTTCCATCATACCTCTTTCTGCATTTGGGAACAATAAGAATCACTTTATCATAAAAAAAATATTAAACACCTTCCCTTCCCCCAAACTGGCATGGTTAAAAAGTTGCAAAATGGCACTTTCTATCATGCCACTTTTATGTATAATAAAATGCAAGCAATTGCAACAGGAGGTAACCGCATGACTGAAAACAGATATGAACTGAATAAAGAACTCGCACAGATGCTCAAAGGCGGCGTTATCATGGATGTCACCACGCCGGAGCAGGCCAGGATCGCAGAAGCGGCAGGCGCCTGCGCCGTCATGGCCCTGGAGCGTATCCCCGCCGATATCCGGGCTGCCGGCGGCGTATCCCGTATGAGCGATCCCAAAATGATCCGCGGCATACAGGAGGCCGTATCCATCCCCGTCATGGCGAAATGCCGCATCGGCCATTTCGCGGAGGCGCAGATACTGGAAGCCATAGAAATAGATTATATTGATGAAAGCGAAGTCCTCTCCCCGGCAGATGACGTCTATCATATTGATAAAACGGCGTTTCGCGTCCCTTTTGTCTGCGGCGCCAGGGATTTGGGAGAAGCGCTGCGCCGTATCAGCGAGGGCGCATCCATGATCCGCACCAAAGGAGAGCCCGGCACCGGCGATATCGTTCAGGCAGTGCGCCATATGCGTAAAATGAACAGTGAGATCGCCCGCATCGCCTCACTCAGGCCAGACGAACTGTTTGAAGCCGCAAAAGAGCTTCAGGTTCCCTTCACGCTGCTTCAGTATGTCCATGAAAACCGCAGGCTCCCTGTGGTGAATTTTGCAGCGGGCGGCATCGCCACCCCTGCCGACGCGGCCCTGATGATGCAGCTGGGCGCAGAAGGCGTTTTCGTGGGCTCCGGCATTTTCAAATCCGGCAATCCCGCCAAACGCGCGGCGGCCATCGTCAAAGCCGTCACCAATTACCAGGATGCGGCGCTTCTTGCCTCCCTTTCCGAGGATTTGGGCGAAGCCATGGTCGGCATCAACGAGTCTGAAATTCAGCTCCTGATGGCAGAAAGAGGAAAGTAAAGGAGCCAGAGCCGTGAGAATAGGAATTCTTTCCGTACAGGGCGCTTTCCTGGAGCATGAGGCCATGCTGAAAAGCCTGGGCGCCCAATGCTTTCAAATCAGGCAAAGAAAAGACCTGGCGGACGGACCGCCGGATGGCCTTGTGCTTCCCGGAGGCGAAAGCACCGTTATGCACAAGCTTCTTCTGGAGCTGGAGCTTTATGAACCGCTTAAGGAAATGCTGGAGAACGGCCTGCCCGTCCTCGCAACCTGCGCCGGGCTGATTCTTCTCGCCCGCAAAAAAGAGGATGGCGGCCCCGTCTGCTTCGGCACACTCCCCGTCACTGTCCGCAGAAATGCCTACGGAAGACAGCTGGGAAGCTTTCGTACCGAAGGGGACTTTAAAGGAATCGGCCCCGTCCCCATGACCTTTATCCGCGCCCCGCTCATCCTGCGCGCTTCGCCGGAAACGGAAATTCTGGCCGCCATACAAAGGCCGGAGGGTGAACAGATCGCCGCCGTACGCTTTGGCAGCCAGCTGGCCATGTCCTTTCACCCGGAGCTTACGGATAACCCTGCCGTCCATGCTTTTTTCCTGGATATGATAAAAAAGTACCAAAACCGTTAATTTGAGGAGGAGACAGTTATGAGAAATGAAAAAGTACAGAAGCTGGTAATGACAGGCGTATTTGCCGCCCTGTCCTACGTGGTATTCACCTTTCTGCAGATTAAAATCACCCTGCCCGGCGGAGATGCCACATCCATCCATCTGGGTAACGCGGTATGCGTCCTTGGCGCCCTGATTCTGGGCGGGCTTTACGGAGGCATCGGCGGCGCTCTGGGAATGACCATCGGCGATATTTTTGACCCGGTATATGTGGTATATGCGCCGAAAACCTTCCTGCTGAAGCTGTGCATCGGCCTGATAACCGGCCTTATCGCACATAAATGCGGCAAAATCACACATATCAGCGATAAAAAGAAAATCTTCCAGTGGACGCTGTTTGCCGCAATCGGCGGCCTCGCCTTTAATATGGTAGCAGATCCCCTGGTGGGCTATTTCTATAAGCTGCTGATCCTTGGAAAACCCGCGGCGGACATCACCCTGGCCTGGAACATCGCTTCCACCTCCATCAATGCCGTACTTTCCACAATCGTAGCTGTTGCCGTTTATATGGCCCTGCGCCCGGCGCTTCAGAAGGCAGGCCTTTTCTTTAAAATCGGGAAAACAGAGGAAGCGAAATAATTTTCTGAACTAAAAAATAATTTCTTAAAACAACGACATTCCGGTAGCCGGAGTGCCGTTGTTTTTGTTATAATAGACTGGTTCAGGCAATAATCCACCCGCCTGCGGATCAATTGTAATGCCGCAGGCAGCTTACGGAAGACATTTCCCCTCCGCGCTGCCTGCATTATAATAACAATATTTTCAGAAAAGGAAGTATAATTCCATGACAGTTCAAAACATGACGGAGCAAGCACGAATCAGCTGCGGAATTCCGAAAAAAATAGCCATGATCAACGATATTGCAGGCTACGGCCGCTGCTCCACCACCGTCTCCCTGCCCATTATCAGCGCCATGGGAGTCCAGGTCTGCCCGGTTCCCACCTCAGTTTTTTCCAATCATACCGGCTTTCCGGTTCATTTTATGCACGACTGCACCCCTATCCTGCCGCAGTACCTGGAAAAATGGCAGGAGCTGGAGCTGACCTTTGACGGGATCTACTGCGGTTTTCTTGGCAGCGTGGAGCAAATCGGAATCGTCAGGGATTTTCTTGTTTCCCAGATAGAAATACAGGAGTCGAAAGCCTTGTCGGCACGGCCCGCAGTAATTCTCGATCCCGTCATGGGTGATCACGGAAAAGCCTACCGCACCGTCACCCCTGAGCACTGCGCACAGATGAAGGAGCTTCTTTCCCTGGCGGATATCATCACCCCCAATATTACGGAGGCCTGCCTTCTGGCGGACACCCCTTACCGGGAATCCGGCTGGACGGTGGAAGAACTGACAGCGCTCGCAGACAGGCTGCATGCCATGGGACCGGATCGGATTGTAATTACGGGCATGCAGGAGCAGGAAGATTTCATTAATTTTATCTCCTGCTACAGCGGCGCAGCCACAGCTGATGAAAATGCCGCAAAGGCCGGCCGCCTTCACAGCTGCTGCCGGATGCACGCCGCAGGGGAATCCCGGCCGGGAACCGGGGACATTTTTGCTTCCATCATAGCTGCCGACGCTGTAAACGGCGTACCTTTCCCCGCTTCTGTGGAAAAGGCCGCCGCCTTTGTCCGCACCTGCACCAAGGCATCCTCTGAACTGCATATTCCGCAGCCCCAGGGCGTCTGCTTTGAAAACTTCCTCTATCTGCTCACGCCGCCTGCCTGCCAAAACCTGCTGAAGCCGCCTGCCCAACATGACGGCGCCTGCCCAAATTGATTTTCAGTGAAAAATATGCTATCATAACAACTGCCCTGCCTTCCATGCAAACAGGATCGTCCCATAGGACGTTTCTTTATAAAAAGAGGTAAATGTATGAACAAAAAAGAAGTCCTTGAAATCAGAAAGCAGTATACCCACGAAAAATGTTCCATTTCCCGTATCTGCGGCTGCTACGTGGACGGAGAAAAAAACATCAAAACACAGATCAAGGAAGCCTTCCTTTCCCTTCCTGAAGAAGAAACCTTTAAATATTTTAATATTTTCAAGCAGACCCTTTCCGGCACTCTGGGAAAAAATCTGCTGAATTTGGAATTTCCCCTGGATGCTGAAAATCCGGGAGGCCCCCAGGAATTTTTGCTGAAGCTGCGTGACAGTAAGCTCCAGGATGATGTCCTGCTGGAGGAGTTTTACCAGAAAGTAATTGAAAACTACTATTTTCCGGAAAATTATTACATCATCCTCATCCATGTGGCTTACGATATCCCCGGAAAATCCACCGATGGTTCGGAAATGTTCGATGCCTCCGAGGATGTCTATGAGTACCTGCTCTGCAGCCTCTGTCCGGTCAAGCTCTCAAAGCCGGGCCTTTTCTACAACACGGAAACCAACAATATTGAAAACCGGATTCGTGACTGGATTGTTGACCCGCCGGCCAAGGGCTTTCTGTTCCCGGCCTTCAACGACCGTAATTCCGATATCCATTCCATGCTTTATTTTTCCAAGCAGGCGGAAGAACTGCAGCCGGAGTTCATAGAAAACATGTTTGGCTGCACGCTCATCCCTCTCACGGCAGAAAGCCAGAAGGAAACCTTTAATTATCTGATTGAGGACACGCTGGGTGAAGACTGTGATTATGAGGTCGTTAAGAATATCCATGAGCATCTGACGGAAATGGTGGAGGAGACCAAAGATTCTCCCGACCCTCTCGTGCTCACCAAGCCGGATGTAAAGCGTCTTTTCGAGTTGAGCGGCGTTCCTGAAGAAAAAATGGAAACCTTTGACCAGACCTTTGAAGCCGCTGCCGGGGAAAAGGCCTCCCTGCTTGCCACAAATATTGCCAGTGTCCGGAAATTTAACATCGAGACGCCGGATGTGGTGATTAAGGTCAATCCCGAACGCACGGATTTAATCGAGACAAGAATTATTGACGGCAAGGAATGCCTGGTGATCACGGTAAATGATCATATAGAAGTAAATGGCGTGAATGTACGGACCATTGCTCCCCAGAGGGATGAGGATTACGAGGAAGAATTTGAAGAAGCCATTCCGGCATCCGCTCCCGCCGCCCCCGACGCTCCTATTGATTTCGGAGCCACACAGGCATAGTTTTAATCAAACGAAAATCATACGCGTCCATAAATACATAAAAAGCGCCGGCAGGATATTTTCCTTTATCCTCCCGGCGCCTTTTAAATAAGCGCTACTCCGTATCGTTTTCCTGGTTTTCGTCCTCAGCCATCCGGTAGCCAACCCCGATTTCCGTCAGGATGAACTGGGGCTCCGCCGGATTTTTTTCCAGTTTTCTGCGGATGTTGGCCATATTCACTCTGAGAATCCGGTTGTTATCGTCTGCATACGGCCCCCATACATGGGAAATGAGAGTGTCATAGGTCATGACCCGGCCTGCATTCCTGGCGAGGAAGGACACGATTTTAAACTCCACCTGGGTAAGATGGACCGCTTCCCCCTCCACCGTCACCAGACGCCGGTCAAAATCAATAACCAGCCCCTTGGCCTTATAAGGGCGGTCAACCATTGCGCTCCCTCCTACCGGGCGGTTCCCGTGCCGCAACGCAGTGCGGATTCTTGCCAGAAGCTCGGAGGAGCCGAAGGGCTTGGTAATATAATCATCCGCCCCCAGATCCAGCGCCATTACTTTTTCTTTCTCCTGCGTTCTTGCGGATATGACGATTATGGGAATGGCCGAATAGGAACGGACCTGTCTTATAACCTCCATGCCGTCCACATCCGGCAGCCCCAGATCAAGCAGGATCACGTCCGGGCACTGGGAGGCTGTGAGGGAAATCCCCTCCCTGCCAAGGCCCGTTGTAATCGTTTTGTAGCCCTGCGCCTTCAGGGTAGTTGCTATGAAATCACATATATTTTTTTCATCCTCTATGATAAGAATGGTTACCTTTGCCTGCATTGTTTTTCTCCTTCGTCAGCCGTAGCTGTTCATATAACCAAACCGCTACCGTCAGTCTTCATTTGCTTCTCCCCTGGGCAGGGTAAAACCAAACTGCGCTCCCCGTTCCAGATTCCTGGCGCTTATGGTCCCTCCATGGGCAACTATGATCGTCTTGCAGATCGACAGTCCAATTCCCATTCCCTTGTGTCCGTCAGCGCTGCTGTTTTCCGTCTGCCCTGTTCCGTCAAAAATGGTTTCCAGCTTATCCTCGTCAATTCCCACGCCCTGATCCGTCACAAAAAAGGTAACCGTATCCCTGCCTATTTCGGCGCGGCATTCTATCGGCTCCGTACTTCCCGCATGAAAAACCGCATTTTCCATAAGATTTACCAGAACCTGCTCTATCAGCGTCGCATCCATGGGAATCATGACAAATTCCTCCGGCAGAAGCACCCTTATATTGGCATCCGGTATTCTCTTTTTCAGACGGAATACGGCTTCGGACATAACCTCCTCCACCGGCTCCAAGGATTTGTTCACGCTGGCGGAATCATTTCTGATACGGGTGACAGTCAGCAGATTTTCCACCATATTCAGCAGCCAGTTGGCATCCTCGCCGATATGGCTGACCAGCGCCCTTTTTTCATCCGTATCCAGCTTTTCCTCGTTTTCCAGATAGGAGCTGCTGGCGCCGATAATGCCGGTCAGCGGAGTGCGCAGGTCATGGGAAACCGCGCGAAGCAGATTGGCGCGCATTTTTTCCTTTTCAGCCTCAGCCAGCATTTTTTCACGCTCGGCCAGAATCCTGGACTGCTGCTTCATATGGGATGCGGATGCGCTGGTTATCACAGAGACCACAAGCATGCAGATAAAGGTAACCGGGTATCCGTCCAGCGTAAAATTCAGCTGCAAATAGGGATAGGTAAAAAGATAATTCACGCATACCACGCTCACCATCGCCGCTGCAATCCCCGGCAGATATCCGCTGGTCAGCCGCGAAATAAACAGCAGGGCCAGGGTATAAAACATCACTACATTAATATTGCTGGCCGATATTCTGTAATACACAAAAGCCGCAGCCGTGGCTATGAAAAGCACTCCAAAGGTAATTGCCGCATCCTTCCATGTACACTGCCACAGCTGGTTGAGAAACGCTGCCTTTCCCCTCCGCCAGCCGCCATTTTTATCCATTGCTTTTCCTCCGTCCTGTGTCATTGCATACGCAATTATTATACGTTCAGCCGCGCCGCTTTGTCAACGGCCGCAAAAAGCGTACCGGAAAAATGGATCTCAAAAGCGGACCACAAAAGCAGGCCGAAAAAAGCGGAAGGCCGGAGCTTATAGTTTCTCCCCGGTCTTCCGCTTCTTTATTGATTTACTGGTTCTGTACCAGAATCTTCTCTATTTCCACCACATACATGGTATGGAAGTCCTTCTGTGCATAATGCTGCGCTGCCAGCTCTTTATCCACAAAGCTTTCTTCCGTCATCGGCTGTTCATAAAGCTTCCGGCAGATAAGAGCCATGCGGCTTTCCTTAAATACCGGCGCGCTGTTGACCATTTCCACATGCAGGCCGCTTGCCGCGATCTTATCCTCATCCCTTCCGGATACGGTTCCCATATAATTCAGCATCTTACGCCAGCTGTCATCAAAAAAACTGAGCGAGAGCTTATCGCTTTTGTCTATAAATTCTTTGGTGTAGCGCTGAGGCCGTACAAATACGAAGGCTACCTTCTTGCCCCATAAAATACCTACGCCTCCCCAGCTCGCCGTCATGGCATTCGTCCTGCCGCCATCCTCGGCCGCTACCAGCATCCAGTCATCATTGATGAGATGGAAAACATTCTCCGTCAGTTCTTCAGGTTTGATCTTATCCCACATGCTTCATTACCTCCTGTCAGTCTCAGCCCTCCGGCATGATAACGGCTACGATGAAGTAAGCAATCAGTCCCAGGAAGCCTGCTCCCAGGAAAATACTGGCCGCTATCCATATAATTCTTATTATCGTCGGGTCCCAGTTAAAATATTCCGCGATTCCCGCGCACACACCGCATACCATTTTATTGGTAGTGGATTTGCTCAGGCGTCTTCCGGGCTGGCGTCCGCTGTTGCTGTAGCCGCCGTTATAACCGCCGTTTCCGTTAAAACTACTGCCGCCATTATAACCGCTGTTCCCATAGCCGCCGTTCTGCCAGTCATTCCCTTGCTGATAAGAGCCGTTATTATTATAGGAATTAAAATTTCCATTGCTGCCATATTGATCCGTGTTCTGGTTCTGTCCCTGGTTCATATTTTCATTATTATTGTATTCGTCCATAATTTCCTCCAAGTTCCGCCGTTCAAATCGGCTGCCGCTTTCTTATATTATCGTTCATCATTCCGGATTTGTAAAGTAAATTTCTATCTTTCCCATGGAACTGGATAAGTCAAAATAACTGTCAGCTCCGTAATTCAGGCTTTTCTCGGAAGACATCCCGCCGAATTCATTATCTCCGATAATTACGGTTCCCATAGATGCTTCCACTTCGTAATTATGATCCTTTTCATATCCGTCCAGCCGCATTGACATACTTCCCATTCCGCAGCTGCCGTATACGTCCCCGGTTACGCTTCCTTCATATTCCATGCTGCCCATACCGATGTCAAAATTCATATTTTCCAAAGCAGCTTCTTTAAGGACAAGCTTACCCATTCCCAGTTCGAAATAGGTATCCGTCGCTTTTAAATCGTCGAAGGTCAGGCTGCCGGCGCCTACCGAACATGTGAGACTTTCCGTATCCATCACGGACACTTCCGCTTCCCCCGCGCCTATTTCCATAACCGCATCCACAAAAGCGCAGGTATCAGGCAGGTAAAGGTATACTTTGGTGGCCGTATCGCTGATTTTGTCCATATGCTCCATGTTGTGCCTGTCAAGCGCCTTGATATAGAGCGTACCGTCTTCCAGGAAATACTGAACTTTTTTAACATTTATGCCTTCCAGATGAATATTGCTGTCCGGGGATTTTTTTACATAAAATCCGACGCCGCCCATATCCACATCCAGGTAAGCTGCTGTCTGAGATGCTGCCGAATAAGGAATCGTATCCTTAAAATCAGCCTTGTGTATCGGATAGCTGCTGTCAAAATCCACGCTGTCGCCTACCGTAAATCCATTGTAATCCTCATAGTCATCATAATCATAGTCACCTGAATATTCATAATCCACATATTCATCATTATAATATCCGCCGTGCCAGCCATAGGGCATGTTCACAAAGGGAAGATCCAGTTCCCCGTTTTTGTACATTTCATCCACCTGCGCCCTGCCGCCGGCCGCTCTTCCCGTCATCGCCAGGACAGCTCCCAGAACCACCATTACCAGCGCAGCGAGTAAGGATATTTTTAAAAATTTATTCATTTTATACCTCCCGCATATCGCAGGTCTGCCTGCGATACTGCATCAATTCCCATCCGCCCGCTTCCGCGGACATATGATTAAAGTCACTCCTGAATCAGGATGGCCGAAAGCGCTTTCCCTTCAGCCATTGCTTCCTTAAATTTATGCTGCATTTCTTCTGGTAAAAGGCCATCTGCACAGATTTACAAAGCCTCTGCACATTACCGGCACCACTTTGACTACCAGCCATATCATTCCTGCTGTCATAGCCAGGCCAATTCCGGTACATGCCAGTCCGCCGCCCAACAGATAAAGCGCTGCCGCCGGCATAAGGAAGAGCTTAAGAAACGCGGTGATGACAAGTGCGATTCCCACGATAAGAATGACCACTCCTGCAACCACCAGGGAACCAAGAACCGCAATGACCGATACCAACAGGCTGAATACCACCGCTACTGCCGCGATGCCCAGCGGCAGGATGACCGGAAGGGCGAAGATGCACAGCAGAACAATTAATGCGATTCTGCCGGCACTGCTTTTCTTCTTAGGCGGCTGATGGCAGCCGTTTCCGTACTGGTTCTGGTATTGATACTGATTCTGGTATTGATTGCTGTACTGATTCTGATATCCGTTGGGACCGCCCTGATTCTGATAGCCGTTGGGATTCGGGGCTCCGTTAGGATTTTGATACTGGTAGCTGTTCTGGTTTTGATATCCGTCAGGGCCGCTCTGGTACTGGCCGCCATTCTGATTATGATATCCGTTCTGGTATCCGTTGTAATTCTGATACCCGTTCTGGTTCTGATACCCGCCCTGATTCTGATATCCGGCAAAGTTGGGGCCGCCATTGGGATTGTGATATCCATTCATGTCCTGGCCGCCTGCCTGATTCTGATAGCTTTCAGGCTTCGGTCCGGCGTTTTGGTTCTGGCCGCCGTACTGATTTCCATAACTGTTCTGATTATTCCGGCCGCCACTTGCCTGGCCCTGGCCGCTGCCCTGGTACCCCTGGCCTGCCTGCGCAGAATCCATATTCTGCTCTTTGCCGTGAATCTGGCAGGAATCGATATCCTTGTAAAGGCCGCGGAACGGATCGGGATTGATATCCACAAAGCCTTCCTGAGCCTTCTTCGGCTCTGAGCTGTTTGCCGGAGCTGTATTTTCTTTTTTTGCAATGTCTGTATTTGCGCTATTGCTAACCACGCCATTACTGTCAGCTCCATTGCTATCCGCGCTGTCACTGTCGGCCGTCACCACATCCAAATCCATTGCATCCGTATTCACTACAGCCGCATCTACAACCTCAGCCTTCATGATTTCTGCGTCTACCGTCTCAATATCCGCATTGGCTCCGCCGGAGCTTAATATGGCGTCAAACACACCATCCGTATTTCCGTCTGCGAACCTGGTTTCTTCCGCAGCCTTATCGTCTTCTGAAGAAGCTTCGCCGGGAAGAATCATCATATCCTTTTCTTCATTATTCATATGGAAGCCGTTTTCCATAAATTCCCCGGCTTCATTTCCCTCTTTCAGGCCTTCCTTAATATTGGCAGCTACCTGTATGGGTGAACCCAGTGCCCGGATGGCAGACTCTTCATTTTCAATTCCCGCGTCATCCAGATAATCATTATAGTATTGCAGCGCCTCATCCCGTTCTGCCTGGGAAATGTCCGAAAGGAGCATTTCCAGCTGATTCATAAATTCCTGTCTGTTCATTGATTAATACCTCCCTCGAACATTCCTGTTATCTTGGCGGAATATTTTTTCCATTCCTCTTCATATAATGCAAGCTGTGCCATTCCTTTTTCCGTAACTTTATAGTAACGGCGGTTCCTGCCGGCACATTCCATATCATAAACTGCAAGGCAGTCATCCTTCTGCAGTCTTCTTAATACCGGATACAAGGTGGACTCCGACAGCTCTATTACCTGCCGTACTTCCTGGGTTATCTTGTATCCATAGGTTCCTTCCGGTTCCTTGGAGACAACAGCGAGCACAATTGCATCCAACAATGCCGCTCCTGTATTAAAAACCATATTGTACACTCCCTTCCATTGGGACTTATGATATTATATGAGATATAATATTGTTCTTTAGGTATACTATATTCTATATACTATAAACAGTCAAGGAATAAGCAGGGAAGAAACAGCGAAAAATTGTGGATAAAAAACGAAAGAAATTCTTAAGAGGGAAAATGCCTGTTTTCCGCGCAGGAAGTGTATTGGTAACGAATTCCATGGCTTTCCTGGCGTATTAACAAGTATCCTTTGCATAAAAAAAGCACCCGCCGGGTTATTTCCGACGGGCGCCAATTCTTTGTGGTACTTTCTGGTATTATGTCTTAAATTTCAGTACTTGTTTTTGAAAGGGAAATTATTTTTCGTCCTTTTTCCGTCTCTTGGCGGTAATTCCCAGGGTAAGAACTGCACCCATAATCAGGAATGACCAGCCTGCGATTGGAGCTGTATCTCCGGTTCCAGGTCCCTTGCTTTCGCCAAGAACTCCTACCTCCGGTCCTGCCGCTTCACCAAGGACTCCTACTTCAGGCTGTGCGGGAGGAAGTGCCTCGCCGAGTACTCCTGTTGTAGACGGTGTCGTGTCAGGGGTCGGATTCGGGTTAGGGTTAGGATCGGGATTCTCAGGAGTAGGAGCAGAGTTGGCTGCCCACTGTGCATATACTGACAGTCCGCCTTCCACCATACTCAGCGTGTTGCCCGGCTGATATACAGCAGAACCCTGCGCATCAATTCCCCAGCCTGTAAAATGATTTCCATCCTTGCTGAATCCGTTTGCAAGCAATGTCACATCATAATCTACAGGATAAATATTGGTATCTGTTACACTGCCGCTTCCTCCATTGCCATAATAGGTAATCGGATATTCTTTATAATCAGGCGTATCATCAGGGCCGCCATCCGGACCATTTTCATCGATAGCCCATACCGCATATACTGTGATATTTGTCTCACCCATCCTGATTGTACTTCCAAGAATATTTGCCGCAGCTTCTGCTTCCTGGCTTTCAACAAGCGCTGTCGGAGCTTCACTCCATCCCAGGAAAACTGCATTGTCACGATATAACTCTCCTGCGCCCATTAAGGTAATATCCGCATCATAATCGTACTGATTACTGTCTTCAGGCACGTTTCCGGAACCGCCATTTTCATTGTAGGTTATACTACCTGTTACCTTTAAAGTACCGTCGGCTGTAATAACCGTATAGTAATCCGTTACGTCCTCCGTACCATTCATGATGGAGACATTTTGAACCTTATTTGCGCTGCTTCCTACTATTGTCTGACTTCCTTCTACTGTAAACAGCAGCGTATCAGTGTCTGCCAGAAGCTGATCCTCTACATCGGCGGAGGCCTTTGTTAAAGCAGTTCCATCATACGGCTTTGTATCGCTTGCTGCAGTGATTGTAATAATACGTTTCTCTGCTTCATTATTTGTTACTTCCAGATTCCCAAATACAGTCGTTACTTCATAATTATCTGCCTTTGTATTATCTTTTAATGCGTAAGTAAATGTATTTTCAGAAGTTCCTGCAAAGGTCTGGCTTCCGGTTACATCATAAGCTGCACCTTCACCCTTTACAAAATCATCTCCACTTACCGTAACCAAGTCATTAGTCAGCGGTGTTCCGTCATATTCCTTGCTGTCACTTGCTGAGGTTAAAATCACTTCGCGTTTTGTTACTTCAAGTTTTCCGTTTGCTGTAATAATATTGCCATAGCTGTCGGTCACATCTTTGGAACCACGCATTACTTTTACGCTGGTCACTGTATTTTTAACAGTTCCCACATCCGTAATCTGTCCTTCAACCATAACCACAAGGCTGTCGCCGTCTGCCAATGTACCCGTACTGAAATAAGTATTGCTTAACAGCGGTGCTCCATTATATTTTTCCTTCGCACTTCCTGCTGTAACACTTATTTCTGTCATATTTCTTGTTACTTCCAGCACACCTTCTTTGGGAACAATAACATAGTTGCCTTCCTTTGTGCCTTTATTCAGCTTGTAGGTGAAGGTGTTGTCAGACTTTCCAGCCTCTGTCTGGCTTCCCGTCACATTATAGGAAGCTCCTTCTCCTTCTGCAAAGCCATCACCACTAACTGTAACCATACTGTTGGTCAATGCAGTTCCATCATAAGCTTTGCTGTCACTTGCTGAAGTCAGAATAACTTCACGTTTTGTAACTGTAAGTGTTCCTTTTTCAAATACAATATTACCATAGCTGGAGGTTACATCCTCAGAACCACGCATTACTTTCACACCGGTTACTATATTATCCGTGCTTCCTGCATCCGTAATACTGCCGGCAACCATTACTTCCAGCGTATCGCCTTCAACAAGTTCGCCGATTCTGCTGTATGCATTCCTGCTCAGCGGTGTTCCGTCATACATCTTGTCAGCATCAGATGCTTTGATTCTGATTTCTGTAAGATTCGGCGTTACTGTCAATGTACCATCGTTCTTAATGATATTGTAGTTATTTTCCTTTGTGCCTTCATTCAATACATAACTGAAGGTATTCGGTGAACTGCCTGCTTCTGTCTGGCTTCCGGTTACATCATAGCTTGCGCCTTCACCAGCTGCAAAACCATCTCCGCCAGCTGTAACATTGCTGTTTGTCAGCGGCGTTCCATCATATGCCTTGCTGTCATCTGCGGACCTTAATATTACATTACGCTTTGTTACCGTCAGGGTTCCGGATACTTTGTCGATATGGCTGTAACTGTCTGTTACCTCCTCTGTTCCGCGCATAATCCTGACTTGGGTAACCTTATTTTCCTGTGTTCCGGCATCCGTAATGCTTCCTTCCACTGTAGCAACAACCTTGTCATCACCTGCAAGCTCTCCGGTGTAGGCGTAGCCAGCATCCGTCAGCGGCGTTCCGTCATATGTTTTGTCTGCACTGGCTGCTGTAACTATAATTACATTTTCCGAAGCTGTCACCGTAAGCTTACCTACTGCCTTTGTAATGTCATAATTGCCTTCCAAAGTCCCCTTATTCAAGGTATAGGTAAAGGTATTATCTGATGTTCCCGCAACCGTCTGGCTTCCGGTTACATCATAGGCTGCACCTTCTCCTTCTGCAAAACCATCTCCTCCGACAGTAATATTACTGTTGGTAAGCGGTGTTCCGTCATAGGCCTTGCTGTCAGTAGCTGAGGTGAGAATCACATTCCTCTTGGTAACCGTAAGGGTACCGGATACCTTTACTATATTTTCGTAATTGGAGGTTACCTCTTTCTCTCCGCGCATTACCTTAACACTGGCTACTTTGTTTTCTGTGGAACCAACATTGGTAATGCTTCCTTCTACCATAACAAGAAGGGTTTCACCGTCTGCAAGCTTTCCGGTGCTGGAATAGGTATTACTCCTTAATTCAGTACCATCATATTTCTTGCTGTCGTTTCCTGCTGTTACAGTAATTGTTGCAAGCCTCTTAGTTACATTCAGGGTACCTTCTGCCTTCGTTATATTATAGTTATCCTTCTTTGTTCCATCATTCAGCTGATAAGTAAATGCATTTGCAGAGCTTCCTGCTTCAGTCTGGCTTCCGGTTACATCATAGACTGCTCCTTCACCGGCTGCAAAGCCCGAGCCGCTTACTGTTACCGTAGCATTTGTCAGAGGTGTTCCATCATACTCTTTTTCTGCTGAGCCTGATGTCAGGATAACTGTGCGGGGAGTAACTGTAAGCTTACCATTAATCGTACTAATCTTAGGATAACTTGCTGTAACATCTACAGTGCCATTCATAACCTTTACACTGGTTATTTTATTTTCTGTATCTCCTACATCTGTGAGTTGTCCTTCTATGGTTACTACAAGCTTATCACCAGATACTAAAGTTCCCTCCACTAAATTATATACATTGTAGGAAAAAGGTGTTCCGTCATACATACGTGAGCTTGTGCCGGCTACTACTTTAAATTCACCACTTACCGGATCAACCACCAACTTTCCTAACTGTATATGAATATCATAGTTTACAGCCTTTGTACCTTCATTCAAAGTATAGGCAAAGGTATTCTCAGATTCTCCTGCCACCAACTGGCTTCCGGTTACATTAAAGGAAACTCCTTCACCATCTGCAAAGCCATCTCCACTTATTACCACGTTGCTGTTAGTCAGGGCTGTTCCATCATATACCTTATAACCGTCTCCGGATGTAAAAATCACACTGCGCTTATTTACTTTAAGTTCTCCGGGAGCAGTCGTAATATTATACTTTGATGTTACATCAATGGTTCCATCACTGGTGGTACGCGTTACTTTATAGCTTTCTACTTCATTCACACCTGTTTTGTCTGCATCTGTCTGCGATCCGACAACTACAGCCGTCAATTTATCTCCAGGATGCAAAATTCCCTGAGTGTAGGTATAGCCATTATTTGTTAAAGGCGTTCCGTCATACATCTTCTCATCAGATGCTGCAGTAATGGTTATCGTTTCCGTAGGGAATACTTCTTCCCATGTTGCCGTAAATACGAGATCTCCATAGGAACCTGTGGATATAACAGTATGCATCGGATCATGCGGCTCTCCGTCAGTATCTTCAACGCTGCAGGTCCATCCGGTAAACTCAAAATAAGGCTTGCTTGGATTAACGAGAGTTATATCCGCATCTGTTGTTTTGTAGGTGGAGGGATTGGGATTCGTGCCTGCCCCATTCCAGGTTGTTCCCTCTACATTAACATATGTGATGTTATAACTCTTTGCAGTACAGTTAAATACAAACTCAGTAACTTCCCCGACTGCCATATTTTTTGTTATTCTTGTAGGCGTAATAATATAGCCAGGGGCTTTTTTTGCATCTGCTGCCACTGTTAAAATATTGTCCTTTGTTGTTAAATTCCCGGAAGAATAAATTACGTTGTTATTATCATCCACATATTTGGTAACATACTGGAATTCAACAGAACCTATCTTATAATAGTTGAAAACAATTACATTATTTTCCGCTTCTGCAGACAATACGATGGATTTCGATTTTGCATCCACAAAATACCCATCTACATTAATCGCCTTCGCTACTACATTGCTTCCAACCTTGCCGCTGATTGGAGCTGTTTCCGGATAAACAGGATTTCCGGTATTCTTATCCAGATAACGGACAATATAGGTTGTTTCTGTATTTGCTTTCCAATGTGCATAGATGTTTGTATTTTTTGTAATAGGCTTTGCGAAGTCAAATAGCTTTGCATCGGGTGATGTTGACTCATACCAGCCTATGAAGGAGTAGCCGTTTCTTACAGGATCTGTATAGGGATTAACTGTATTGCCTTTCTCGACTTTATCTGTATGTAATGTTTTGCCTTCTGAAATGAAGTTTACATCGTATTCAGGGGCAATCCACTTTGCATATAAGGCCAGATTGGCTTTGGGCATTGTCATATTTGTCAAATCTATTCTGGCGCCTTCGCATGCACTGTTATCATACCAACCGCCAAAGGTATAGTCGTTCTTTCCTGTAGGCGCATTAGGTGTATAATTATAGTTTGTTAACGGGTAGCCATATTTTAGGGTTTCCTGTCTTACAGGACTTGTGGAGTCATTATAGAAATATAGTTTATAGCTCTGACGCTTATATTTAAAATAATAATTCCATGCACCATTTTTATATTCAGGGTCTTTATACTCATCAGCTTTTATATATCCTTCAATTTCCTTTTGGCTTAAACCATCTGCATAAACCGTAGATTTATAAACCGGATCCTCTACATAGCCACTGCCATCCACTTTCTCAAAGAAATAATGACCTACGACCATAGTATCTTGACCAGTCCATGTAGCCTTAAAAGTCCTAGATGCTCCATCGACATGTTCATCCGGCACTTCAGCGTCTCCTATAATCAAACGCTTAGTAGCAATACTATCTCCCCATGTAGCAAAATAACACTTTTTATTGTTGCTATAGGTTCCGGTAACACTTTGTGCAGCCGGCCATACACTAGATACATTCTGTCCATATTTCGCCTGAAATCTATATTGGCTTCCTGTATAAGTATCTTTTCCAAATGTAATTTTGCCAGCAACAGTATATGATGAGTTCCAGCTTGGCGAATATTTTGTTGCTACATTAAAAATAAAATTATATACATTCAAGTCATAATACACTCTAACCTCAGACGTTCCATCTGCTTTAGCTATCACGTTTGTATTATAGCCTGCTTGATGATAATGCTCCTCTCCAAGTGAACTATTTTGAAGATACCAATCCGGAATTACAATTTTATCTCCAGCCTTAGTAGTATTCCGCCTATTCGTGGCTTCTATATATACTGTTTTAATATACCTGTCGTGGTTTCCTTCCGCCCCATTAACATCTTCAGCCAGATAAACAATAGAATAACCAACCTTCTTGGCTTCCCACTTAGCATAAAGTACTGTATCTTCCTTCAATTCAATGGTCCTGCCAACTTCTTTTGTAAACTCTTTATCAAGATACCATCCATCAAAGGTATATCCAACACGCGTAGTTGCATCATTTCCCTTTACAGTCATTACCTGCTCATACTTACCGGATTCACGGGCCACATAGGTACCGCCATTGGCATCATAGGTCAGCCAGTAAGTATTTCTGTCATACTTAATCGTTATGACAATACCATCCTGCGTAAGAACTTCATTAGCAATCTCTTCCGGTGTAAAACCATCCACTGCAACTGCTTTCGCTTCGGTTAACTCACCATAATCGCCGCTGAAGGTTTCCGTCAGACTATCATCAACCGTATACTCGGTTCCATCTGCCTTTTCAAACGCATGCTTTACCGTATACTGAAGCTGTTTTACCTTATAAACAACAGTGATTTCCCTGCTTCCTTTTTCACTGTAGCTACCGTTCAGGCTGGTTCCGTCTGCGGATAATGTTACATCCGTATCAGAGATGGTAGGATAATAGCCTTCCTGCTTCGGTACAGATATCGTATATGTATTCTTGGAAGAATCTTCATCAATCAGATATTTTGCCGTAAAATCATTTGCCACGGAGGAACCGTCCTCAAAAGAGAACTTCACTTTCAGTGTAAAATAATCTCCTTCCGGTACGATATCCGGATTATCTTCATCAAGATTTCCCAGATATATGGTACGGTAAGAAGGCCTGTTATCAACGATCTTCCATCCGTCTGCTACTTTGTAATGAATTTCAGCATATCCCTTACCATCCTTATCAAAATCTTCTTTTGTAAGGGTTTCGGCGGATACTAATACCATACCGGTACGCTTAAATTCATATTTACTTACATCTATCTTCCCGTCTTTGAAATCTGCTTCTGTTAATTCAACCGGTGCATCTACTCTGTGATACCTTCCTCTATTTGTATCAAGAAAATGTTCTACATACAGAGTATATGCAATTTCTTCTTTTTCAGGCTCTTCGATATTGACATTAACTGCCGTATCGGACTTGCCCTGTACCGTATACACTCCATCTGCTGCCGTCAGTTCTTTGTCATCCATTTTAACTGTAACCTTGCTGTCGGCATTCTCCGCTTCTACCTTAAAGCGAAGTTCTTCATTGATTTTTCCGGTCAAGCTATTGATTTCCGTTCCTTCCGTATCCGTAACTTTACCATTACCGGTTATCTGGAATGTAATTGTATATTTTTCTTCTTTTACTTCTGACTCTGTTTCAGCAAATGTTACCGTAATCTTCTTATCTGCATCAAAGGCTACTTCATAGGAACCGTTCGATGTCCCGATTTCATTTCCGTCTACTAATATGGAAACATCAGTACCTTCTGCTTCAACATTGAACTTATAGACGCTTCCGGTCTCACCGGTTACAGTACTTCCCACATTATTGCCTTCTTCATCTGTTACACTGCCTTTACCGCTTATATCAAAGGTAAATGTGAAGGTTTCAGCTTTTGCTCCTTCTGTTTCGGTAAATGTCTCTGTTTCAGTCTCAGTAGTCACTTCCGTAGTTACCTCTGTCGAAGTTTCTTCTGTTCCTTCTTCAGTTGTAACAATATCTTCTGTACTAACCGATTCCCCACTTGTTCCTGTTTCCGTACTGGATTCCGATTCCACAACACTTTCTTCGGTTGAGCTCTCACTGCTGCCGCCAGAGGTGTTTCCGCCTGTCTTAGAACCTTCCTCTACCTGAGGTGTTTCCCCCTGCTGTTCAGTCTCGGCCGTAAAAGCTGATCCTCCCTTATTGGATGTCTGTTCCGCTGTTTTTGGATCGCTTACAGTCTGTTCTGTCGTAGTTTCGCCCTCAGCCGCAACGATACTCATACCGTCACTGGCTATAGTCGTACTGACAAGAACAAAAGCCAGTAGAAACGCCCAAAATCTTTGCAAATGCTTTGCCTTCTTCATTTTTTGTTTCTCCTCTCCATTTTTTATAACTCACTAAACAAAATTAATTAATCATCTTTCATTGTTTCATCTCCCAGGGCACTGTCCATGAGCTTCAGCAGCTCAAGGGCGCTCCGGAAATGCTTTGTGACCCCCTTTTCCGTCCAGGATATGGAGCCCTGCCATGTTGCATTCTGCCTGCTGTTTACCCGGACAATGAAGGAAGCTTTACGTCCGACCTGGTTCTTTACGTCCTGTTCATCCCTCATTGCTTCCGCCTCCTCGCCTTTTGCCGACTGTACCTTTCTCGATTTCAGTGTTCTGTCCCGGGTTGATGCCTGAGGAAAATTCAGCCTGTCATATAACGTTTCCATTTCCGTTATCAGCTGCAGCTGATTGGAAAATAAAACGGGGGATTCAGAATAACAGTGATACATTCTGCCCGCTACAAGCTCTTCATTTATCTCATCTATGCAGACACTGACAATGTTTTTGGGTTTTGGTCCGGCCCGTAATGGAGTATTCTGCATAAAGCACCTCCCTTTCGCTGTTAATTTGAGTATAGCGAACCACCTGTAACACCAAGCGTTACATCAGAGGGAATTATGAATTTTTTTTAAAGAGTTTTTAATTTTTTGATTTAACCAGAGAAAATAACAGATAATCAGAATAAAAAGAGCACGGGCATTATACCCTATTCTTTCTCCTGTTTGATATCAGCCGCTTCCACGCTGCATCCACAAAAAAACCGCCCGGATGTTCTCCGGACGGTTATGCCTTTTCCATATCTCTTTATGTATATGCAATTGTTTCCTGTCAGTTCCAAATGGAACCGGCCTGTCTGAACGACAGTTCTTCTCCCGGCCTGTCTTCCTCTACCGCAGGCTGTACCTTATACTCAATAGCAGCACGGGCCTTCAGTCCAAAGCTGAGGAAACGGCTGTCTATCCTGTTCTGGATGACAGAGCTGTCTTCCAGGTGCAGGCCAATCAGCAGAATCAGAAACTGATTGGCTCCGTAACGGGTATAAAAGTCCCCCCTGCGCAGTGAGGAGCCAATTGCCTGTTTCAGCTTTTCCATATATTTTTCCAGCTTGTTCTCATCTGTCAGAGGCTGTCCCTCCCGGTCTACCATGGTGCACAGCATCAGGAAGGCCGCCTGACCGTTCCTTTCCAGCATACGGCATACGATATGATAACAGTCCGTAAAGCCGGGATAGGTGCAGAAATACGCGCCGTATTTCTCCTTTTCCTCCTGCAGCCCATCCTTGATATCCGCTACCACTGCCGCCCTGAACTGAACCTTATCGCTCATGGCATGGAAGCGTTCCATCATCTCTTCCGACGGAGTCAGCCCAAGTTCTTCAAAATAGAAGGAGGTGGCCTTTTCATAAACATCCATGGCTTCCTTGAAACGCTCCATAGACATCAGGCAGTCTATCTGGCCCAGATAAAATTCCTCATACGGATAAATACTGCAGGCCCGGGTACTCAAATCCAGCAGTTCTTCAAACCGCCCTCTGCTTTTCAGAAGCGCCTCCGCTTCCCTGAGACAGTCAAAATACAATTTCTGATATTCCATGCCGGATACGGCTACCCATTCTTCCCCCGCAAGCTCAGGAAGGAACTCTCCCTGATAAATATGGCAGGCTTTTATCAGCAGGGCAATTTTCTCATCCTCGTCCATTTCCTTAAGAGCCAAACCGGCCGTCTCAAGAAAAACTTCCGTATCCAAAACAACGGGCTGTTCCTCCCGATCCCAGAAATAGCTTCCCGCTTTGATTTTAATACAATCTGCATCACCGAAGCATTCCTTCGTTTTCAGATATTTACGGAGCCTGTGAGCATTGACCCGGAGAGTCACGGTCGGATCCTCCAGCTCATCATGTCCGTAAAGCCGGCTGATGAGTTCTTTTCTGGGAATTCCTTCTTTGCCGGCAGCAAGCACACAGATGAGAAGATGTATCATCTTCGTAGTGTTTGCGTAATCCAGAACAACAGGCGTCCCTCCGCAGGAAACTGAAAAACCACCGAACATGTTAATACTGACAGTCCTTTTCTCTTTCATAGATCCTCTTCTTCCATGTCGCAGCTAAATCCATTCAACTGTTTCTAAGTTAAGTATAGAAACAATATTCCGCTTTGTCAACGAAAAGGATGTTGGTAAAAAATACAGAAGCATAGTATAATATACTTAAATTCGGCTATTTCCCGCACTTTCCCTCTGCTGGAAGGCTCCGGATATAACGTGTAAAATCTTTGCCCGATCATAATTATAAAAGGAGAAGCTTATGAAACTGGATACCATACACCATGTTGCGCTGATTTGTTCCGACTATCAGGCTTCCCGGCATTTTTACGTGGATTTGCTGGGTTTTGAAATTATCCGGGAGAATTACCGGGAGGCCAGAGGTGATTATAAGCTGGACCTGAGGCTGGGAGACTGTGAGCTTGAGCTTTTTGCCATCCCCGGCAGCCCGGCGCGTCCAAGCTATCCGGAGGCCTGCGGTTTGAGGCATCTTGCCTTCCATGTTTCCTGCATTGAGGACACAATAAGGGAATTAAACGGGCTGGGGATTGAGACGGAGCCTGTAAGGATCGATGAATTTACCCGAAAAAAAATGACCTTTTTTAAGGATCCTGACGGCCTGCCCCTGGAACTGCACGAATAACCAACATATTGTAAAAAAAGAAGGGCTATGCAACAGCCCCTCCATGAAAAATGCACTCATAAATTTTAACGGTACCATAATAAATTTCTTCCTGTCCCTGAAACCATTCCAAACTGCCGCAGGAAGAACAGTGGTACAGGTATTCGCCTTTCCGGTAAAGCGCAGGGCCCCGGAAAGGCTTTTTTTCATCCACAAGGCCCAGCGCTTCCTTCAGAAAGCCTGTATCGAAGCTGTCGGCCAGCGTGCGGCCGGAATAATTCATTGACCAAATCGGTACCGCTGCCTTTTCCTGCTTTTGCCAGACCGCTTCCTCTCCGGTGAAGAGCCGTCCTCCCAGATACGTGTCCATATAAAAAATAATCTTCTTCCTCATAACGGAAATCATGGGCGCCCGGCCTGCAGGGTTCTTTTTCCTCCCCGCCATTCCCGGCATAGGTCTGCCGCTTCGCCCGAAGCAGGGAATCCACCGCCTGCCATTCTGACAACCTGAGGTTCCCTTTTCATAAAGCATGGGATAGCTCCATAAAGCATGGAATAACGCCTGCACTCTGTCATACCAGAAGCCTTTCTCCGTCCTTACACATAGCTTTCCCGGCCGCCTGATAACAGGCCGCCGGGAAGTTAATGAAAATATTACGCTTCCACAATAAGCAGATCCCAAGGTGCAACGGTCAGGATTTCTCCCTCCGTTACCGCTTTTTGGGAAAACAGCTCCCTGCCGCTTCCTCCGCAGGCACACGCCTTCGCTTCGCCGGAATAGTTCAGATAGTAGGTAATCCGCTTTCCCTTGCCATTCGTTCCTTCTCTGATAACCAGCGGGGATGGGATTTCCTGCTTCCAGGTCCACCAGCCCTTTTCCTTCCATAAAGAAGCCAGCAGAGCCTTCAGATATGCCGGAGAAGTCATACAGCCAAAATAAATCCCCAGCCCCTTACCGAAGTCCTTCCTGGTAACCGCCGCATATTTTTTCCAGGCATAATGATCGTACCCGGAAACCACCTGCGCATCCTCCGTTTCCAGCAGTTCCATGAACAGCTCCGCATTTCTCTCCTCTTCCGTAAGCGCAAAGGAATCTCCCGCCAGCTTCACTCCCGAAGGCGCCGTGAACTGGTGGTACTTCACCCCGAAGCAGTCCCTCAGCAGATACGGCTGCACCTGGGTACGCACCTTCACATTTTCATCGGTAAAAGCGGTTTTAAAGGTGGCTATCACACAGCCTCCCTGTTCGGCGAAATCCCTTATCCTCTTAAGGCAGTCTTCCTGTGCAGAATAAAGTGCTGGCACAAAAAGGACGTCATAGCGCGAAAGCTCTTCCTCCTGCGTGCTCACAAAATCACATTCTATATTCATTTCATACAGCGCATCATAAATCCATCTTACCACATCATTATAATCTGTCCTGTTTGCGCCGTTTCCGGGGAACGGGAACCATTTCAGGGCGGTCAGCGCTTCATTGCTCACCATAATTGCCGCTTTATTTTCCTTTTTCAGATGCAGCAGGCTGGGGCTCAGCTCACGGAACTGCCCACCAATCCGGCAGGCCTCACGGTACACCGCATTTTCCTCAAAATCATGGCTGAGCAGGCCCTTCCAATAGGTTTCGCAGGCATTGTGGATGGAATGCCAGTGCCAGTACATCACAGAATCCGCTCCGCTGGCAAGGTGGCTGAAGGCCTGCAGACGAAGCTGCCCTTCATAAGGCGTCCACTCCGGGAAGCCCTGCGCCTCCGTTTCAATCAGGAAATAATTGTTCTTTTTCAGGGATCTGGTCAGATCGCCGCCAAAGGCAATCTCCTTTCCGGTCAGCTTGTCCTGGCTGGGATGATAGATGTCACAGCCTGCAATGGTCACCGCCTCTGCCGCCTTAAAATGATCCACATCCGGCTGCACCCCATAGGAATAGCCCTTCCAGGCAAAGTCAAAATTATGGGTGATAAACTGGTCCGCCCTTTTGTACTCCCCGACAATCTCTGCCTGGCGTTTCAGGAAATCAGTAACCAGCTGTCTCTGGAACTTCTCAAACTCACAGCCCAGGCTGCCGTTGATGGTTCCCGCCACGCTGGGAAATTCCTCCCAGGAATTAATCCGGTTGCTCCAGTAATCCAGGCCGAAATCATGGTTAAAACGATCCAGGTCTCCCTCGTATTTTTTCCGCATATGACGAACAAACATCTGCTGCACATTTTCACTGCTCGTACCGAAATGCTTTGTCTCATTATCCAGCTGAAAACCGATGACACACCGGTAACCCGCCACAGCCTCCATCAGCCTGCGGATAATCCGTTCCGCAAAAAAACGGTAGGCCGGGTGCGTGATATCCATAATCTGCCTGGCGCCATAAGGCCTTCTGCCGCTCCTGTCCGTAACCATGACCTCCGGATAGGCCTTGGCCATCCATGCCGGAATCGCATAGGTCGGGGTGCCAACGATCACATAAAGCCCCTCCCGTTCGCAGGCATCCAGAACCTTTGTCACATGGGAAAAATCAAACACTCCCTCCTCCGGCTCCTCCGTACTCCAGGTTGACTCCGCGATCCTGATTACATTAATCCCCGCTTTTTTCATCATGCTGATATCCTTATCCAGCCGTTCATAGGGCATATACTCATCGTAATATGCCGCCCCGTATAACAATTCCTCCATAACACAAACCTCCTGTAAATTTTCTGGGCAGTTATTCTGCTTCCATCATATAAAGCTTCCTCCCCGACTGCAAGACGGATATATGTGGTCACCTGTCCACATTTGGGCAAATGCCTTTACCTGCTGGATACGGAAATGGCCACCAGAGTCTATGCGCCGCCTGCGACGCCCCTGTAAAAAGCCTTAGCAATATCTTAACCATCTTTTTTATCTATTTACCCATATACGTGTTATAATATAAATAGAAAGCATACATTTTCCACAAAGAAAGAGGTGTTAATATGGCAGCAGCAATCATTATCGGCTCCATTATAGCTATTGTATGCGGAAAATACCTTCTTACTTTTATTACAATTTACAAAAACTCCGTATCTCCGCACAAACCTGGCTGACAATTCATCTGTACGAAAAAAGCAGACGGCGAAAACCATCTGCTTTTTACTGTATTCTTCGTAACTTTTCCTTCTTAAAATTCTTCTTCGTCTTCGCTTGCAGCCACAGCCGAAACAACGGAAGAAACCGCTGCAACAACAACAGCAACAATAATAATCAATAACATACCGCCCATCAAAAGCAATACTTCCATCTCCCGACGTCCTCCATTTCTCCTTTCGGCCAGGGCCCGGCATTATCTTTCATCGGAGCCTGTCCGCTTTTTTCATTATAACATAACGCAACCTATCCTACAAGAAAAAAAGACTCCGGTTTTCACTCCGGAGCCCTGCAATTTTCTCAGCGAGAAATTACTGTTATGCAATTTTGGACTTTGCCAGCTCTGCAAGCGTAGCGAATCCTTCTGCATCGTTTACTGCCATTTCAGCCAGCATCTTTCTGTTCATATCGATACCAGCCAGCTTCAGGCCGTACATAAATTTGCTGTAAGATAAACCGTTCATTCTTGCTGCTGCATTGATACGGGCAATCCACAGCTGTCTGAACTGACGCTTTCTTTCTTTACGTCCTGCGTAAGAAGAAGTGAGAGCTCTCATAACAGACTGTTTTGCTACTCTGTACTGTTTGGATCTTGCTCCTCTGTAACCTTTCGCAAGTTTTAATACTTTGTTATGTTTTCTTCTGGCACTCATGCCGCCTTTAATTCTTGCCATCTCTTAATTTCCTCCTTACGACTTATAAATACGGTAAAATCTTTTTCATATTCTTAACATTGGTTGCATCCGTAATAGCCGGTTTCCTAAGATTTCTCTTTCTCTTTGTGGATTTCTTAGTTAAGATATGGCTCTTGTAAGCTTTGGATCTTTTTAATTTTCCGGTTCCGGTAACTTTAAAACGTTTTGCAGCTGCTCTGCTTGTCTTCATTTTGGGCATAACAAAATCCTCCTATACTCATTATCCTGAAAAATCTATTTTAACTGTACGTATTAACGCTTTTCAGTTAAAAACATAGTCATTGTACGGCCCTCCACCTTGGGAGCCTTCTCAACTACCGCCACATCCGACAACATCTGTGCAAAATCTTCCAGAATATGTCTGCTTGCCTGCATATGGGCCATTTCACGTCCGCGGAACCGCAGTGTCACTTTAACCTTATTTCCTTTGGTAATGAATTTCTTCGCCGCGGTAACCTTGGTATTCATATCATTGGTATCGATATTGGGAGACATACGGATCTCCTTAATCTCGATTATTCTCTGCTTCTTCTTAGCTTCCTTCTCTTTACGTGCAAGCTCGTATCTGTACTTGCCATAATCCACAATCTTACAAACAGGCGGTTTTGCCGTAGGTGCAATCTTGACCAGGTCAAGCCCCGCTTCCTCTGCCATTTTCATAGCTTCTTTGACAGACATAACTCCTAACTGGGAACCGTCTTCCCCGACCAAACGTATCTCCCTGTCTCTGATCTGTTCGTTAATTAATAATTCGCTAATAGTCTTTCCCTCCTAAGAAACAAAGGATCCGCACCCTCCGTGCGTCCTCAATCTAAAAATAAGCAACTTTCTCCGGCACAGCCGCCGGATAGATAAACCGGAATCACCCGGTTCACCAGCCTTATCCGCCGCATCTGCATAACACACAAAAAAAGCGGATAGTCAGACTATCCACTTGAATTCCCTCAATCCCTGCAGTTTCCTGCCGGTTTCCTGAACCTGTAAACACCTATGAGCCCAATCGCTATAGGGTGAGAGCGGATACTCTGCTTGCCAGTTCTGTACTCACGTACTTGTTTACTTTATCACATACAGACTCTAATGTCAACGCATTTCATTTTATTTTTTATATTTTATTTTCCGGCCTTATTAAGGAACTCCTCCGCATTATCTATGGTAACTTTATAATAAGGAAGATAGATATATTTCCCGTTCTCAAACTCCATTTCCTCCAGCCCTCTCCCGTATACAAGGGAAAACGCCAGCTTTGCCATAGCCGCCGCCTGTCCTTCCTTATCATTATATACGGTCCCGGCCAGCTTTGCATCCATAACCGCCTTCAGCCCCGCGTCCGTGCCGTCAATCCCGAAAAAAACAGGGATAGCGGATTCCGTGATATTCAGCTTCGCATAAGCGTCAATGGCTCCCAGCGCCATATCATCATTATTTGCAAGAACCAGTTCAATTTCATTGGAATGCTGTCCAATCATCTGCATCATCCGGTTCTGGGCCTGCGCCCGGTTCCAGTTGGCGATGCCGTAGCTGAGCTTTTCCAGCTCTATCCCGTTATTTTTCAGCGTGTCCACCGCATTTTCCGTACGGATGATGGAATCCTGGTGCCCAGGCTCCCCTTCCAGCACCACATACTGGATCTTCCCGTCACGGTTGCGGTCCACCCTTCTGTCCGAATGTATCAGCTCAGCCGCAAGCTCCCCCTGCATCACCCCCGACTGTTTCGCTTTTGCCCCTACATAATAAAGCTTCTCCCATTGCATCATATCCTCAGCAACCGGCTCCCTGTTAAAAAATATGACAGGCACATCATTCTCCCTTGCCAGATCAATGATCTCCGATGGATCGGCACGATCCACCAGATTGACACACAGGACATTGCTCCCTTCATCGATCAGCGCCTTCACCTGATCGTTCTGGGTACGCTGGGAACCGGCCGCATCCCGGATCGTCACCGTTGTTTCCGCACCTTCCTCAGACAGCTCATTCAGCTGTTCCTTCAGGCAGTCAAGCAATTCCCCGATAAATACATCGCTTTCATTATAGCATGCCACGCCCACATAAACCTTATCCGGCACGGCCGCCTGCCTGCCGCAGGCTCCCAAAAGCAGCGTCGCCATGAGAATTGGCAGCAATCCCGCACAATATTTCCTAACCTTCATCTAATCCCCTCATTCTACTGGCTCATCGTAAAAATGATTTCCTGATTTTCTTTGGAAAACAGCGTATCCCTGCGAAGGACGGTGTAGGAAACCGTCCGGTCATGCATTTTGTGGAAATAATGTGTAAGAATCTCCGCCGCCTCCGTCAGGCTCTGATAGCCCACATTGAATTCATCGGGCACCACCAGGCAGCCCGCAATCCCCGTATCCAGATAATAGACCGCCTCCGTGGAATTCCCGATTCCATACACCAACGCCCCATGCAGATCATTCGCGGCGGCATATTCTCCGGCCATGGTAAAGCTGTTGTCATCCAGGGCAATCACAAAATCCACAGCCGGCTGATCCTCCAGTAACGCTTCCCCTTCTTCCGAAAATGGGGCTGCAACAGACCAGCTGATACTTGCCTCCGTGTTTTTCAGGGCCTCCAGGAATCCCCTTTTTCTCTCAAGAGCCGCCTGTGAATCCCCTGTTTTAGAGAAAATCCCCAGGACTTTCCCGTCCAGGCTGCCGCTGTAATCCTTCAGCAGCTCCTCCGCCAAAGCGGCTCCCATGGCATATTGGTTCGGCTCTACAACAGGCAGCCGGGAATCCCCTCCGCTCTCAGCCGCCGTCTGCTCTGTCAGCAGCACGGGAATCCGGTTTGCCATTTTCCTCAGCATTTCTTCAGCGCCCGGTACAGGCTGCACGATGACCGCAGCCGCCCCGTTATCTATTTCCCTCTCTATCAGGCTCTTTTCCTCTTCCACTGTTAATGCGCCGCCGGTGCTGACAACAGACATCCTGACCTCCAGATCCTGCTCCGCCATTTTCAGTCCGTATTGGAAGGCCGCCCACTGATTGTCCTCAGAATCCTGGATGATCACAGAAATCCGGTCCAGCTCTTTCCCGTTTTTCTCCCGCACCATGATAAAGGCCACGGCAATCACCATGACGGTCAAAAGGGCTTCAGCCATAATAAACATCTTTTTGCTGTTCTTCATCTCCACCTGCCCCAGAGCGTATTGGCACTCTGCCCTACATCTCCTTGTTCATCATTTCATCCCGGTTGAATATATGCCCCTTCTCCAGAATCTTCCTGTTTTCTTCCGTATACGGAACTGCCGGAAGGCAGACAGAGACAGTGGTGCCCTCATCCGGCTCGCTTTCCACCGAAATACCATACTCTTTTCCAAAAAGGATCTGAATCCGGTTATTTACATTTACAAGGCCGACCCCGGAGCCATGTTTACGGACCCTGCCGCTGTCCGTAAGAAGGAAGCGCACCTCCTCCTCCGACATCCCGATTCCGTTATCCTTCACCGACAGGATGACACTGCCTTCCTGTATCCGTCCTGTCACCCGGATTTCCCCGCAGTCGTCCATGCCGCTGACTCCATAAGCTATGGCATTTTCCAGGATCGGCTGTAAAATCAGCTTTACCGTGCAGCAGGAACATACATCGGGGTCGATGTCAAATACAATGGAAAAGGAATTTTTATACCGCACCTTCTGGATGTTCATATAGCTTTCCGCATGCTGCAGCTCATCCTTTATACTGATTACCGTGCATCCCTGGGAAAGGCTGATCCGGAAGAATTTTGCCAGCTGGGAAATCATGAATACAGCCTCGTCATTCCGTCCGCCTTCCACCATCCACGTAATGGAATCCAGGGTGTTATACAGAAAATGGGGATTAATCTGGCTCTGCAGCGCATCCAGCTCACTTTTCCTTCTTTCATTCTGTTCCTGGACGCTCCTCTTCATGAGCGTTTCTATTTTTTCATAGGAGCTTTGTATGGAATGTCCCAGGTATCTGATTTCCGAAGAGCCGCCTATATAGATTTCCGGCTTTCCTCCCGCCTCATAGCCCATAACCGAATCATTCAGCCTGCATATCGGGCTGGATATCCTGACCGAAACCACCCGGTAAATAATTACAAGGGTCATTACCATCAGCAGCATAAGCATGACGATAAAATACCGGACATTAATCATGCCGTGGGTAAATGTGGAATCGGGAATCACACCGACCAGCTTCCAGCCGGTATAGCTTATGGTATTTACAATTACCGTCCTGCGCTCCCCTTCAAAGGTTTCCTCGCAGACGCCATCCCTGTATTTTGCAGCCGCCGCGCTGTTTTCGCTCGCAATCCCGTCGCTTATCTGAATCTGGCGCGGATGGTAGATAATCTGCCCGTTGCTGTCGCACAGATAATAATACTGCCCGTTATTTAACGTATTGATCTGCCTCATCATACGGGAAATGCTGAAATAATCCATATCCACAAGCAATACGCCTATCTGCGGATCCCCGTGTATGGTAAACTCCGCAACCCGGCTCAGGGAAATCACCCAATAATAACGGAGCGTGCCATCGTCAAACAGGTTCTGGATATGAGGCGTGGAAAAATGCATGTTTTCCATTTTCTCCATGGCCTGTATATACCAGCCCTGCCTGGTGACGTTGGGATCCTCCTTCTGGCTGGCAACCGGCTCCGCCGCAATCAGGCTCCCGCTGCCATTGTACACGGCAATGCTGCGCAGATTCCCCTTGTTGGCCTCGTATAAAAGATCCATTCCCTGCTGAATCACATCGCTCTGATCGGAAAAGTCATTCTCTTTTATGACATTATAATAGACCGCATCCGAAATCTGCCGCATGCTGACCAGGTAATCCTCCAGATTTTCCCCTGCCTGCTCCATCAGCTTTTCTGTACTCTGTATCGTTTTCCCCCGGGACAGGGTAGAAAACCTGAAGTACATCACAATTCCCAGGATCAGCATAATTGAAATGGATATTACGGAAAACACCAGCATAATTGTGGATTGAATCCCTCTGGACTTATTTTTTTTCATACGCCGGAAATATTTATTTCTCACATGAGCCATGCTCCATTCTGTACTTTGAAGGGGATACGCCGAACCTCCGTTTAAACACATAGCTGAAATAATTGGGATCGGTATAACCTACGTTCTTTGCAATGATATAGCTTTTTTCATTTGTTTCAATCAGCATCCTTGACGCCCGATCCATCCGGTATTCCGTCAGATAGCCAATAAAGGAGTTTCCCGTCTCCTTCTTAAAAACAGTGGAAAAATAGGAATTGGACACGCCCAGAATCTCGCAGATATTATCCAGTGAAAATTCTTCATCCGAATAATGGCTGCCCACATATTCCTTTGCCTTAAATACAAAGGACTGGGTTGATTTGCTCCGCGCGCTGATTAAAGTTTCCCGAAACAAAAGACAGATGCCGATAAGCCATGCCAGCAGCGCCTCCGGTTCCAAATCCAGAAGCCGCAGGTACAGATTCCTGATATTCCCGGCAAAATCCGGGACATCAATATCATTATTCACCGCAAATCTGTACAGGGCGCTTATCAGATCCATCAGGGCAATATGATACTGCTGCAGGGATTGGGCCGGGCAGGATATATGCTTCATATAGCGCTTGACCGCTCCCACGATATCCTCCTTGGAATTCAGGCGGATCATGCCGAACAGGCTAAACAGCTCCGTATCAGGCGTGCCGTCCGGTTTGCTTATTTCGTGAGGCGCAATCTCCTTCATATTGATGGCCCTGGAAACGCCGTAGATAACCCGGTAAGAAACAGCTTCCCTCGCGCTGCTGTAGGACTGGGATAAACCGGTGAGACGCTCACAGACCTGTCCGATCCCCACAGTGACAACCGCGCCAATGATACGCCGTGCATATCTGCAGAACCTGTCGCATTCATCCGTCAGCTCCGGCACTTCATTTTTACTCTGAAGCTGCGCAATTAAAACTGTGTTTTCCAGATAGGAAAAGCATTTTGCCTGCCATTTTTCTCCCAGATGCTCCCTGGCCTGCTTCTGGACGGAAGCGGCCAGCAGCAGCGGATTCATGTTCTCCGGCACCTGGCTGGAGGATGTGTGCACCACAAGACAGCAGTAAAAAGGTCCCTCAAAGGAAATCTGATAATTGGACAGATATCTGGGGATTTCCTCCTCGCGCAGCCTGCCCTCAATCAGCGTGGAATAGAAGTTTGCCTGCAGGAACGGAAGCGAATCCATATAGTACTTCTGCAGGACCGCCGCGTTGCGCTTTTCACTGATTTCCTGATCCAGCTTTATTTTCAGCTGGGTGAAAACATTGATGAGCTCCGTAGAGTTTACAGGCTTGAGAATATATTCCTCCACCTCCAGATGGACGGCCTCTTTTGCATATTCAAACTCATCAAAGCCTGTGAGGAAAAGGATTTTGGTGGTGGTAAACTCCGCCTTAATGCGTTTTGCCAGCTCCATGCCGTCCATATAAGGCATTTTGATATCCGTCAAAACCACATCCGGCTGAAACTCCTCCACCATTTCCAGCGCCTTGACACCATTGTTGGCAAATCCGATGACGGAGAAGCCCAGTCCCTCCCAATTAATTTTCCTTCTGATGGCCTTGATGACCTCTTCCTCATCGTCCGCCAGAAGCACCGTATATGTATCCATATTTATTCTCCATATGCATGTATCCGGGCGCCGCATTTTTCCTTACTATGATTATAACAAATGCCAAAAGGTATGTAAATGCGGGAGCCATGCACAAAAGAGCCAGAACTGCTTCCGGCTCTCTTTGCAATATCAGGCACTATTTTTTCTGTACATACTTCAGGCAGTCAAGGGTGACTGCAGTAATGATGATGATACCTTCAAATACGAACTGAAGGTTTGTATCAATTCCAAGGATGGTAAGGGAGTAAATGAGCACTGTAAAAATAAGCACGCCGACTACCACGCCCGAAATCTTGCCGATGCCGCCGGTAAAGGATACGCCGCCGACCACGCAGGCCGCGATGGCATCCATTTCCCAGCCCTGGCCATAGGCTGCCGAGCCGGAACCCACCATTCTTGCACATTCAAGCCATGAACCGAAGCCGTAAAGGATACCGGCCAGGATGAATGCCCCCATAGTCACGCCGAACACCGAAATGCCGGAAACTGCCGCCGCTTCCGGATTTCCGCCCACTGCATACAGATTTTTGCCGAAGGTGGTCTTATTCCAGATAAACCATACGATGGCAATGGCCGCCACCGCCCATAAAATAATTGTGGGGAAGCCATTGAGCCTGGGAATGATCACCTTGGGAATGGAAGGTTCGATGGCGCCGAAGGACACGCCCTTTGTGGCATATGTAACAAGGCCGAAAATCACAAGCATATTTGACATCGTGGAAATAAAAGGATGCATTTTGAATTTGGCGGTAAAGAAGCCGCCGATGGCTGTAAAAAATGTGCAAAGAAGAATACACATTATCAGCGCAAAAATCACTCTCAGGCCCAGGGGAACGCCCGTAAAGTCAAATACATGGCCGAACACCGCGCCTGTGTTGATTCCCTGATGCATGATGATGGTTGCCGTCGTCATCCCCATGCCAACCATACGCCCGATGGAAAGATCCGTCCCGGTCAGCAGGATCAGGCCGGCAACGCCCAGGGCAAGGAACATTCTGGGAGAAGCCTGCTGGAGAATGTTCAAAACATTGTTATAGGTAAGCAGGGGAACATGCTTTACAAAGGGCGTAACTATACACAGGCCGATAAAAATCAGGATAATCGCGATATACAGGCCGTTCTGCAGCAGGAATGTCCTTCGGTTAAAGGTATATTTGTAATTCTCCCATTTCTGCGCCCGCATCTGCATAAAAGTAAATTTAGACATTCGCAGCATATCGATCAGATGATATTTCCAGACAATTGCCGCATGCCTTCTGTCCTTGATCTGCGCAAGCTCTTTTTCCAGCTCCATTTTAGCATCGAATCGGAGATTTTTATAAACATACTTTTCGTTTTTTATTTCCTTATGATCGGTAAGCTTTGCCAGGGTTTTTTTATGCTCCTGCTCAAGCTTTGCAATATTATCGGCATATTTTTTCTGCGCGGCCACATATTCCTGTGAGCAGCTTTCTTTCACCGCCTGATAATAGTCCTTGTTAAAATGGGCCTTCAGATATCCTTCCGCATCGGCAATTAACTTGGAGATTTCTTCCTTATTCTTTGCTTCCACCGCTTTTGCTTTTAACATCTCAGACTTGATTTCTTCAGTCTGTGCTGTTTTTTCTTCCTTCGTAAGGCCATGATCTCTCTTTATTGCGTCAATTTCACTCTGAAGGGAAACCACCCTGTTTGATCCATCCACTCTGAGACTGTCAATCTTTTCCTGGATTTCACCCACATAATCCTCAATTGGCTTACGCAGCTGCATTTCCTGTTCCGCCGTAAGGGTTTTATTATTTTCATTATCCATATCACAATCTCCCCTTTATAGGTATTTTGCACTGAGTCTCAACAGCTCTTCCTGGTTTGTCTCTTTTGTATTCACAATTCCTGAAAGACGTCCGTTCGACATAACGCCGATACGGTTGGTGATTCCCAATATCTCCGGCATTTCAGAAGAAACAACAATAATTGTCTTTCCCTGCTTCGCCATATTGATGATCAGCTCGTATATTTCGTATTTCGCACCCACATCGATTCCTCTTGTAGGTTCATCCATCATGAACACCTTGGGTTCCCGCTCCAGCCATTTCCCAAAGATAACCTTCTGCTGGTTGCCGCCGGAAAGGCTGGAGATCATGTCATCCGGCCCCATACATTTGGTATGCATGATTCTGATTTCATTTCCGGTGGCCTTTATCATCTTCGCATTGGAAAGAGCCACACCGCTTTTATATTGTTCCAGGTTTGCAATCGTGGTATTAAAGGTCAGATCCCCCTTCAGGAAAAGCCCGTTGGCCTTTCGTTCCTCGGTAATCATGGCAAACCCATGCTCCATGGCCTCTTTTGCGCTGCTGAAATTCATAAGGCGGTTATTGAAATATACCCGGCCCGCCGCCCTGGTGCGGACCCCGAAAATCGTTTCCAGCAGCTCCGTACGCCCTGCGCCCACCAGCCCGTACAGGCCGAAAATCTCTCCTTCCCTTACGTCAAAGGAAACATCCTGCAGATGCGGTTCGAATTTAGTGGACAGGTTCCGGATGGATAAAACCACCCCTTTGGGGACATTGTCCACCGGCGGAAAACGATTATCAAGCGAACGGCCTACCATGGCCGCAATCAGCTCGTTCATATTGGCATCGCTGGTTTTCTTCGTCATAACCAGGTTGCCGTCACGCAGTACCGATATCTCGTCACAGATCTCAAAAACCTCATCCATTTTATGAGAAATATAAATCAACGCGATCCCCTGTTTTTTTAACATCCTCATCATCCCGAAAAGCTTATCGACTTCCTGCACAGTCAGGGAGGATGTAGGCTCGTCAAGAACAATCACTCTGGAATTATAGGAAATAGCCTTGGCAATTTCACACATCTGACGCTGCGACACGGACATATTCCGCATGGGCTGCGTAAGATTTACGGTCATACCCAGCTTCCGGAAAAGATCGGAAGCCTCTTTTTTCATTCTGCCTTCATCAATTACACCCATGGAATTCACCGGATAACGTCCGAGAAACAGATTATCAACCACATTCCGTTCCAGGCACTGGTTCAGTTCCTGATGAACCATGGCAATCCCGTTCTCAAGCGCATCCTTGGGACCGGAAAAGCTCACTTCCTTCCCATTCAGGAAAATGGTCCCCTCATCCTTCTGGTAGGTACCGAACAGGCACTTCATCATGGTTGACTTTCCGGCGCCGTTCTCACCCATAAGGCCCATGACGGTCCCGTTCCTTACATCCAGGCTGATGCGGTCCAGAACCCTGTTCCGGCCGAAGGACTTGCTCATACCGCGTATTGATAAGACGATATCATCTTTCTTATCTGCCATATTTTTTACTCCTCTGCTATAACTTCCCAAAAGAGGTTATTAGGGAGAATTTCTTCTCCCTAATAACCTGCCTGCACGGCTTTCATTTCCATGAGTTTTACTGATCGAGCAGGCTTGTATAAGACGCCGCGTTGTCTGTTTTAACCATATTGATGGCAAATGCATCATACTGGCTGGGATTGCCCAGACGGTTGGTAATATTGGATTCTGTCTGTCCGTCACCGCCGATGTAATCAACATCCAGGTTGAGGAGCTTATCATACTTCTGAAGAAGCGGCTGATAGGTGGATCCAAGGAAGTTATCGGAAGAATTATAAATATTCAGCCATACCTTCTTTACAGGGCTTGTAGCCTCATCCAGCTGATTGGATACCGGCGCATAAACCATGGTGGAATCCATATAATCCTTATAATTGTCAGCAGTAACAGCCACGTTCAATGCATAATAGGAACGCTCATCTTCCCTGTATACATATACGTCATCACTGAGCACATTTCCCGCCGCATCCGCTGTGGCGATGCCTGTGTTAATATCCACTCCGTCAAGCGCATTACGCAGGACACGAAGCGTCAGATAAGCCTGAACATCCGCATGCTGGCTGATGGTTCCGCCGTAGCCCTCTGCGATAGCGGCCACTGCGTCGCTGTTTGCATCATAACCAAAGGTAGGAACCTTGTTGTCCTTAGACCAGGCGTTAAACATTGACATGCCCATTCCGTCATTATTGGAAACAACGATATCAATCTGATCGCCGAAGGAAGAAGACCAGGTGCCGATGCCGTTGCCGGCTGTTGCTGCATCCCATGTCGCTCCTGCGGAATTCTTCATTTCCTGGGAAGCCAGTTCGCGGACAACGTAAGTCTTGCCGTTCACTTCCAGGGTTCCATCCTGTACGGCCGACGCCGTGCCGTCTGTATTGGTTCCCACCGGTTCGCTGTTGATGTTGCCGTCTTTGTCAACAGCTGTGCCAAGAGCCTTGCGGACGCCTCTTGTACGTGCGATGGAGTCATTATGTCCGATATCGCCGATGGCCAGCACATAGCCGATGGTTCCGTCGCCGTTACGGTCAATAGTATCAATGTTCTTTTCGATATAATCTTTTACCATGGTACCCTGAAGCTCCGCACCCTGGTTGGCGTCAAAGCCTACATAATAAGTATCTTTGTTGTAATTCAACGCTGTCATGTCAAGCTGGCCTGTGGCGCTGCTGGAAGGCTGGCGGTTAAACCATACCAGCGGCTTGTCCTTGTTCGCCATCGTCCCTGTGTCGGCCGGCGCCGCTTCTGCCGGTGTTGTTGCCGCAGCAGCTGTCGTTTCCTTTCCCGCAGCCGGTGTATCAGCCGCCGCAGGTGTTTTGCTGGCACCGCATGCGGCCAAAGACAGCCCCATCAGTATTGCCATTGTCATGCACCCCAATTTTCTCTTCATATTTTTCTCCCTTCTGTTTGACACGCTTCTTTGTATTTGTCAATATGGATAGTTTATATGATATTTATCCAGTATTATATAGAATATTTTTCGATTATCATTGAAATTTCTATTTTTATTCAACGCATATGCTGCAAATATAACATTTTTATTCATTTTTTATAAGCATTATCTATAATGTAACAATTCTGATTAAAGCAACAAAAAAAGCGGGAAAACGCACAATGATACGTTTTCCCGCTTCTGCTTTTATATCCTGCAAAAACCGGTGAAAATAAATGCTGCCGCCTCAGTCGGCATTAATCAGCTCCCTCCATGTAAGCGCAGGGATAATATCAGTTACAGCTTATCTTTCCTTAAAGGTAGCACAGGCTGTCTCACCGCAGTCACAGGCGCCGCAGCCCTTGATGTCTACATGCTCCGCATAGCACTTGTAATTTGTGTTATACACACATTTTACAGCTTCGCAGTCGATGCTGATAGTCCTGCAGGGATTCATGGCGTTGGATGCGGACTCGCCGGTCCTGTCCTTGAAGCTTTCGCAGCAGGTATCGTTTTCCTTCTGCGCTTCCTTGCCTCCTACCATAATATCGCCCTTGCAGCAGCACTTGTCATTATTATAGGTACAATTTTCTACTACACATTTCAATTCTGCCATTTTTGGTTGCCTCCTGAAAAATCATATCAAAATAAACCTGTTTTATGGTTTCAGAATTATTTTGTCTTTTTTTCAGGATTTTATTCATGGCTGCCGGCCCAGACGGTATATATTGAACCAGTAGCGTTCCAGCAGGCAGCTGTCCGCAGTCTCCACGGACTTAATTCCCCGTTTCTGCCATTCCTTAAGGATTCCGTCCCTGGCAAGGCCGCTGCCGATGAACCACACAGTTTTTCCGCTCTCCAGCTGCTGATCTATCCATTCCTCCCCGGACACGGCATATACTCCCGGGAACATCTCCCTTATCAGCGTTTCCGGCGTTCCTCCGTACAGATAGCTTTCCCTGGGAAGATACCAGCCGGTTACGGCCTGCACCTGGTCAAAATTAAACAGGACGATATCCTCCGCCCCTATTTTGGCCAGCTCCTCTTCGGTTCTCGTCATCTGTTCTTTTTTCATCACCTCTCCCTGCACAAAGGCGGAATAATCAGCCGCCCCTACAAAGAGAAGCACCAGCAGCGAAGGCACCAGCACCAGAGCCTTCTTCTGCCTGCTCAGGAAATAGGAAAAACAGAACCAGTAGCAGCCCGCCGCAGGAAGCATATAGCGGTAAATGAAAACCGGCCTCATCAGGAAAGACACCGCAATCCCGAAAAGCGCAGTCCCCGCCAGCACGCAGAGTCCCAAAAAAGCATATCCGTCCCGTCCCGGATTTCGTTCCCTGTCCTTACGCTTTAAAAACGCATGGATAAGAAAAGCCGCCAGCAAAGCAAAAAGGACCACCGCCAGGCCGTAATCCAAAAGCTGATACCCGGTGGAGGGCTTCAGCATGAATTTTACGCAGCCGCCGAAGCAGCTTAAGGTCAGCGGAAGAATCCAGTAGCTTTCCCGCACCTGGGACACCTGGGAAACGGCCGCGGGCAGCCAGGGCAGATATGCCAGTACGGAGATTCCCGCACAGAACAGCCATACCAGCAGATACTTCACCCGTTCTTCCTTCTTCTTAACGGACAAAAGCACAGCCACGCCCACATACAGCGCCGCCGCCGCAACCGCTGCAAAATAATGGGTATAGGCCGCTGCGATCCCATAAACAGTGAAGGCGGCCAAATGCCTTTTCCCGCCTCCCTCCAGAAGCTCTCCCGCATGCAGGAATGCCGCCGTAATAAAAAACAGGGCAAAGCCGTACATCCTGATTTCCGTCGTATAGTTAGCCATCTGCGGCATCGCCAGGATGCAGAAGGAAAAAAGCCCTGAACAAAGCCAACCGTATTTCTTCCTTATAAGAGTCAGGGAATACCCCAGCAGCGCCAGATAAGGCAGCACGGAAACCACCTTGCAGATAATTACGGCATCCGCCCCCGGCGCAAATAAATGCACCAGCTCCACAGCAGCCTTTACCATCAGATAATAAAGCGGTGGGTGAACGTCCCTGGCCGCAAGCGAAATCATCCGCCCCACCGGCTGGGAAACGAAGCCCACCGTAAAAAGCTCATCATACCAGATATCGCTGCTGAAGCATAAAAACAGACTGCAGCAGGCCATTCCCAGGGCGCACACAGACAGCAGGATACCTGCTGTCTGCCGCCATGTCTTTTTTTCATTACTCATCTATCCGTCTCCGTCATACCAGGAACCAGCCGGGAAAAAACCGCCGCAGATGCGCCGTGCGGATTTTTCCCGGCTGTAAAAATCACTGCCGTTGCCAAAAGGGATGGCTTATTTTGCAGGCTTTCCGTCCTCTGTCACCGTTATTTTACGGATTTCCTTCGTCCTGATTTCCCTGCAGATATCATTGATAAAGGTATCCAGAGGCTTCACGCCCTCATCGCCGGCAAAACGGCTTCTTACGGAAACCGTGCCGTCTTCCTCTTCCTTCTGTCCCACCACAAGCATATAAGGCAGCTTGTCCAGTCTCGCCTGGCGGATCTTATAACCGATTTTCTCGGAACGGCTGTCCACCGTGCTTAAAATACCGTTATCCTTCAGCGCTGCGTTCACCTTCTGCGCGTATTCCTCATATTTTTCAGAAATAGGAAGCACACGCACCTGCTCCGGGCACAGCCAGGTGGGGAACTTGCCTTCGTATTTTTCAATCAGCCAGGCCAGCGTTCTTTCATAGCAGCCCATGGAGGTTCTGTGAATGATATAAGGACGCTTCTTCTCCCCATTGGCATCAATATAAGTCATATCAAAACGCTCTGCCAGGAACATATCCAGCTGGATGGTGATCATGGTATCTTCCTTGCCATACACGTTCTTTGCCTGGATATCCAGCTTCGGTCCGTAGAAGGCCGCTTCGCCGTCTTCTTCCGTAAACTCAATGCCGATATGATGGAGAATATCACGCATCATATTCTGCACATAATCCCAGGTTTCCTCATCGCCCAGATATTTATCCTTATTATTGGGATCCCACTTGGAAAGACGATAGGTCACATCCTCCTCCAGGCCCAGCGTGGTCAGGCAGTATTTTGCCAGATCCACACAGCCGCGGAACTCTTCCTCAATCTGATCCGGCCTTACGATCAGATGGCCCTCGGAAATGGTGAACTGACGCACACGGGTAAGCCCGTGCATCTCTCCTGAATCCTCATTCCTGAACAATGTGGAAGTCTCTCCGTAGCGGCAGGGCAGATCACGGTAGGATTTCTGGCTCTGCTTGTATACATAATACTGGAAAGGACAGGTCATGGGGCGGAGGGCGAATACTTCATCCTCCTTTTCCTCATCTCCCAGCACAAACATGCCTTCTTTATAATGATTCCAGTGGTCGGAAATAATATACAGATCCTTTTTTGCCATCAGAGGAGTCTTGGTCCTCATATAGCCTCTCTTCTCCTCTTCATCCTCGATCCAACGCTGCAGCGTCTGAATCATCTTGGCCCCCTTGGGCATCAGAAGCGGAAGTCCCTGTCCGATAACGTCAACCGTTGCGAACAGCTCCATATCCCGTCCCAGCTTATTATGGTCACGGTTCTTGATATTATCCAGATATTCCAGATACTCGGCCAGCTCCTCCTTGGTATTGAAGGCTGTTCCGTAAATTCTCTGAAGCATGGTTCTGTTGGAATCCCCTCTCCAGTAAGCGCCTGAAGAAGAGGTCAGCTTAAAGGCCTTGATCCCCTTGGTGCTCATCAGATGCGGCCCTGCGCACAGATCCGTGAAATCCCCCTGCTTATAAAAGGAAATCTCCGCATCCTCAGGAAGATCCTGGATCAGCTCCACCTTATAAGGCTCGCCCTTCTCTTCCATAAAAGCAATGGCTTCCTGTCTGGGAAGGGTGAAACGCTCCAGCTTCTCACCCTGCTTGATGATTTTCTTCATCTCAGCTTCCAGCTTATCCAGATCCTCCCTGGAAAAAGGCTCGTGCTCAAAATCATAATAAAAGCCGGTATCAATACTTGGCCCGATAGCAAGCTTGGCTTCAGGGAACACATGCTTCATCGCCTGAGCAAGCACATGGGAAGCCGTATGGCGGACCACAGTCAGCCCTTCCTTATCCCTGGCCGTCAGGATCGCCAGCTCGCAATCCCCGTCAAGCACCGTGCGCAGATCCTCCACCTTCCCGTTCACCAGCCCCGCGCAGGCCGCCCTTGCCAGACCCTCGCTGATATCAGCCGCAATCTCAATAATACTTTTGCTCTCCGCATATTCCTTTACGGAACCGTCTTTTAATGTGATTTTCATTTTTACGCATTTTCTCCTTTGTTCTCTTTCTCATCCTCCCCGGTAATCACATCATTACCGGCAATAATCAGGCCCCTCTTAATCGGCGCCCAGATAAAACCTATGATAACCCCTGCCATCAGAAAAACCGCCAAAAGCAGAGACATCTCTGTTTTCGTCAGCCCTGAAGGCTCCTTCATCAGCTTCTTCACAGAATCCGCGCCCTCACGCACCGACTCCTTCACCTCAGCCAGATTCAGATACTCAGAAATCCCGCTCAAATTACTCATACAAAATCTCCTTTCCTACACAGCCGGCCCCGCACCTGCGCTTTCCCGCGCCGGCACTGTCCGCCGGCAACTCCACCGGCACCCCGCTGGCAACTCCGCCAACAAAAACAGAACCGCCTCCCGGCGGCCCCTCTCCAATCCCAAGACCGGACGCTCCTGCAACGAAAAAACAAAACCAATACCTAGCTGTATTGTATGCTACTTCCCCCCGGATGTAAAGTACTTTTTCCCCACCATGCAACTGTTCACTCCATGACCAGTAACCTCACATTTACCGCCCTATTCCATCCCCCGCCTACCCTCCAATGCCCTCAAGTCCTTAATGCCCTTATTAAGTCCTTAACGCCCTTATTGCCCTTTCTCCCTCACTACACTGCCAGGGAAGCAGTAGAGGCGGACAGGGGTTTGGGGCGGAGGTTTTTGCGGGAGGGAGAGGGACGGGCGGATGCCTTTTTTCAGCTTCCGTTTTCAGTCCATGGAGATGAGACTTAAAATTATGGAAGGCACACCTGACATAATTTTTGCCCAAGGCTCATCGCAATGCCCGGACTGACCGGAAGCAGAAAAAAGGCATCCGCCCGCCCCTCTCCCTCCCGCAAAAACCTCCGCCCCCCAAAACCCCTGTCCGCCTCTCCTGCTTCCCGTCCCCCCTTCATGAAAAGACTCTAAAATTTATGAAATAATGCTATCTTTGGTTGACTTCCGCAAAATCCGGTATATATAATTACTGTTATAAGGATAAGAGTAACTAAAGAGAACCGGAACAAGTTACTGATAAAAAGGAGCGCAAAATTATGCAAGAAGCCAAATCACCAAAGAAACCACTACTCTACTATTACTGTATTGCCATGCTTGTCCTTCTGGTCCTGAACGCCTTTCTTTTTCCCAGGCTCATGTCTGCCCAGGTAGAAGAGGTCGGCTACAACACCTTTCTTGAAATGATGGAAAAGAAAGAAATCGCCCAGGTACAGATTGAAAGCAACCAAATTGTATTTGCGGACAAAAATTCACCCACCGGTTTCTATAAAACAGGCCCTATGGAAGATCCTTCCCTTGTGGACCGGCTTTATGCATCCGGAGCCACCTTCGGCACGGAAATTGTAAAACAGCAGTCCTTCCTCGTCACCTTCCTGCTGACCTGGGTTCTGCCCCTCGTTGTAATGATAGCCATCGGCCAGTTCCTGATGCGCAAAATCATGAACAGCGGAGGCGGCGTCAATTCCATGGCCTTCGGAAAAAGCAACGCCAAGGTATACGTCCAGTCCGAAACAGGCATCAAATTCGCAGACGTGGCCGGCGAGGACGAAGCCAAAGAGGTGCTCTCCGAACTGGTAGACTACCTCCATGATCCCAAAAAATATCAGGAAATCGGCGCATCCATGCCCAAAGGCGCCCTCCTTGTAGGCCCTCCCGGAACCGGAAAAACCCTGCTCGCCAAGGCGGTGGCCGGCGAAGCCAACGTTCCCTTCTTCTCCATTTCAGGCTCTGAATTCGTGGAAATGTTCGTAGGCGCCGGCGCGGCCAAGGTCAGGGACCTGTTCAAGCAGGCCAACGAAAAAGCCCCCTGTATCGTCTTCATCGATGAAATTGATACCATCGGCAAAAAACGTGACGGCGGCGGCTTTTCAGGAAATGACGAACGGGAACAGACACTGAACCAGCTCCTTACAGAAATGGACGGCTTCTCCAGCAACAATGGTGTCCTCATCCTGGCCGCCACCAACCGTCCCGAATCCCTGGATCCCGCGCTCCTGCGCCCCGGCCGTTTCGACAGGCGTGTGCCGGTGGAGCTTCCCGATTTGAACGGCAGGATTGCCATACTGAAGGTTCACGCCCAGAAAGTAAAGCTGGGTGACAATGTAGATTTTGCCGCCATCGCCAGAATGGCCGCAGGCGCTTCCGGCGCCGAACTGGCCAACATGGTCAACGAAGCCGCCCTGAGCGCAGTCCGCGCAGGACGCCGCTTCGTCACCCAGACTGATTTGGAAGAAAGCGTGGAAGTAGTCATTGCCGGCTACCAGAAAAAAGACCGTATCTTAAGCGATCGGGAAAAAATGATCGTTTCCTATCACGAAATCGGCCACGCCCTCGTTGCCGCCAGACAGACCAACTCCGCCCCTGTCACCAAAATCACCATTATCCCCAGGACCTCCGGCGCGCTGGGCTACACCATGCAGGTGGATCAGGGCGAACACAACCTGCTGAGTAAGGAAGAACTGGAAAATAAAATCGCCACCTTCTGCGGCGGCCGCGCTGCGGAAGAAATCATCTTCAACAGCATCACCACCGGAGCCTCCAACGACATCGAACAGGCCACCAAGCTGGCCCGCGCCTGCATCACCCGCTACGGCATGTCAGAAGACTTCGACATGGTGGCCCTGGAAACCGTCACCAACCAATACCTGGGCGGTGACACCTCCCTGGCTTGCTCAGAACATACCGCAGCAGAAATCGACAGGCTCGTCGTAGCCATGGTCAAAAAAGAACACGCCAAGGCCTGCGACATCCTCCGCAGCAATATAGGGAAACTCCATGAACTGGCCAAGTTCCTCTACGAAAAAGAAACCATCACGGGGGATGAATTCATGGCTATCCTGGATGGGGATGTGTAAGGAATAATTTTGTTTGTTGGCAGCCCTCCCAGCCCCGCAGCGTCAGCTAACCGGGCCGTGTCCTGGCTCCCGGGATGAGAAGGCTCTGGCGGGGGATGGGGAGGGTATTTTTCATTTACCAGTCAGACCGGGCATTGCGATGAGCCTTGGGCGAAAAATTATGTCAGGTGAGCCTTCCATAATTTTTAAGTCTCATCTCCATGGTCTGAAAAGGTAAATGAAAAATACCCTCCCCATCCCCCGCCAGAGCCTTCTCATCCCGGGAGCCAGGACACGGCCCGGTTAGCTGACGCTGCGGGGCTGGGTGTATTGTAACAAATATAATTATTTTTATATATCCAGGATATGCAATGAAGACAGAACAGCTTATTGGTTGCTGCAAATTATTTTTAGTTTTTATGAAGGGCTATGCCGTCATTAGGAAGGGTAACTGGCCTCGAAAATTTTTGCGGCTATTCATTTACAGTTATACGCAGCGAAAGGGGATTCTGAGTTCGCCTTTCCGGTTGTAATAGAGAAAGGGGTAAGCTGGCCTTTCAAGCTTTTGTTATTGCTCATCCACAGTCGTATGCAGCGATAGGGGAACCTGAGCGTGGCTTTCCGGCTTAGGCAGAGGGGGAGGGGCTGTGGTTTTGGCCC
>NZ_QVLV01000008.1:0-254166 GCF_003435485.1 Eisenbergiella massiliensis
AAACCGGGTACATACCAATTTACTACAATACACAGTTATATAGACAGTCTCAAATCTTAAATTTTTCAATTTTTTCTTCTTCTTTCATTGCGGATAGAAGCAAAAGAGCCCGGTTTATTTCGGATAATGCAGCTGTAATATTACCCGTTTCCTCGTAATATTCAGCGATTTTTATCATCATTTGCAGCAGATTTTCAAAAGAAATCCATTTTTGTTTTTCTGCTGCTTCCAGTTTGGATTTACCTGTCTGTAGAGATGCCATTTCTGTCAGCTTAGTAAAATAGATTTCGGGCAGCTGATCAATGGCCGCTAAAGCGCTGTTGCGGTCTCCTTTTGCATGAAAAGCATAGGCAAGGAAACGGAGGGCATCATATTTTACAGCAGGGTCATCGGTCTGTTCAGTCAGTTTTCCGGCTACGGAAATGGTTTCATCCGGATTGTCGGAATAATTCATAACATAAAGAAGATTATTCAGCAGAATATCATTGTCAGGATATTTATGCAGGCCTTCCTCAAGAATCTTACGGCTTTTTTCGGGATCGGTTTTCCTGTATTTATATGCTTCCCGGCATATTTCCTCTGTTTTTTCCTGGATTTCCTTTAAATTAAAGTCAAAGAGTTCATCAATGGAGATGTTGAAGTAGCTTGCAAGGGCGGGAACCAGGGTGATATCGGGAAGGGAGATATCATTTTCCCACTTGCTTACCGCCTGGAAGGATATACCGATACTTTCTGCAAGCTGTTCCTGAGTAATTCCCCGTTCACGGCGTAAAGCTTTTATTTTATTTCCGATAGATAGCTTCATAAGTTTCCTCTTTTCTTTTAGTCAAAGAACGTTCTTCTTGTGATAAGTATAACTGAAGTATGAAAACAGAACAATAGCTTACCAAGTGAGCCGAATTCTGCCTGTGGTTGAATAGAATATTTGGCTGGACCGGTTTTTGGAGAGAATTTATTTATGATTGCTAAAAAAAATTTTTGCCCTTTTAGTTTATTTTCTTATGTTAAGTTTAATGTATGTACCGGCAGAAGCTGTTACAAGTAAACAAAAAGGCTTTCTAGCTCCGTATTTTGATGCAGTTTGCATACACATATAGCGGGTCTGGAAATGAAAATCAGGCCATAGATAAGATTCGTATAAATGGAAAAAAGAGTTCGGAAAAAAGTGATAAAAAGTTGTAAAAAAATTTAAAAAAATGTGTTGACAAGTTGTCCCATTTTTTGTATACTAATCAAGCAGGTTGCGAGTGCGGTAAACAAAGCGCCTCAGAAACTTGTTTGATTATGGGATCTTAGCTCAGCTGGGAGAGCATCTGCCTTACAAGCAGAGGGTCATAGGTTCGAGCCCTATAGGTCCCATATAATCTGGCGAGATAGCTCAGCTGGCTAGAGCACACGGTTCATACCCGTGGTGTCGAGGGTTCAAGTCCCCCTCTCGCTACTTGAATATGGTTAGCGGAAATGTTTATCAGAACATTTCCGCTATTTTTTTGCATGAAAGGAAAGTTCCCCCGAAAAACAGAATACAGCCACACCTGCCGATTGCACGCAGACAAAGAAGCTGTGGCAACGGTCTTCTATACGGAATAGACAGACAGTCTCCAACGTGTATGTCATGAAAAGGTATTGTTATCGTAATGAATTGGAGTTTGGCGCGGCAGGCGCCTCCTGTATAATAAAAGATAAATGCCAGGCAAAACCGGCGGAGTCCATAGTCTTGCTGTTAAATCAGCTGCGGCTGCTCCGGGGCAATGTACAGGCAGTGAAATGAAATAATGTGGAAACCTTTGCGGCGTACACAGGAAGAGGGAGAATGGAAGATGAGTCAGGCAAGCGGAATTCTTATTATGTTCGGCGGTATTTTAGTTGTGTTGCTTCTTATGCTGCTTTTGAGGGCAAAGCTTAACTCAAAGCGGGCAAAGAAGAAGCCGGCGCTTTTTAAGGCAATGCACAGGGCTGTGGAAGAAGCCGTACCCCAGGCCAAAGGATACCCTGTGGTCATGGCGCAGGCGGAAAAGGACACCATGTCCTTACTGAAGGAGGCGGGCGGGGATTTCGCCAGACAATTCGCCGTAGCCGCTGTGGGAGCGGTCTTTGGAGTGCGGGCAAACTTACATACCTATGGCAGTCACCCGCCCAAATTCGTTCTGGCTTACCGGGGCGATGAAATTTTTGCAGTGTGCGTGGGTAATCCCAGCTATAATACGATCGAGGCGGATACGGAGTGCATCCTGCATCTGACCCGCCAGACGGTGGAAAAGGTTAAGCTGAAAGCCTCAGGCCGTACAATATTTTATCTGCAGGGCGGCACGCAGTTTATCGTATCGCTTCCCCTGGCGGCGGCCTCGGAAATCGAACAGAAAGAAGAGGTTGACAATTTTAAAAAATTTCTCACGGAATTTGCACAGGTGGTCAATGAACAGTAGGAATGAGCGGATGTATGGGAATCATCACTCCACCGGCGCTTTGGCTATTCTGGGCTATGCTCATTTGAAGAAACTGGTGATAACAGAAAAATATTTTTCCCTGTTCACCAAAATTCAATTTGCTGTCACCTTTAAAGAGGGTATGGATCAACGGCAGATAGATGCATTTGTTCCATATATAAAAATGCATTGTCCCGGAATTAAGGTGATCTAAAGCGATTGCCGGGATTCAGAGATTCCGGACAGAATGTTTAAGATGAGATGGGGGGCCTTTCTCAGGAAAGGCCAATTACAGGTTAAAAGAGATGTAAACAAAAGGCTTGTATCAAGCATACGGATCGGGAGTTCTCCAACGAAAACAGAGGACTCCCGGATTTTTTATGTGAAAAGGAAAGCTTCATTTCTGCTGAACTCAAAGTCTATTCTGGAAATTAACCTAACTATAAAAATGATTCCTGCAATGTGAAAAAAGCAAAGTAAAATTTAGTAAAAATTTTAGTAAAATAAATGGCCATTATGCCACAAAATTAAAGTAAAAAGCGAACAAAATACACATAATTTAATTATGCAATCCATACAAAAATATACATATAGCACATAAATATGAAAAGAAGTGTAGACAAGAGAAAAACAATTGCATATAATCAGAAATATAGAAGGAAGTAAATTTTAGTAAAACTGAAAGGGGAGAGCATATGCCCACACTGAAAGATATCGCAACTAAGGCAGGGGTATCCATTACCTCCGTATCCAGAGTATTGAACCGGGACGACAGCTTTTCGATTTCTGAAAGTACGAAGAAAAAAATCTGGGAGACAGCGGAAGAGCTTGGCTATAAGGGCACCGGAACGAACGCGGAGGAAGAGGCGGCAAGGGGAAAGGCGACGGTGGCGTTGGTGCTTCTTTACAGCGAATATGACGAGATTATGGATTCCTATTATCAGCTGATTCGTGTGACGGTAAAGGATGCTTTAATAGAAAAGGGCTGCAGGGTAAGAGAATTTTTCTGCCCGGCCAAAGAGGGCAAGGAGCTTGATATGAGCAGGTTTTCAGGTACGATACTGATAGGCCATGCAGGCGGCTGGTATCGGAATGAAAAGATCCGGCAGAGCGTGATAGCCTCGGGAATCCCTGTGGTTTTTGCCGATTTTGACCCGGAAGATATGGAGGTGGAAGCGGACTGTGTAGTCAATGATTTCCACTCTCTTGTGGAAAAGGCGCTGTCCCATTTCTTCCGTCTTTCTTATACAACAATAGGCTATGTAGGCACCTACGGCGTGGCGGTAAGCGGCCGGGCGGTGGAGGATAAACGTTTCCTTTATTTTAAACAGATACTTGAGGAACAGGGACTTTACAGGGAGGAATTCGTCTGGAAAACAGATATCAACTATGCACAGAACGCGTACCGTTTATGCTGCCAGATGATTGAGAACGGAGATCTTCCCAGGGCGCTTTTTATAGAAAATGACGCTATGGCCATGGGATGCTTAAGGGCGTTTGAGGAAAACGGCATCCGGGTGCCGGAGGAGCTTTCCGTTATCAGCTGCAATGATGTCCCAACCGTAGAGTTCATTTCCCCGGCGCTTTCCACAGTGCATATCTATGGGGATTTGATCGGAAGCATGTCGGCCGAGCTGCTGGTGGAGCAGATGCGTACCGGCAGGGTCAGAGGAATCCGGGCCGTCATACCCAATAAGCTCATTCTCCGGCAGAGCTGTGCGCGGGAATGATTTTGTGAAACAACAGATGAAAAAACAGATTTAAATCCGCCAAAGCGGATGCGGGGAGTCAGCATGAAAGCAGTATTTAATTATGAGTTACAGGACTGGAACAACATCGAAGTCCTTCAGAGAAACAGGCTTTGCACAAGGCCGTTTTATACAGGATATGCAGACAGGGAAAGCGCCGCGGCCATGCACAGGGAAAAGAGCGGCAATTATAAGCTGCTGAATGGCAGCTGGGATTTTACATATTATGAAAATCCGTTAGAGACGCCGGAGGATTTCATGAAGCCGGAGTTTGACAGCAGCGGGTGGGGCAAGATGCCTGTGCCCGGTCATTGGCAGTTAAACGGCTTCGGGTATCCCCACTACAACGATGCGATCTCACTTTTCCCCATTTTGGAAAGGCCCGCGGTTCAGAACGACAATCCGACAGGCGCTTACCGCCATTTTTTCCGGGTGGAAAAGGATGAGGAGAAAGAATATCTGCTCCGCTTTGACGGGGTGGAAAGCGCTTACCATGTATGGCTGAACGGCACATTTGTGGGATACAGCCAGGGATCGCGCTTAAGTGCGGAATTTGATGTGACGGACTGCCTTCGCAGCGGGGAAAATCTGCTGGCGGTAAAGGTCTATAAATTCTGTGAGGGCAGCTATCTGGAAAATCAGGATATGTGGTGGTTTTCGGGGATTATCAGGGATGTGGCGCTGCTTGCCAGGCCCCGTGTCCATCTGGCCGATTATCAGCTGGACTGCGGACTGACGGAGGATGGGGAAAAGGGAATCCTGAACGCTTCTTTTTGTGTGGAAAATGGAGATGGAAAGGAAAAAGAGCTGATTCTTGCGATCCGCCTTTTCCGGGAAGAGACGGCGGTCCTATGCAGGGAGCTTAAGCTGTGTGCAGCGCCGGGGGAGAAACGGGAGCTTAAGCTGGAGGAAAAAATAGAAGAGATCAGACAGTGGTCGGCGGAACAGCCCTTTCTCTACCGTATGGAAATGGTTTTAAAGGATGCGCAGGAGGATCGCATTGTAGAAGTATATGCGGAAGAGGTCGGCTTCAGGCGGGTGGAGCTGAAAAACGGGAGGATGCTTGTTAACGGGAAGCCTGTGAAATTCAAGGGGGTCAACCGCCATGACTGGAATGAAAGCAGTGGGCGCTGCATAACCCTGGAGGATATGCACAGAGATCTGGTATTGATGAAGGAAAACAACATCAATGCCATCCGCACCTCCCATTATCCGCCCCATCCGGATTTCCTGTCCTTATGCGACCGTATGGGCTTTTATGTGATGGAGGAGGCGGATCTGGAGTGCAACCAGATGACCTATATTAAAGGGAAAATGAACCGTCTCAGCGAGGATGTGCTGTGGGAAGCAAGCTACCTGGATCGTGTGGAGCGCATGGTGCGCAGGGATAAAAACCACCCCTGTGTCCTTGTCTGGTCGCTGGGAAATGAGTCCGGCTTTGGCAGCAATTTTGTGACGGCAGGAAGGTTCGTGAAGGAATATGATCCGTCCCGGCTGATTCATTATGAAGAGGACAGGGATGCTTCCATCGCCGATATGTACAGCACAATGTATACGAGCCATCAGGAGCTGGAACGGCTGGGGAGGGATACGAGCAAAAGAAAACCGCATATCGTCTGCGAATATGCGCATGCCATGGGAAACGGCCCCGGCGGGTTAAAGGAATATTGGGAAATTTTCGATAAATATGAGCGGCTGCAGGGCGGTTTTATATGGGAATGGGTGGATCACGGATTAAAACGCAGGGATGATAAAGGAGTTACGTATTTTACGTATGGGGGAGATTACGGGGACTATCCCAACAGCGGCGCATTTTGCTGCGATGGTTTAGTGCAGGCCGACAGACGGCCCACGCCTGCTTTGAGTCAGGTGAAAAAAGCGCTGGAGCCGGTCAGATGCTTCGGGTTTTCAGCCGGAAAGGGCACGATATCCATACGGAACCGATATGATTTTCAGACGCTTTCCCATTTAAAATGCATCTGCACCCTGGAATCCTGCGGCAGCGTCAGATGGGAAAAGGAAGTGCCAATCGACGGGATTGCACCGCAGTCTGAACAGGAAATAAAACTGTTTGAGAAAGGTGAGATTCCTGGTGGGGACGGCTTGCCGGAGGCCTGGATCTGTCTGCGCTTTATTTACAGGGAAAATCCCCGGTGGTATCAGGGAAGCGGGCCTTTGGAGGCGGCCGTCCATCAGGAACGGCTGGTGCAGGCTGCCGAAGTGGATAATATCCTGCCAAAGGACATGGCGGCAGATTTAAGCGCCGTGACAAAAGTACAGGAAAGTACGCAGGGAACGCTTTCGGGGGAAATGAAAAATGGCCGGCTGTATTTACAGGGCAGGGATTTCAGCCTGGAATTTGACTGTATTCACGGATGGCTGGACGGATATACCTTCCGGGGAGAAAAGCTGCTCTGCAGGGGATTGGGCTTCAATTTTTGGAGGGCGCCGGTGGATAACGACAAAAATATGGAGAAAATGTGGGAAGATTACCGGGCGGACTGTATGTGTAATGTGGTGGAGACGATAGAAGCGGACTGGGACGAAAAGAAGGCGGTGATCCGTTGCAGACAGACCTATGCGCCCATTGTCATGGAATGGAAAATCCTGCTTGACAGCACGTACACCATTGACAGCGAAGGCAAAGTGACGATTGAGGTAAATGGGAACCCGGTGGGAATGCTGCCGGAATGCCTGCCGCGCATCGGGCTGCGGTTTCTGCTCAATGACCCATGTGAAAATGCGCAGTGGTACGGTAGAGGGCCTCTTGAGACCTATCCCGACTGTAAGGAAGGCAACCGGGTGGGCCGTTACCGGGCGGATGCCGATGCTTTTTATTTCCCTTACGTGGTGCCTCAGGAAAACGGAAACAGGGAAGATACCAGATTCGCGGTTTTTGAAGGAAATAACAACGCCCTGTATCTGGCAGGCGAAAGCCCTTTTTCCTTCAGTATCCTGCATTATTCCCAGGAGGAGCTGACCCGTGCTGCGCATACCTGCGAACTTCACAGAGAAAATAAGGTGTATCTTCAGGCAGATTACGCGCAGAATGGTTTGGGCAGCGCAAGCTGGGGGCCGGAAGCGCTTCCTCAGTACAGGCTGCGACCGCTTCCTTTTCATCTGAAATGGCAGTTGGGGGCGGCCGGGCGCGGGAGTGTCTGGGAACAGGCCCGAGGCGCATGGAAAGCGCTTGCGGAAAGCAGGGCGGTGAAAAGTAATGAATAATAACAGGGAAGGAAGAAGCAGAGGAAGCCCGGCGGAAAAGGACGGGAATGAAAAAACGGTCAGGAAAGAAATCTACCGCCTGATTATACCCATGATTTTGGAAAATCTCCTTCAGGTATCGGCGGGACTTATTTCTACGGCAATGATAGGGCGGCTGATGGCATCCGATATCTCAGCCCAGGGAATATGCGTGCGAATTACGGATACCCTGTGGTGTTTCTACAAAGGCGTTGCCATAGGAGCCACGGTTCTGATCGCCAGAAGCTTCGGGGCCGGAAAACGTGATAAATGCAGGAGAGTGGCGGAACAGACGCTGCTGACAGAAATCCCCATCGCTTTGCTTTTAGGTGTGGCGCTGTTTTTTGTGGGAATGCCTGTCTTCCGTTTTTTTACGGAGGATGCGGGAATCCTGGTTAAGGCGGGAGAATACATGAGAATCATTGTATTCGGGTTCCCGTTTGTGGTTATCATGTCGGTGGTGACGGCAACCTTTCAGGGGCATGGGAACACCAGGACGCCTATGTACATAGCGGTGGCGGTAAATATTATCAATATCATTTTCGGTTATCTTCTCATATTCGGCCCGGGCCTGCTGCCGGAATTCGGAATCAGGGGGGCGGCCATGGCGCTGGTGTCATCCCAGGCGGGAGGCGCCTGCATCGGTCTGTATCTGCTATACAGAAAAGGCGGCCTGCTGCGGAATACGGAAGAGCAAAAGCATCATTTGCGGCCTGACGGCCGTTTAATCAAAGAGATATACAGGACAGGAGTACCGGCGGCGCTTGAAAGCATGTTCTGGCAGTTTTCCGCAATCATTCTGAGTAAGGTAATCCTTGCTTACGGTGAGAATTCATTTGCAGCCTACCAGCTGGGCATACAGGCGGAAACCGTGACGGAAATGCCTGCCATCGGCTTCAGCACTGCCTCCACAACGCTGGCGGCACGCGCGCTGGGACAGAAGGATTATGAATTAAAGGAAACCTATTTTAACCAGTTAATCAGGATAGCTCTTCGGATCAGCATCTGTACTTCGCTGCTGCTGATCGTGCTGCCGAAGGCTTTTATGGGACTGATGACCAATAACCCCAAGCTGCAGGCCATCGGGGCGGTCTATGTATTTATTATGGGATTTGTACAGATTCCGCAGAATCTGTCCCGTATTTATAATGGCACCATCAGGGCGTCCGGGTACCCGGGAGTGCCCATGTATATTGCGGGCTTTGGAATCTGGATTGTGAGGATACCTCTCAGCATCATCGCGGCTTATGTGCTGAAATGGAGCATTCTCAGCATATGGCTTATCATAGCGCTGGATCAGATATCGAGATTTCTGCTGAGCGTGGCAGTTTACCATCATACAAAGAAAAAAGCAGGTCTGAGGGAAAGGATGATGTGAAAAAACAAAACATGCAGTAAAAGTAACATATAGTTTTTATTGGCGCGCGGGAACGCGCAGATGGGAGAAAGCATGAAAAAAATAATGGCATTGGGTTTGGCGGTTGTATTTATGGTATCCATGGTGCTTACGGGCTGCGGAAAAAGCGCAGGGACCGGGCAGGAGGAGGCCGGAAAAGGCGGTAAGGTGAAAATCCGCTTCGCTTCCTGGGACAGCGCGGAGGATCTGGAGGATCAGCAGAAGCTGGTGGATGCTTTTAATGAGCAGCATGATGATATTGAGGTGGTCCTGGAAGCCTACGGCAGTGATTTTGATACCAAAATTGCAGCAGGCATGGGTTCGGGAGATGCGCCGGATGTGATGTATATGTGGAATTATCCGGATTATTATGAAGGCCTGGAGCCTCTGGATGATTATCTTGCAAAGGAAGGCGAGGATTTTAAAGCGGATTTTTATGAAACGCTGTGGAATTACAATAGCATGGACGGCAAGATTTACGGTATCCCGGTAGGCTTTACCACGCACTGCCTCTTTTATAACAAGGATCTGTTCGATCAGGCGGGGGTGGCTTATCCGACCTCAGACTGGACCTGGGATGACCTGGAAGCGGCGGCAAAACAGATTCATGAAAAGCTTGGCATTTACGGCTTCTCTTATGGAATCAAGGCAGATGCCTACGATTATGAAATGTATCTGTGGAGCAATAATACAAGCTATGTAGGCAAAGATGGAAAGATGGACGGTTATCTGAATTCCCCTGAGTCTGTGGCAACGTTTACGATGTTCCAGGATATGCAGAAGGACGGCTACGCGCTTGCCGGGGAAAAAGGCGGACGCAATGAATTCAGCGCTCAGAAATCCGCAATGTTTATTTACGGCGCATGGTCTATCAATGCCTTTAATGAAGCCGGTCTGAATTATGGCGTTGTGGAAATTCCGGCTTTTGCGGGAAGCGGCCATGATTCCGTCAGCAACCTGAGCACATCGGGCCTTGCCATGAGCAAGGATTCCAAAAACAAAGAGGCTGCCTGGGAATTCATCAAGTACTGGACCGGCGTGGAGCTGAATAAAAAACGTCTCGGATATGAAATGTCTCCTCATAAGTCCGTAGTGGAATCTGAGAAAATTATGGAGGATCCCGTTTATGCGCCTTTTTATAAGATGCTGGAGCAGAGCGTGGGATATACCCCTACTATTTTCCTGACAGATAAATGGTCCTATATTTCCGATGAACTTTCTTTATCTTTTGAAGAGATTTTTAACCCGAATACACTGGAGGATCCTCAAACCGTGCTGGACGCAGTGGTCGCCGAGCAGTAACAGGATGTCAGGGGGACAAAAATTATGAATAAAAAGTGGATAACAAAAGCAACGCCCTATTTATTTATCCTGCCATGGATAGCAGGGCTTCTGGTATTTACGGCGGGGCCGCTGATTCTTTCCTTCGTGATGAGCTTTTTTGACTGGCCGATCACAAGCTCGCCGAAATTCTGCGGCATCAGCAATTATTTGGAAATGTTTACCCAGGACCGGCAATTTGGCAAATCTCTGATAATCACACTGAAATATGCAGCAATTTTTGTCCCTCTGAATATGATAATCGCCCTTTTCCTGGCAATGCTTATCACACAGCCGGTAAAGGGGGTAAAGACCTTCCGGACCATATTTTACATACCTACGGTGGTGTCCGGTGTTGCGATTTCCATTATCTGGGGATGGATGTTCAACGGAGAGTACGGGATTATCAATTACCTGCTTTCCCTGCTGGGAATCGACGGGCCGGACTGGCTGGTGGATCCGGCATGGGCGCTCTTCGCGGTAATTCTGGTAAGCGCCTTCGGCGTGGGGACGATGATGCTGATATTCTACACCAATATTAAAAATATCCCTGTGGATCTGTATGAAGCGGCCAGCCTGGACGGCGCGGGGCCTGTGAAACAGTTTTTCAGCATTACGATACCTATTATTACGCCCACGATTCTGTTTAACCTGATTACCTCCATGATAAGCGCTTTCCAGCAGCTGACGCTTGTTATGCTGCTGACAGGGGGAGGACCATTAAAATCGACCTATTTTTACGGTATGTTTGTATATGATAACGCCTTTAAGCATCACAGGCTTGGATATGCGGCATCCAACGCCTGGGTGATGTTCCTCATCATATTGGTACTGACCTCTGTTGTGTTTAAGTCTTCCGACGCCTGGGTGTTCTATGAATCTGAAGCGGGCGGCAAAAAGAAAAAAGGCTGATCTTAAATAAAACGTGCGCTCCGGCGCGCAGATCGGAGAAGATATGAAACTGAATAAAGGTACGAAAGCCGTGATTTACGCACTGCTGATTCTTGTGGCAGTATACTTCCTTTTTCCTTTTGTATATATGTTTTTCTCCGCATTTAAAACGGAAGCGGAGATCAATGCAATACCGCCGTCCCTGTTTCCGAAGAAATTTTTGTGGAGCAACTTTGTAAATGCATGGCAGTCTCAGGAATTCGGTACATTTTTGAAAAATTCCATATTGGTAACCATCGGAACGACTGTGGGTCAGCTTTTGTCCTGCTCCCTGGTTGCCTATGGGTTTGCCAGATATGAGTTCAAGGGTAAAAATGTGCTGTTCATGATACTTCTTTCCACAATGATGATTCCCTGGGACGTGACGATGATTCCGCAGTATATGGAATTCAAGCTGTTCGGATGGATCAATACGCTGAAACCGCTGATTGTGCCGTCATGGTTTGGCTCGGCTTATTATATTTTCCTGATGCGGCAGTTTTTGATGGGGGTTCCTAAGGATTATGAGGAAGCGGCGCGGATTGACGGGGCCAATGCGTTCCAGATCTATTCCAGGATTTTCATGCCGATTCTCAGGCCGCAGCTTATCCTGGTGGCGGTCCTGAATCTGCTGACGGTATGGAACGATTACCTGGGGCCATTGATTTTCCTGCAGGATCGCAGCAAGTTTACGCTGGCGTTGGGGCTGGCCTCCTTTAAGGGCGTGCATAATACGCAGATTGTCCCCATGCTTTGCATCACGATTATCATGATAATTCCCCCTATTTTAGCATTTATCGGGGCGCAGAAATATATTATAGAAGGAACCAGCGGCTCCATTAAGTAGAGCGGGAGAACAATTCCGGCCGGCCAGAGATGGCCGGCTGTTTTCAAAGAAAAGGAGAAGGGTATGGAATACGGATTGGAAAAAATTCCTTTCAGCAGGTATGGCTCTTATTTTGCCGTTTCGATCAATCAGGAGGATGGCTGCCTGTATCTGCGGGACTTGCATGGCGGAGATGAAACCTGCTCCGATATTTATGAAATGCGGTTCCCGGAAATCGGGGAGAGGCAGCGTTTTATCCGTACGGAATCTGAGCTTATGTGGTTTCGGGAAGGACAGGCGGAATGCTGGCTGAAAATCTGCATGGACAGGGATGGCCGCGTCCATTTCCTGGCGGATGGCCTGGTGCTTGAACTGCATGCCAGAGGAGGCAGATATGATACGCTTGTGCCCCTGGACGAAAGGCGGATGGAACATCATTTTTATAAAAAACAGCGGAAGTTTCTTTTTACCTGTCTGCAAGGGCGGATAACGCAGACACAGCAGTGGGATGTGGTGGGGAGCAGGGATGCGGTTATCTCTGTCTGCGGGAAAAATGCAGAGGGAGCGCCGCTGCGGACACACTGCGTCCTGGAAAGCTACCGGTGTGTGGGAACAAAGCAGGAATATCCTTCCTATGAGGAAGCCCATAAGGAAACAAAGGAAGCCTTCGATGCCTGGGAACGGCAGTTTCGCGGACCAAACAGGGTTTTTGAGGAGAGCCGCAGGCTGGCCGCTTATCTTACCTGGGCCAATTTCGTCCCGGCAAATGGGTTCCTCACCCACGACGCCATGTATATGTCAAAGAACTGGATGTTTAATATCTGGAGCTGGGATAACTGCTTTGGAGGGATTGCACTGAGCCGTGTGCAGCCAAAGCTGGCATGGGGACAGTTGAAGATTTTTATGGACAATCAGGACAGCTGCGGCGTATATGCGGACTACATAAATGAGGCGGGCGCTTCCTTTAACTGTACCAAGCCTCCTATCCATGCCTGGGCATTTCAGAAAATGAGCGCTCAGAATGCTTTCTTTTTACAGAAGGAAATTCAGGAGGAGGCCTATGAAAGCTTCTGCCGCGTTACGGATTACTGGCTTTGCTGCCGCAGGACGCCGGGAGCCGTGATGCCGGTTTATTTTCACGGAAATGATTCAGGCTGGGACAACGCTTCTGTTTTCCATCGGGGTTTCCCTGTGGAATCCCCGGATTTGAGCGCATTTCTTATCTATCAGATGGATGTGCTTTCCCGTATGGCGCAGGAGCTTCACAGACCGGAGGAAAGTGCGGCATGGAAGAAAAAAGCGGATGAAATGTATGGGCGCTTTTTCGAACGATTTTTTATAAACGGCAGATTGTGCGCATGGTATACGCCTGAACGGCAGCAGATTATGGAAGGTGACAGTCTGTTAATGTATATGCCGCTGCAGATTGCCTATCGGATGGAAAAGAAAACGGCGGATGAACTGGTGCGTCAGATGCTGGAGCGGTTTGAGACGCCGTACGGGCTGGCAACAGAAAACCCCCGGAGTGAATATTACAAAACGGGCGGATACTGGCTGGGGCCTGTCTGGGCGCCGGTTATGTATCTGATGATAGATGCGCTTCGGGACAACGGCTATGAGCAGGAGGCACGCAGGCTGGCGGAGAAATTCTGCCGTGTCACGCAAATCGGGCTGATGAGTGAAAATTATGATCCCTTTACCGGGGATGGCTATGACGATCCGGCTTTTTCCTGGCCCTCCTGCGTTCTCCTGCAGCTGCTGTGGGAATATCCGGATCTGGGAGAGGAGTAAAACGTGAAGGAATACTGGGGAATGCTGGGACTGCTGCTTGTCACAATTATCTGGGGCGCGGGATTTACCGCCAGCGATATTGCGTTACAAAGCCTGGAACCTTTTCAGATTATGGCAGGAAGATTTCTTCTGGCGGCGCTTCTTATGGGCGTTGCCGGTTTTCCCCGGGTTACGAAAATCACCAGGCAGGAGTGGAAGGCGGGAACAGGGATGGGAGTGTTTCTGTTTGCCGCCTTCGCCCTTCAGACGGTGGGGCTGCGTTATACCACACCTTCTAAAAATGCCTTTCTTACCGCGGCAAATGTGGTTTTTGTCCCCTTTATAGCGTTCCTTTTTTACAGAAAAAAGGTGCGGCCGGCCGAAATATGCGGTGCGATTCTGGCGCTGGCCGGCGTTGGCTTTCTGTCCCTGGAACGGGATCTGCGGCTGGGGCTTGGGGATGCGCTTACCCTGGCCGGCGCGGTCTGCTTTGCTTTTCAGATTGTGCTGACGGGAAAAGCGGTGGAGAAGTATCGCCCCATGGCGCTTAATTTTGTACAGATGGCGACAGCCTGCATATGTTCTCTGGCCGGGCTGGTATGCAGCCGGAATGTGAAGATAAGCTTTACTGCCGGCGGGGTATTGTCGGTTTTATATCTGGGTGCGGTGAGCACAGCGCTTACTTATCTGCTGCAGACCCTTTCCCAGAGGTATGTGGATGAAACAAAGGCGGCGGTCATACTATCTCTGGAAGCGGTATTTGGCTGCCTGTTTTCCGTATTGCTTTTAAAGGAGCATATAACATTGCGCATGTTGGCGGGAGCGGGGATGATCCTTTCAGCGGTGCTTATCCCGGAGATAAAATGGAAACGCAGATTGATCGGCAATGGCGTGGGTAAGGGAGAAAACGGGGGTAAGAAATAAAGCGGGAAAAGAATGGCGCAGTATGACTGCAAAAAAGAATGCCGCAGTATGCCAGCTTCCTCTTTTTCCGGCCTGTAATTCATGTTAGAATATATTTCTGGGGAAATATCCGGTAAACAGCCTTGTGGAGGTTATCCTTTTGCCGGGGATAAATCACATGCAAAAGACAGGGAAGGCTGCATATTTGTATAGGAGTTCCTCAGAAAATTACTGACAGTTTTCAGACGGAAGGAGAAATGAAATGCAGGCATACTTGTTTGTACATTTCAAAGAAAAGACGACCCCGGACGGGGAGCAGGTGTATTTCGGCCTGAGTAAGGACGGATTCCACTGGGAAGAGGTGAACGGCGGAAATCCGGTGCTCTGGACCTATTACGGGGACAAGGGCGTGAGGGATTTCACGATTACCCGGTGTGAAGGGAATGGGAAATTTTATATTTTTGCCACGGACTTAAGCCTCTCCTATGGTATGAGAAACCAGTATCATGGTTCCTGGGACGAAATCGGAAGGAACGGCAGCAAATGCTTTTCCGTATGGGAATCGGACAATCTGGTGGACTGGACGGAGCAGCGGCTGGCAAAAATCGGGGATGAGAATTTCGGCTGCCTGTGGGCGCCGGATATTATTTATGACAGGGAAAACGGGGATTATCTGCTGCACTGGTCGTCCTCCCACAGCTGCAATAATTATGGAAGGAAAGGGATTTATTACAGCCGTACGAAGGATTTTAAGGAATTCAGCTCTCCTGAGGTTTTATACCGGAAAGAGGACAGCGGCGTGATCGACTCCGCAATTTACGAGGAAAACGGCTGGTATTATATGTTTATCAAGAGTGAAGGAAACCCGGAGAAGATCATCCTTCTGCGGTCCGCCCATGCAGCGGGGCCTTACGAGCGTGTGGAGGCCTTTGACGAAAGCATGGAAGCTGTGGAAAGCGGCCTGTACGAAGCGCCTACCGCGGTGAAGCTGGAGGATGGCCGGTGGTGCCTGTTCCTGGACTATTACGGCGTTCCCGGCGCGGGACAGGGGTATGTCCCCTTTGTGGCGGACAGCCTGGCGGACGGACATTTTGTGCGCTCGGACGCTTCCTTTGATTTCCCTTATGGCTTTAAGCATGGAACGATACTGACCATTTCCATGGAGGAATATGATCGGATAAAATCCCATAACTGGTCGGATAAGGGGTATGTATAAAGCTGGCGGATGTGATATAATATGGAAGGGCAGTAACTGTGCAGGGACTGTACAGTTACTGCCCTTTAATCACAGGAGGAGAAAGCAATGACAAAGAAACAGGTGTATAACCCCTATTTGCCATCCTACGAATACGTACCGGATGGGGAGCCGCATGTATTCGGCGGCCGTGTTTATGTTTACGGAAGCCATGACCGTTTTGACGGTGAAATGTTCTGCCTGAACGATTATATCTGCTATTCGGCGGATGTGAAGGATTTGACGCAGTGGAAGTATGAAGGCGTTATTTTCAGAAAGGATCAGGACCCCAGAAACCAGAACCCTACGGAAACGGAGCCAATCCGTAAAATTTACAACGTGAAGTCCAGGTTTGGAAATGGCCTGAATCCTCCCGGAATCCATGCTCTCTGGGCGCCGGACGTGGTGAAGGGGCTGGATGGAAAATATTATTTATATTATTGTCTGGATTTCCTTCCGGAAATCGGCGTTGCAGTTTGCGATACGCCTGCGGGAAGCTATGAATTCCTGGGCTTTGTGAAGCATGCGGACGGTACTATACTGGGAAGAGGGGAGAATGATCTGGGACAGTTTGATCCCGGTATTTTTATAGATGATGATGGGGAAATCTATCTGTATTCCGGCAACGCGCCCATGCATAAGGAGCATATCGGAGGGAAGCAGGGCTCCCAGGTGATGACGCTGGAAAAGGATATGGTTACCCTGAAAACGGAGCCCCGCCTGCTTCTGCCCTCCATTGCGGACAGTGAGGGGACAAGCTTTGTGGGCCATGAGTTTTTTGAGGCCAGCTCCATCCGTAAAATCGGAAGCACCTATTATTTTGTATATTCCTCTGTCCTCAGCCACGAATTGTGCTATGCGGTCAGCAGCAGGCCTGACCGGGATTATATTTATGGCGGGACAATCATAGATATCGGAGATGTGGGACTTGAGGGAAGATGTGCCAAGGATGCCCTGAACTGTCTGGGAAATACCCATGGCGGCATTGAATATATTAACGGGCAGTGGTATGTTTTCTACCACAGGCAGACCAACCGCACCCAGTTTTCCAGACAGGGCTGCGCGGAAAAAATCAGCATAGATGCGGACGGGCATATCAGGCAGGTGCCGGTGACCTCATGCGGTTTGAATGATGGCCCGCTGGCCGGAGAAGGGAAATATCCCGCTTATATCTGCTGCAGGCTGACCGGAAAGGACGGGGCTGTATTTTCTTCCCAGGGGGATATGGAATTCAGGTTCCCTTATCTTACCCAGGATATCCCGGACAGGGATCCTGATGCGGAAGGCGTGAATACGGAGGAAGGGCTTCCCGTCCAGTATATAGCCAATGTGGGCGACGGCACGGTAATCGGGTATAAATCGTTTTGTTTTAACGGGACAAAAAAGATTACCATGCTTGTAAGAGGCTGCGGTAAGGGAACCGTGACCGTTTCTGCTGAAGCGGAAGGAAAAGCGGCCGGAACGATCCGCGTGGATGTGGATTCGGATTCCTGGCAGGAGGTTTCCGGCGAAGTAAATATGCCGGACGGCGAGCAGGATTTGTATTTCCGCTATGATGGGGAAGGCAGCTTTGATTTTATTGCATTTTCATTGGAAAAGGTCCGTGTTTGATTATAAGGAAGAAGAAATTGTACTGCACGGCTGTCAGGGAGATGTGTATCACTGGAAAAAGCCGGAACGTGCATAATATGTATTATTTTGTACCAAAACGGGCAATCGGGAGGAAATCAGATGAATCAGAACAGGAAACCAATTGATTATGCCAAAGCATCCTGCGAAACGATGATGCGGAAATTCGCGGCGCAGGATCTGCCGCCCAAAGGACATTTCCATTATCACCAGGGTGTTTTCCTTTCAGGGGTATATCAGACATACAGGCTTTGTGGCGATGAGAGGTATTTTCAGTATATCAAAGACTGGGTGGATTCCATTATCGATGAGAATGGGGAAATACATACCTTTGACAAGGGGCAGCTGGATGATATCCAGCCGGGGATTCTGCTGTATCCGCTGTTGGATAAAACAGGAGATCAAAGGTATCAGAAGGCGCTGGATACCTTGCTTCCTATCATAAGGGATTTTCCCAGAAACAAGGACGGCGGATTCTGGCATAAGGAAGGATGTCCGGAGCAGATGTGGCTGGACGGCCTGTATATGGCCGGACCGATTTGTGCGGAATATGCCGCCAGGTTCCAGCAGCCGGAATATCTGGAACTTGCTGCGAAGCAGGCGCTTCTCATGGAGGAAAAAACAAGGGATGACAAGACCGGCCTGTGGTATCATGCATGGGACTGTTCCCATCGTGAGGACTGGGCGGATCAGGAAACAGGGCTGTCTCATGAATTCTGGGGGAGAAGCATAGGCTGGGTGCCGGTTGCCATTCTGGACGAACTGGATTTTATGGAGCCTTCCCACCCACAGTATGAAAAGCTGTGTGCCCTGGTGCGTAATCTGCTGGAGTCTGTCTGCCGTTATCAGTCTGCAGACGGCCGCTGGTATCAGGTAGTGGATAAAGGCGGAAAAGAGGGCAACTGGCTGGAAACCTCATGCTCCTGTCTGTATACGGCCGCCATTGTAAAAGCGGTGCATAAGGGGATTTTGCCGGAGCAGTACCTGGAACAGGCCGTCAAAGGGTATGAAGCGGTTATCCATTCTCTGGCCTGGGAGGGAGAGGATCTCCTGGTGGGCGGCGTGTGCATTGGAACCGGCGTGGGGGATTACAGGCATTATTGCGAGCGCCCCACTTCAGTAAACGATCTGCATGGAGTTGGCGCCTTCCTGCTGATGTGCGCGCAGATGGAGACGGTGATGTAATTCAGGATACTGGAAAGTAAACGTAAAGGTCCGTATTTTGATTCTGGTAACGGAATGAGAATACGGACTTTTTGTATTGCCATGTTTAAAAAGATATGTTATTATAATTCCGTCACACAGCAGTATCTACGCTGCTGTAATAACAGGCCGTTCAGGCCGGTCTTTCATTTCGGCGCTTCTTTTCGAAGCAAAAATCCGTAAATGACAACAATTGAAGACAGGAGGAGCATTTATGGCAAATAGGCTCAGGAATTATTTCCCGCTCATCAGGGAACGAAAGGAGGTGTTGAAGGAGATTGGCGAAAACAGCGGACTGTATGCGGTATTCACGGGCTGGAAGCCGGAGCAGCAGGAGGAATTCCTTGATTTCTGTACAGGGATGAAGGGGGTTAAGATCCTCTATGATTCTTTTTTTAAAGAGGTCATGAACCCGGAATATACGCCTGGCAGGCTGAACCGGTTTCTGTCGCTGCTGATTGGGAAAAAGGTAACGATCCGGCAGGTGATTCCCAACGACGGCAGCAGGATTGCCGATGAGAATACGCTGCTGATCACGGATATTGTGGTGGAGTTTGAAGAAGGAAGCCTGGCAAACGTGGAAATCCAGAAAATAGGCTATTCCTTTCCCGGAGAACGCAGCGCCTGTTATTCCGCGGATTTGCTGCTGAGGCAGTACAAAAGGGTACGGGATGAGAAAAACAGGACAAAGCAGAAGTTCAGCTATAAGGATATCAAAAATGTATACATAATCGTTTTGTTTGACAAAAGCGCAAGAGAATTTCATGCTGTTTTGGGAAAACACCTGCATAAATCCTACTGGGGCTTTGATACAGGTCTGGAAGTTGAGCTTCTGCAGAACTTTATCTTCATTACGCTTGACATTTTTCGTAAAAACATGGAAAATAAAAGCATAGAGAATGAACTGGATGCGTGGTTAATGTTTTTCAGTTCCGAGGATCCGGAACGGATAATTGAACTGATAGATAAATACCCGATGTTCAGGGAGATGTATGATGATATTTATGAACTCTGCCGGAATATGGAAAAGGTGATGGGTATGTTTTCAAAGGAATTGCGGGAACTGGATCGTAATACAGTGCAGTATATGATTGACGAGATGCAGGAGACGATTGACGCGCAGGCAGCTGCGCTTGAGGCAAATGAGAAAAAACTGGAAGCAGAAAGAAAACGGCATGAAGAAGAGTTGGAAAGAGAAAAAGCAAAATATGCGGAAGCCCTTAGGTGCATAGAGGAACTGAAAAGAAAATCCAGTTCGGATCCTTTGCAGTAATCTGTTTTTAGGTGGAATTTCTGCCATATAAAGAAATAGTAAACTTTGTATTCGTTAAAACTAGAATCCGGATTGTCACCGGGCTATACGCAGTAAATGGCAATCAATAATTTGAGGCGGTATCCAATCAGGGGGAAACAGCGGCTGTCCAACCTGGGTGCCGTCTCTTTTTTTACTGTGAAAGTCGGTGGTGAGTGTGGGAGTTCGTAGCACGGAGCAATCGACTTTCATTCATGATGATGTCTGCCTGGCAGACATGTCCGTTTAGTATAGTGGCTCCGGAAGAATGCAGGTAACGGTTCAGACAGCCAGGTTTTAACAACTCTATAATAACTTTGGCTTAAACTACGGTTATAAAGAAAAAAGGGAAAAGAGAAGGATTATGGCAGATATTTTAATCGTGGAGGATGAAACGGCAATCAACGAGCTTATCAGGAGAAACCTGGAGCTTGTGGGGCACCGCTGTGTGTCTGTATATGACGGGGAGGAAGCAATCCGGCGGCTTCAGGAGGGGCAGTTTGATCTGATGCTACTGGATATTATGCTGCCGGGGGCGGACGGCTTTGAGGTGTATCAGACCGCGGAGCATGTACCTACGATTTTTCTCACGGCAAAGGGCGGGCTTTCCGACAGAGTGAGAGGGCTCCGCATGGGGGCGGATGACTATATTGTCAAGCCCTTTGAAATGCTGGAGCTTTTGGCCAGGGTGGAGGCTGTGCTGCGCCGGACAAGGAAAAGCGGGACGGATTTTGTTTTTTACGGTGTGCGGATTGATTTTGAAAGCCGGACCATTGAAAAGGACGGGCAGGAGACAGAGTGCACGCCCAGAGAGTATGAGCTGTTGGAAACCCTGGTGAAGAACCGCAATATCGCCCTGTCCCGGGAGCGGCTCCTGGATTTGGTCTGGGGCTATGACTATGAAGGGGATATCAGGACCGTGGACGTCCATATCCAGAAGCTGCGCAAAAAGCTGGGGCTGGAGGACTGCATCAAAACCGTATATAAGCTGGGTTACCGGCTGGAGATTAAATAATATGAAAAAAAAGACCTTTTTTACAACCATGCTTTTATTTCTTCTTTTCTTCAACGGCGCTTTCCTTTTTCTGGCGGTGGTTTTCTGGCATGAAAAACTGGATGTACAGAAGGAAATGGCGCTGTCGGAGCATTATATGATTCTCACCTCCGCGGCCAGGGACATGCAGGCGCTGGACAGCAGGGGAAACGGCGGGAACTATAATATGGAGGAGCTGATGCAGCCCTATACACAGTTCAGGCAGGACGGGCACAGGTCGCTTTATCTGTATCATGGCGGCCAGCTGCTGTATTCCGATGAAACAAAGCGGACAGGGAAGGATGCGGAGAATGCGCTGGCGCCCAGCCTGAAGGAGAGCGGCCAGCGGGAAATACGGATGGTGAAGGAAAAAAAAGAAACCGGGGAATACGGCTTCCTCTATGTGGAAGGGTGTTTTCCCCAGCCCTATGAGGACTATTCCCTCATTTATAAATACAGCCTTAAGGATATTTATGAGAACTGGAGAGAAATGAAAAATCTGCTTTTTTTATGCGGCGGTGTGTTTTCGCTTTTACTCTCCCTTTGCCTGATAGCGCTGCTGAACCGCCTGTTCCATCCGCTGCAGCAGATTGCGGAGACGTCCCGGGAGATGACTTCCGGGGACTTTAACGGCAGGCTTCCGGAAAAAGGGCGGGACGAGGTGGCAGCCATGGCGCACAGCTTTAACCAGATGGCGGAAACGATAAAGACGCAGATTGCCGAGCTGGAGGAGGCGGCCTCACAGAAGCAGAGGCTTGTGGATAATTTTGCCCATGAGCTGCGCACACCTTTGACAGCCATATATGGTTATGCGGAATATCTCCAGAAGGCGGCGGTTTCTGAGGAGGATAAGGTTTCCTCGGCGGGCTATATCATGTCCCAGTGCCGCAGATTATCCAATCTCTCCCAGCAGCTGCTGGAGCTTTCGGCGCTGCGTGAGGAAGGGGGAAGCCTGGGAAAAATTCAGGTGGATAAGCTGTTTTACGCCGTAAAGCAGACCATTCTGCCAAAGGCGGAGTCCCGCGGCGTTGCGGTTTCTTTTGAAGCGAAGCTGGAGGAGCTGAAGGGGAACAGGGATCTGCTGGAAAGCCTGCTGATCAATCTGATAGATAACGGAATCAAGGCCTGTGACAGCGGCGGGACAGTCAGGGTGAGCGCATATTTTCAGGGAAGGCACCCGGCGCTTGCGGTCGCGGATAATGGAAGGGGGATTCCGGAAAAGGCAATCTCTCAGATAAAAGAGCCTTTTTACAGGGTGGATAAAGCGCGCAGCCGGAAGGAGGGCGGTGCGGGCCTGGGCCTGTCAATCTGTGAACAGATTGCCCAGGTGCATCAGGCGCAGCTTCAGATTGGTTCGGCGCCGGGAAAAGGGACAGTCATACGGATTATTTTTCCGGAAATTTAATCACTTGATAATAAGTTTACAATAACTCTCTCATATAGCGGTATTATAGTAGCCTTATCAAAACAAAAGACGGCGCAGGGCAATTTATGAAAAGTGTATCGCCGTAAAAAAGAAAGGCAGGAAAAGAAAATGAGAGAGAACAGAAAAGTTGGGAAAAACAGGATGGAAAGAAAAATGAGAAAAAATAAGGGAGCAGGCATTCTGGCCGCCGTGACAGGCGCTTTTGCCCTTGTATGCGGTTGTGCGGCCATGTTCAGCGGCATGGCGGAGGCGGCAGCGGCTGCCGATATGGGAAGGACGGAGCGGATTCCCACCGTATATAACCTTCCGGCTGCGGCGCAGGGCCAGACAGCGCCGGAGGGCTACAGCAAAGCCAGCTATACGGCAGTTTCGGATCCGCTGGAATATTATCGGGATAAAAAGCCCACGGAAAATGATCTGACCCAGGAGGAAGCGGCGGAAATCGGTGCACAGCTTTTATGGAGGCTGTTTGAGGTCAGGCTGGACGGAGCCACGGTTTATATGGGCTATGATAATGGAACGGAAACCTTCCCCAGGGCGTTCTGGAGCGGTGATGTGAGGTTCGGCACAAACCGGAGGCCTGAGGATAACTGCTATACCTTTATGATAGATGCGGTAACGGGGGAAGGCTTTTTGGCAACGTATGGCAGGACTCTGAGCGTAAAAGTGGATTTGGGGCTGGATGCGGCGCTGGCAAAGGATCCAGGTGAATACATGAAGCTGGCAAAGGAGTTTGCGGAAAAAAAGAATCTGGTCGGCGGTGCGGTGAAGGAATGCGTCTATAACTGCCAGGGCTACAGCTCTAACGATCCGACCATTACTATTGATGTATATGGCGTCAGCGGGGAACGTGCTTCCATCACGTTTTCCCGATATGACCGGGCCGTACTGGGGATTTCCCTGGATGCAAACGAAAAAATCATGGAGATGATGCAGAAGCTGTGGGAACAGAATGCCGCGGAAATGGATAATAACATGGCAGGGGGCATAACGGGAAATGCGGAGGAAATCACGGAATTGAAGGCGAAATAGCCCTGCGGTCAGTGCGAAGCGCTGGCCTGCGCAGCTAAATGGTCTGCTCTGTATGAACTTTAGCCGGAAATTCATTGCTGAAGCGTTACAAAATTTTGGGCCCAGGTATTACAGAATTTCATATGATTGACATTGGCGGCAGGAAAGGATACACTGATTCTGCATATGTTTTCAGACAGACATCCAGGAATAGAAAAAGGGGGAACTTACGATGAGCGAATACAGAAAAGCAAAACCTGAGGAAAGGGAAGCCTGTATTGAATTTGCAGATTATGTTTTCAGTAAAGCGCACTGTCCGCATGATTTCGAAACGTTGATACCGAGGGTTTATGGAGAAGGCGTTGATTCCGCCTCCATGCACCGTATAGCAGTGGATGAAAGAGGAAAAATCCGCGCCCTGATTGCGGTTTTGCGGGAAGAGCTTGAAGTGGGCGGCAAAGCGCTGCAGGCAGGCTTTGTGGGAACCGTTTCAGTACATCCGAAGGCGCGGGGCGAAGGCCATATGAAGGTTCTGATGGGAGAATGGCTGAAGGAAATGCGCGAAACCTGTGACATTGCCGTTTTAGGCGGCCAGAGGCAGCGATATGAATATTTTGGGTTTACGCGGGGCGGTTCGCAGTATAAATATTCGGTAAACCGTTCTAATATTCGTCATGCACTGAAGAAGACGGACTGCGGCGGCATTTCTTTTTGCCCGCTGGAGGAAGCGGAGGGCGGATACGAGCTTGTTTATAACATTAACAAACAGCGTCCTGCCCGGGTGGAGAGGCCGAAGGAGCAGATTGGCTCCATTGTGCGGAATATGGGGGAAAAGGCTCTGGCAGTGCTGGACAACGAAAAGTTAACCGGATATATCCTTGTCAGTGGGAACGGTGATACGGTGTGTGAACTGGGACTTTTGGATGCGGGAATTATGGAGGCTGTGATTAAGGCGTATCTTGCTTATACAGAGCGGGATGAAATTGAGATCGTGGCGTCTGCCTATGATAAAGCGCTGAACCAGCGTATCGGACGCTTTGCAGAGTCTTATTGCGTGGAACCCAGCGAGATGTTTCAGATTTTTGATTTTGCCAATGTCCTGGAGGCTTATCTTTCCCTGAAACAGAAAACCCTGGGACTGGCTTTGGGTGAATTTTCTGCGGTCCTGGACGGACAGCCTGTAACGGTATGGGCGGATGAAAATGGGGTTTCTGTGGAACGTGCGGCAAAGCCGGGGGCTGCGGTGCTTGATAAGCATCAGGCGCAGGAGCTCCTGCTTTCAGAATATGGCCGGTTCATGGATGTGCAGGCTCCGGTGGGCTGGTTCCCGTTGCCGGTATTCTGGTATGCGGCGGATTCTTTCTGAAAGATTTTTTTATTAAAATGATATAGAAAGCGATTAGGCATCTTCCGGTTTCCTGACCGGAGGATGCTTTTTTGAATTCTGAAGAAAGTGCATGGTTACCAGAAGGATACTAATATGCCTGGAGATACTATCCCACTTTTATGTGCGTACTTTTTTTGCAGCAAAACCGGGTATATGATGGATATAGAACATGAAACTAACTGCGCCATATGTTCCTGCAGCGCCGGCCGAATATGCTGCGCAGTGCCGCGGGGAATGAGGGCAGCAGCTGAAATTGGGGAAGTAAAGTGGAAAAGGAGAAGCTGATATGGAAATGAAAATGATGGACAAACTGAAAAACCTGGATGAATGGAACGGAAACGGAGAGTTTCAGGCAAGGACGAGCGCACAGGGGATGATGCGTGCAGCGGAAGGCGCGGGAACGGCATGCGGCTCTGCGTGCGGTGCAGCGGATCCGGAGAAGAAGCCGGGTGCATGCGGCTCCGCTTGTGGTGCGTCAAATCCGGAGAATAAACCGACTGCGTGTGGTACTGCCTGCGGGACAACAGATCCGGAAAAGAAACCAAGCGCATGTGGCACCGCCTGCGGGACGACAGATCCGGAAAAGAAACCAAGCGCATGTGGCACCGCTTGTGGTGCATCAGATCCTGAGGAGAAGCCGGGCGCATGTGGCACCGCTTGTGGTGCAACAGATCCGGAAAAGAAACCGGGTACACGCAGTTCTGCGTGCGGTGCATCGGATCCGGAGAAGAAACCGAGCGCGTGCGGCTCTGCGTGCGGTGCGTCGGATCCGGAGAAGAAACCCAGCGCATGCAGCTCTGCCTGCGGAGCCTCAGATCCGGAGAAGAAACCCAGCGCGTGCGGCTCTGCCTGCGGAACCTCAGATCCGGAGAAGAAACCGAGCGCGTGCGGCTCTGCCTGCGGAACCTCAGATCCGGAAAAGAAACCCAGCGCATGCAGCTCTGCCTGCGGAACCTCAGATCCGGAAAAGAAACCGAGCGCGTGCGGCACCGCCTGCGGGACGACAGATCCGGAAAAGAAACCGAGTGCATGCGGCACCGCCTGCGGAACCTCAGATCCGGAATAGCCACCAGGCGCCTGTAGTTCTACCTGCGGAACCTCAGATCCGGAGCAGCCATTAGGCGCCTGCAATTTCCCCTGTGGCGCATCAGCCCCTGAAAGGTAAAACCCCGTCCTGGCCCGCACCAATCCTACCCCGCACCGCCGCCATAGATAACCCGACCATAACAGCCAGCCCACATACCGGAGGAATACAGAATGAACCCTTATTTCGCCTTTCAATGGCACATAACAGACAACTGCGATCAGCGGTGCAGGCACTGCTATATATTTTCTGAAGACAGCTGTAAAAAGCTGGCTGAGATGTCCTATAGCGATATGGAAAAGGTGCTGGACAACTGCCTGGATATGTGCGGAAAGCTGTCCCGCACCCCGTATTTTTACATAACCGGAGGCGACCCCATTCTGCACCCTGATTTCTGGAGACTGCTGGAACTGCTGAAAAAGCATGAAATCACCTTCGCCATTCTGGGAAACCCCTTCCATCTTAATGATGAAGTCTGCCGCCGGCTCTACGATTATGGCTGCCGTAAGTACCAGCTTTCCCTGGATGGATTGAGGGAAACCCACGACAGCTTCCGCAAGCCCGGCTCCTTCGACATTACCCTGGAAAAAATCAGCTGCATCCGCAGGGCGGGTATGTATTGTGCCATCATGTCCACCGTATCTAAAACCAATATGGACGAAATCCCCGGGCTGATTGATGTAGTTGTGGAAAAACAGGCCGATGTTTTCGCCGTGGGCCGCTATTGCCCCACCAGTGAGGAAAAAAGCGCGGAATTCCATATGGAACCCCTGGAATACCGGGCATATCTGGAAAAATGCTGGGAAAAGTTTGAACAATATAAGGGCTGCGGCACCACCTTCCAGCTCAAGGATCACCTGTGGACCCTGTTCCTTTATGAAAAGGGAATATTCAAAATCCCGGAGAACCTGAAACCAGACACTATTTATGACGGCTGCCACTGCGGCATCTGCCATATGACGATACTGCCCACAGGCGATGTCTATGCCTGCCGCAGGATGGAAAGCAGGATTGGAAATGCCCTGACGGACAGCATGGCGGATCTGTTTCTGGGAGAAAAAATGGATCAGTATCGGCAATATGACAGCTTTGAAAAGTGTGCCGGCTGTGAACTTCTCCGCTTCTGCAGAGGCTGCCCTGCGGTAACCTTCGGCTATACGGGAAATATGTACGCGCCCGACCCGCAGTGCTGGAAAACAACTTCATCCCCAAATGCCTGAAGCGGCACAGGAAGCTTCTCCAGGCATTTTCGGGAAGGACAAAAAGGAAAGGAGCAGCCGATGAACGCGCAAACCTGTATTCGAAAACTGCGCTATGTATGCAGCACATCCATGGGAACCGTAGATGCTCACGGAAATCCCCAGGTGCGAATTATCAATATCATGCATGTGGAACCGGAAAAAGGAGAAATTTATTTTGTAACCGCCAGAGGAAAGAATTTTTACAGAGAGCTGCAGAATGGAAAAGAGGTCGCCATCACGGCGCTCACCCGTTATCAGGAAATGATCCGCGTCAACGGCATTCCGGAAAGGGTGCCTGATACCAGGCAGAAAAAATGGCTGGACCGTATCTTTGAAGAAAACCAGATAATGAATAATGTATATCCCGGAAACAGCCGATATGTTCTGGAAGTATTCTGCGTGAAAAAAGCAGTGATAGAATATTTTAACCTGGGTGTCCATCCCATATTCAGGGAACGTTATACAATCGGGGAAGAAGCCAAAAGAGGCGGCGGATTTATGGTTACAGAGGCCTGCATCGGCTGTGGGAAATGCCTTCAGGCCTGCCCCCAGGGCTGTATCCTGGAAAAAATTCCGGTTGAAATTAAAGAGGAAAACTGCCTTCACTGCGGCCTGTGCAGCGAGGTCTGTCCGGTACAGGCCATCAAAAGGATAGAAGAGGAATAGAAAAATGCCGACAGGATTGTATCAGAGAATAAAAAGGAACAGCGGGCCAATCGGGGAACTGGCAGCGCTTCTGAAAAATGCGGATGCAGTTGTAGTGGGGGCAGGTTCCGGCCTGTCCGCCGCCGCAGGGCTTATGTATTCCGGAGAACGTTTTACGGCAAATTTCCGTGAATTTATAGAACGCTACGGATTAAGGGATATGTATTCCGCCGGTTTTTACCCATTTCCTACTCAGGAAGAAAAATGGGCTTACTGGAGCAGGCATATTTACTATAACCGTTATGATGTGGCGCCCGGAAAACCCTATCTGGATCTGTACGCGCTTCTGAAGGATAAAAATTATTTCATACTCACCACCAATGTGGATCATCAGTTCTGGCTGGCCGGTTTCCCGGACGAAAGGATTTTTGCCACACAGGGGGATTACGGCCTGTTCCAATGTGCAAAAGCCTGCCATAAAAAGCTTTATAATAATGAAACGCAGGTCAGAGCCATGGTGGCCCGGCAGAAAAACTGCCGGATTCCATCCGAACTGGTTCCCAGATGTCCGGTATGCGGAGGGTATATGGAGGTGAATCTGCGCTGCGACGGTTATTTCGTGGAAGATGAGGCGTGGATGCGCGCGTGCGTCCGCTATGAAGATTTCCTTCGTGAAAATAAGGACGGAAGGGTGGTTTATCTGGAGCTGGGCGTGGGAATGAATACGCCAGGCATCATCAAATACCCTTTCTGGCAGATGACCGATAAAAACCCTGCCGCCGTTTATGTGTGCATCAATCTGTCAGAGGCCTGTGCGCCATGGGAAATTAAGGAGCGTTCGATCTGCATCAGCGAAGATATCGCACAGGTGCTGAAGGAACTGGCAGAAACTGGAAAAGAAGGAAGGTGATTTGGAATGTCAAAGGAGGAACAGGCGCGTTACCTGATTCAAAGCCTGATAAAGGATATGCCCGAATATGGAGGTGTGGAAATTCCGGAGGGTGAAGCTGAACAGTGGCGCTTAATCCGTTCCCTGATGAACGTGCGGCCGCCCCGGCCGGTTTCCCAATCCTTTTTAGAGGTGCAGAATGCATATTTATCCCAAATGGTCAAACAGCGGGGGATCATTGATTGCCATGGGCTTATCCCATCGGATTTGGATGAGCGGATCTTCCTGTGGCAGGGGGATATCACCCGCTTAAAAGCAGACGCTGTCGTCAATGCGGCAAACAGTGCGCTTTTAGGCTGTTTTATACCTTGCCATTCCTGTATTGACAATATGATCCACTCCCTTGCGGGCGTGCAGCTCCGACTGGAATGCAATGAGATAATGTGCGAACAGGGGCATGAGGAACCCACGGGCTCTGCGAAAATTACCCCGGGCTACAATCTCCCCTGCCGTTATATCCTGCATACGGTAGGCCCGGTTATTTCCGGTCCGCTCCGCCGCAAAGACTGTGAGCTGCTCTCAGGCTGCTACAGGTCGTGTCTGGAGCTTGCGGCGGAAAATCATCTGGAGTCGATAGCATTTTGCTGCATTTCAACGGGAGTATTTCATTTTCCCCAGGAAATAGCCGCCGAAATTGCAGTAAAAACGGTATGCCGCTTCCTGGAAGGTAATTCCTCTGTGAAACAGGTTATTTTTAATGTGTTTACGGATAAGGATAAGGAGATTTACAAAGAATTGCTGAAAAAATAAAATATGGCACAGGCCCGGCTGCAGGGCGGACAGAAGGCCGTCCGGCGCCTGCAAAGCCTGAGCCTGCGGCAAAGAATAGACACAGAAATGCGTGTCTATTTTTTTGCCCTGAAATACATAATATGGAACGCGGACGGTTTGGGTTTTGTGGTATAATTTTGACACATCGGCCAATCTGTGGAAATGAACAGCGGCAAATTGACAACTTTGACACATCTGCGTGATAAAATGGATACAAGGATACCTGGAATTGTGAGCCAAAAGGGAAAATAACGATGAAAATATTGATAATAGAGGACGAGCGTCCCATAAATAATTTAATCAGGAGCACGCTGACGGCTGACGGTTACAGCTGCGACTGTGCCTTTGACGGAAAGGAAGGCGCGGATCTCATTGAACAGAGGCAATATGATCTTATCCTGCTTGATTTGATGCTGCCGGAAATAAGCGGCTATGATCTGCTGGAATACATACGGTCTTTGGGAAATATACGCGCCGCCCAAATCCCGGTTATTATCATCTCCGCCATGGGACAGGTGCAGGATCGCATTCGCGGCCTTCATTTGGGCGCGGATGATTATCTGTGCAAACCTTTTCAGATTGGGGAGCTTGCCGCCAGAGTCGAAGCAGTCCTGCGCAGGAGCGGACACTCCAATGAAAAAATCCGGATAGGCGATGTGCTCATTTCACCCGCATCACGGCAGGTATGGAAAGCCGGGACTCCGGTGGAATTAACAGTAAAGGAATTTGACCTGCTTGCAGAACTGGCGCGGCATAAAAATGTGGTTCTCAGCCGGGAGAAGCTGTATGAAACCGTATGGCAGGAGGAGTACACCGGCGAAACCCGGACATTGGATTCCCATATTCAGAAGCTGCGGAAGAAGCTGGGGTGGAACGGGCAAATCAAGACTGTGTTTCGCATCGGATATCGTCTGGAGGAACAGGAGCAGTGAGATATTTCCATAAGTTTTTTCTGAGCATAACGCTGATACTTACGGCAGCCCTGGCAGTGATGGAATATTCCTGCGTGGCATTCAGCTTAAACCACTCCTTCCGCCGGGCGCAGGACAGCGGGCTTATGCAGCATCAGCTTATCAAGCATACCATCCAGTCCACAATTCTGAATACGCTCAGCGGCGGAATCGTACCGGAACCAAGGCTTTCAGCCATTGGGGAAAATGCTGCCGGCCTGTTGGGAACGGGAGGCGGCCTGCTGCTAGCCGGAGAAGCGGATGGGATATATTATTCCGATCTCGCCTCTCCGCAGGATTTTGGGGATATTCAGGAGGGATACATAAATTATCAGGTGGTAAGAGAGGACGGCGCCGTTTCTCTGATTGTTAAAAGTGAATTTACGCAGAGCGGCCGGCGCTTATTCCTTGTGACAAAGCAGGACATATCGCAGGTTTTTTCAGAAGCGGAAAATCTGCTGGCACAATGCACGCGCCTGTATTTTCTGATTCTTGCAGTGAGCACAGCGGCGGCCCTGGGGCTGTCCTGGGCGCTGACAAGGCCGCTTACCATTCTGCGCCGCGCTACCCGCGCCTTTGGAAACGGGGATTACAGCTTTCGGGCGAACATCCATGCAAGGGATGAAATCGGCGGGCTGGCGCAGGATTATAATAAAATGGCGGATACCGTTGAGGAAAAGATTCGGGAGCTTGAAACAGCGGCAAGCCGGCAGAAGCGGTTTACCGCCAATTTTGCCCATGAGTTAAAAACGCCCATGACCTCTGTCATCGGATATGCGGATATGATATATCAAAGGAAGCTGTCTGAGGAAGAAACGGAGCAGGCGGCATGGTTTATCATGAATGAAGGGATGCGCCTGGAAGCGCTGTCCTTCAAGCTCATGGATTTGTTCGCGTTGGATCAAACCGGTTTTACGCTGGAGGAAACGGAAATCACAACCGTAATGCAGGATGCACAAGCCTCTTTACTGCCGTCCGCGGAAAAAAGAGGCGTGGAATTTGTCTGTCAGGCCGAACCCGCCTGGGTCAGGCTTGAATATGATCTTTTTAAGACCCTTTTGCTAAATCTCCTGGACAACGCGCTTAAATCCGGCGGAAAGCACGTAACACTGCTGGGACGCGCGGAAAAGGAGCTTTACCGCGTGTCTGTATCGGATGATGGCAGGGGGATTCCATCAGATGAGCTTATGCGTATCACGGAGGCCTTCTATATGGTGGACAAGTCCCGTTCCCGCAGGGAACACGGCGCGGGGCTGGGGCTTGCGCTGTGTGCGCGCATTGCCGGAATACATGGAACGAAGCTGGAGTATGTCAGTGAAACAGGGAAAGGAACAACGGTTTCCTTTACGTTGAGAAAGGAGGCGGAAGGTGATGAAGCATAAAGGCATCTACAGAATAGTCCCCTTCCTTTTGGCAGTTCTCCTGATCTCTTCCGGCCTTGTTCTTCCCCGGTTGATGATAAAACGGCTGAAAACACAGCTTCTGCAGGTCTCCGGTAATGTCAGGGCGGAAAGCCTTGCCCTGTACGGCTATGATGAAATAAACGCGCAGGTACTTGCCGGGCGGATGAAGGGATTATCCGAAATGACGGCGCTGCTTGCTGCGGGAGAGGATACCTCCGATGCACTGCTTATCGATACAAGGGAGCCGCTGGATACAGAACTGACGCAGGAGAATGCGATCAGCGCCGCACAGTCATTTTTGAGCGATATGCAGACAGTCTTTGCGGAGTACGGCTATTCCTTTTTTGACGACAGTTCTGCCGACGCCGCCCGCAGTACAGAAAAGGCGGCAGCTGAATATGAATATTCCGGGGCAAGCCTTCTCCTGTCATCCTCCGATGCGTCGCTTTCCCTTTGGAAGATAGGGCTGGGGAATTATGAGGTCATCCTGGACGCCGTAACCGGTACCCCTGTGTATCTTTGCGGGGACATCAGCCATGCCGGGGTCCCTTTAACCAAATGCGAGCCCTACGATCTTTTCTGGAAAGCGGCAGCAGGGGCATACAATTCACGCTACATGTTGGGGATTGACCTGTACCCCCGGCAAATGGAGGTAAATGAGGAGCCAGAGACAGCAGGAAGAATCCATACCTGGAAGGGACAGGGGGAACACTGTTATCTTAAAGTGGAGTTCCTGCAGGATGAAAAAAAATATACGCCTTTCTTCAGCATCCGGCTTTATGAATAAAAAACAGAGCATTTGACAACTTTGACACAACTTGGTGAAAAGTAAGACAAAACCTCCTGTTACACTGGAAATGTCCGGTGCGGCAGGAGGTTTTTTACCGGAAAGCAACGGACGGATTCTCAAAACTTACCGATAAATTCGGAATACTGATTCAGGGAGGCAATATGATGCGCAATATGAAAAAATGTACCAGTTTTTTAATCACTGCTTTCATTATTTTGGGCCTGACGGCCTGTGGGCCGAAGGCCCCGGCAGGCACGGCCGGTTCAAATGCAGGGGCGTCAAATACGCCGGAGGCAAATGCACAAGGGGCAAATGTATCGGAGTCTGATGCATCGGCGTCTAACGTTCCGGGGTTAAGTGCAGCAGAGACAAATACGCCGGACGCACAGGAGGATGTTCTAACTGCCGGTGAATCGGTCCGGAACACAACCATACATATCAGTAAAGATTATGGCGGTAATTTTTCTGCAGATGCGGATGTCCTTGCGCCTGATATCAGCAGCGCCCATATCATGACGGCAAAAAGGATGTGGTTTGATGAACAGAAGGCAGTCTCCGTCCTGTTTGACGGAAAAACACCCCAAAAGGAAGCGGCTGCGGCAGACGGCGGCATTTCCTACAGCGATGGCAGCGCATCGCTGCTGTTAACCCCGGGCACCCTTTACTACCGGACAAAGGACTGTGCATATTACAAATTTCCCACAGACAGCTTCTCGGCGGATTACGATATCAATTCTGTCGGATCCGGGTTGGGAGAGGTATACAGACAGGAAAATCTGGGCTTTATGACAAAGGAAGAAGCCCTTGAGGCTGTTTCCCTTGTTTTGAATAAGCTTTCAATTGACGTTGCGGACGAAGTGGAATGCTACGCCATTGATTCGGCAGCTATGCAGGAACAGCAGGATAAAAGAATCAAAGAAATGTCGGAATATATGGAGACGTTTGGCATAACGCCGGCGGATGACAAATCAGAAAATGATCCGACATATGGTTATCAGACAAAGGATAAGTTCACATCGGATGACGATTTCTACCGGTTCTATTTCAAGGTTGTGGACAATAACATTCCCATAACGCAGAAAACCTACACGACTCAGGCAAATGAACGAGGCATGGAAGGCTCCGTGGTTGAAGTATCCTTTTCAAAGAAGGGGATAATGGAGCTGCGTTACAGCGCTATCTATCAGATGCAAAGTACTGACGCGGCGGCCGGTCAGCTTCTTTCCGCCGAAGAGGCGCTGCAAAAGGCGGCTGATATCTGTAACGGCAGTAATTCCACGGATAAAATCACAGTCACGGCAGCTGATTTAGAATATGTCCCCACGCCCTATAATGACAGCTATGAGGACGTTAAGCTGGTTCCGGCATGGAGCCTGACCTTACAGTATGACTATGCGAAGCCTGCCAAGGGGGAAAAGAACGATGGCAAAACAGACAGCTATAAGAAAATAATGTTCATCAATGCCGTTACCGGTGAAGAGATCCGGTAACAGCCTGCGCTGTTGAAGAATCCGGCAACATTTTGGAACATGGAAACCAATAGTATTTTCATTCCGTTTTTCCTCCCAAACTGTTCGGTTAAAAGCCCATGGCCTCAAGGATCCGATGGGCTTTTTCTTTTGTTGTAAGTATTTCCAATAACCGGAATGCAACATCGGGAACGGTTTTCAGGCAGGAGGAGGTGATGATATTGTCATTGACAATAAGCCATTCATTTCCCGGAACAGCGCCGGACTCCTCCAATTCCTTCCTTTTACAGCTTCCGCGCAGATGGCAGGTGGTTGCTTTCCTGCCCTTCAGAACGCCGCTTTTTGCCAGTGGGAAAGCGGCCACACAGACGGATGCAATCAACCACAGATATCAATTTCCACATCACAGCCGAAATCATCATGCGCCCAGCTCATTACATCAACAAAAGAGCTGAACTCTATGGTTTCAAAAGCATTCAGGCATAAAAGTAAAATTTTCATATGTAACCTCTTGAAGCCCGGCTTCATTTTATTTACCAGAAAAATTGTTGTTTATTCCCGCGAGCAACGAGCCAAGTAGCCATGCTTGGTTGGATATTTGGCGACTGCCGCGAGGGTCAAATACCCCGCTGCTCTGCAGCGAGGTCTTTGATTTGTTTCGCAGATTTTATGGGATCTGCATTTTTATAACTGATTAAAATATGGCAGGGAGCGAAAATAACTGCCGCCGCTGTGAGCAGGACTGAGCGGCTTAAGATTCCACTGGAAAGAAATATTGCGGAGGGGAGGATGGATAAAGCCAGCGCCCTGAAAAGCGAATTTTTCCTGAAGCAGATAATCCAAATCAGGCAGTAAAGGAAGAGCAGTACCCCATTAATTCCCAGATACATTGCGAATGCTTCGTCTGACGGAAAGCCATGACAGGTGCCGGGAATATTAATTATCATTGTCCCGAAGCAGCCAAAACGGCCAACCTGTTCCAGAAATTCTATTTTTTTGTTTTTCCAAACATCAATAAAGTCGTCCCTGCATTGAACTGCATAGATAATGTTCGGAATCATAATGATAGAAATGAAGAACAGGCCGAATATATTTAACCATTCCATGATAGCTACCCCCGTAAGCTTCCGGGCTGTAGCGCTTCCTGACGCTGATGCCCGGTAAAGTGAATTATTCCAGCCCTTCCTCTTCGGCCTGAAAATCTTTGTAATACAGTACGAAGTCATCAATGATTTCCTGCCTGGATCTGATATATTGGGAGCTGATTCCACCGTTTTTCAGGCTGTCAATCCACTCGCTGTCAATCATGCAGCCCACGTCCATATTAATGCTGTACTTCGCTTTTTCAAGCAGGGGAACGTCTGAAATATCGCCCATGCAGTATAAATAGCCGCACAGTACCCTGAGGTATTCGGAACTGCCGGGCTGGTAATCGGCAATTTCTTTTTGCAGCAGAACGATAATTTCTTCTTTGGAAATATTGATTAAGTTAAATCCGTATTTTTTTATGATTTGTTCCGTTCTTTGTTCATTTGTCATATGCAACCCTGCTCCCTGCATTAAATCTGACGAACATCCTGAAAACTGGAACCGTCAGTCATAATGTTTAAAATCAAACCCGTCTTCAGGCCCGACTGTTTCATATCTAAATCATGCTGCCACCCTGTTTTTTTAAAAGAAATGCATTCCTACCATTCCGATTCAGGCAAATGTAAGCAGGAATTAAGCAATCTGCTCAATCCGGCTTTTTTGGCACAGAGGATAGGAGGCAATAAAAGGCTCTATTTTTTCTTTCATTTCAGCAAAGGAGGTTCCGTAAAAATACAGGGCGGTGTATGTGCTGCCCTCCCAATAGCTGTACATCCTGCCGATGCCCTCCATGGCCTGCTCCATCTGCTCAATCACATAATTGATATCACAGGTCTGGTAAATCTCATCCGGCAAATCCGCGCCGTTGGAGTAATAGGCCAGCCCCTCTAAGGTTCCTACCTCAATTTCAGGTCCTGTACCCTGCAGAACGCTGCCTTTGGGGATGCCTATGGTATTGAGCAGAGAGACCAGCCAGTTCAGGCGTTCCGGGGTATCCTCCGTCAAATAAATATCAATATCGCAGTATGCAATTTCACCGTTTGGGTTTTGTGCCGTACCACCTCCGGTAACCTCCCCTGCCTGCTCTTTTTCCAGAATTTCCTGCAGGGCATCCTCCAGCTCAAATCTGTGTTTTGGCTGAAAGCGTGCATTCAGTTTTAATGTCAAATCCATGTTATTTTTGCCTTCCTTTTTTATCTGCTCTGATTTTTTTATCAGCCGGTCTTTATCGGATGCTTCCTAGAGCTGCTGTCTGAGCGCCTTGCGCATAACCGTTTTGCCGTCCCGTTCAGCGAATCTGACAAATCCGCATTTTTCATACATCGTAACAGGCCCTCTGAAATCCTGGCAGGTATCAATGAAATTGCTGTTTACATAGGCCTCGACAAAATCATAACCTTCACCGGCCGCATCCATGCAGACTCGTTCCACCAGCTGCGTAGCAATCCCCTGTCGTTGCAGCCTGGGGGTAATTACAAAGCAAAATATGGATTTCACTCTGACATCCTCTCGGTATTCTTCAATCGGCCAGGAGGAACGCAGGTAATCGAGGCAATATTGACAATCCCCGTTGGCGTTGCACCATCCCACGATTTCATCACCGCAATAGGCCAGATAGCCCTGAAGGCTGCCCGTTTTGATGAAGTGGATGGCATGCGCCCTTCTGTCCTCACGAGTGGGAAACCAGTGCCCTTCGTTCGCATAGGAAGCATCGCTGCGCCAGGTCACGCAGTAGCATTTGGCTTCGTCTTCGTTGATATCGTGAGGAGTAACATCGAAAAAGTGTGCATAATCCTCTGCCAGGTCGGGTGTCAGTTTGCGGATTTCAATATCCATATAAGGATCCTCCTTCTCTTTTGCGGCATATGTCCGGTTACAAAAATTGCAGCATGTGCCCTGACGGTTTACAGTGCCATATTGCAAAAACTATACAGTTACAGGTTTTAATATATTCAGTATATAGGAAATAAAAAGGGAGGGCAACCAGAAATGGCAGAAAAGAGAAGGAAACAGCAGAACGGTTCAGAAAATATCCGGTGATAAACCGGGAGATTTACCGGACGACCACCGGCGGGCACTGAAATTCTATGCCTCGGTGCGCCTTGATGTAAGGCGGATTAATATGATAAAAATCGGTGGGAACGGATCGGGAACAGAACCCGCCTGAAGGTGGTTAAAAAAGGTGGCTCCGCCTTTTAAGGAAGCGGAGTTTGATATTATTTATGGGACCGGAATTCCCAGAGAAGGGATATCCTGGATCTGGCAGCAAAAAATCATCAGACCGCCCACGTCATCAGGCTGCGGTTAAAATATTTTCGTACCGGATGCCATTCAGAGCATTCCGCATAGTATCTGTGCCAGTTTTTCCGCCGGCTGGCTGCACCCGTTTACGCACCAATAGGTGAGCACACTCCATAATCCGCCGGAATGGTAAGAAAGCCGGCAGTTTAGGACCTCCATATCCTCTCCACCCTCCGGCGTCTCCCGGAGAAAACTGTCGGGAAAGCTGTCGAGAAAGCTTCCGGGAGGAAAAAGCCAGGGCAGTCCGGGAAGGCTTTGCATGTAGGGAATAAAAATCAGGTGGGCAAGATTATTTTTGTTCAGAAGCTCCAGCAGAGAGGCGTAATCCTTCCAGAAAGCGAAGTAAGAAGCGAGAATAGCGGGATACGCCTCTTTCTGCACCTGTAACATATGTTTATTAAAATTTTCAATGATATGGGAAACCACATATGCCATTACATCCTCCACAGAGCTGAAATGCCGGTAAAAGGTGCGTCTTGCAATATCGGAATGAGAGCATAGCTCCTTTATTGTGATTTCCCGGAAGGGCTTTTGCTCCAGCAGGGAAAGAAGGCCGTCCGCCAGAAGCTTCTGGGAAAGGGCGGATGCGGGATGGGATTGTCCTTTTTTCATGGTATGGCTCCTGTCACATATATTTCATTTCTGTAGCACTATTCTCTGAAGGATTGCTTTTGGGGCGAACCTCCTGTATGGTTTGATTATGACACATATGTGACAAGATGTACAGCAGGATAAGGAATACAGGCGTTATGTGCCTTTCACTGGAGGGAATGCAATGAGAAAATATTATCTGGATAATATCCGTTGGAGCGTAATTGTGCTGGTGCTGGTTTTTCATGTGGTCAGCATATACGGCAGCTGCGGGGCGGTGATGAGCTATAATGCGCCGGGTATACCAGCCATGGATGCCATCGGTTATCTGATTTATCCCTGGTTTATGCCGCTTCTGTTTGTGGTCAGCGGTATATGCGCCCGCTTTTCCCTCAGCAAAAAGAGCGGAAGGGAATATATCAGGGAGAGGGTATGGCGGTTGTTGGTGCCTTTTGTTTTCTATCTGATTTTAATCGGGCCGCTTGCATCGGGGCTTTCCTTCCGGGTGAACCACATGGAGGAGGTATTTGCGGCATTGCCTGCGCCAATCATATTCTGCATCCGGATCGTTAATGGCATGGGCCCCTCCTGGTTCCTTCTTCAGCTTTTTGTACTGTCTTTGGTATTAGTGCTGTTTCGGAAAGCCGATAAAAAGGGGCGTCTTTCTGCGTGGGGCGAACGCTGTAGTATTCCTGTACTGCTGGCGTTTTATCTGCCGGTCCTGGGAGCGGCTCAGCTTCTGTATATTGCCTATACCTTCCGTATCGGACTGTATCTGCTTCTGTTCCTTTTGGGATATTATGTATTTTCTCATGACAGAGTCCAGCGGAGCCTGCAAAAGCACTGTATTCTGCTGCTTGCGGCGGGGCTTGCAGCAGGTGTGGCGCAGACGGCCGTTTCCTGGGGGAAGCCTTATCAGGCTGTGGTTAATAACTGGCTGGTGATGCTTTATACCTGGCTCATGATTCTGGCAATACTGGGAGCCGCCGGCCGGTGGTGGAACCGAAGCACCTGCTTTACGTCCCGGATGAGCATCCGCAGCTTCGGCATTTATTATTTTCACTATGTTCCCATGATTTATGCTGCATGGTTTCTTTCGGAAAAGCTTGCTCTTCCATACATAATGAATTATATAATGACGTTTGTTTTTTCACTGGCGTCGGCAGTGCTTTTGGGGGAACTGTTTGTGAGAATTCCTGTGCTGAATGTTTTATTTGGGTTGAAAAAGAAAGATAAAAAGAGAGACAAGAAGATTATTGTTCCGGTTGACGCGCCAGGTAAATGATGGTACGCTTTTTCTTACAAGTAAGACTTGGCGGAAGGAAATAAAGTAAAATTTCCTTGCCTGCCAGTCTGATGAGAAAATGGAAGGCAGTATACAGCGGCGGCATTTGCCGAAGGCCTGCTTTCCTGTATCAGATAAAAGGGAGGAATTGTTATGGCAAAGCTTAAACCGCCGAAAGGTAAATTTGTGGCTACCGTCAAGGTAGGGCCGAAGGGACAGATTATAGTTCCAAAAGAGGTACGGGATATGTTTCAGATCGAACCGGGGGACATGCTGCTTTTGCTTGCTGATGAAGAACAGGGAATCGGCATCCTTCCTTATGACAGCACAGGACAGATGTTTGATGATATGTTCCCCGGGAAAAATCAGGAGGAATGAATATGTAAACACCAGAGGAGGCAGGACGGGAGCTTGATTTGGCAGCAGAAAAAATGCCGGGCCCCTGGGTGTGGCACAGTATTTCTGTAGCGGAAAATGCCGGTCTGATTGCAGTCAAAATCAACAGTATGGACAGCGAACGAGCGTATGTAATGGAGCTTCTGCACGATATCGGCCGCCGGGAGGGCTTTAAGGCAGTGATGCCATATCCCTGCCGCGGCCTTCTTGAAATTAAAAACACAAATTATTTAGCTGTCCTGTTTTGAAATAATCCAATCTTCTGCCATAGATGCACCAATTCTCAAAAGCATCTTTTATAAAGATTTCCCTGGGTATCCCAGATCCCTATTTTTTCCCCTTCATCTGATAATAATGAATGCGGTTAGACAGCAGCGCAGCGGCGCCTGCTATTAATGCCCCGGCGGCATACGCAGGCTTACCGATACACATCCAAACTGCGCCTCCCAGCAGCAGGCCCACCCCGGCAATTCCTCCCACAGCAGTTCCGATTCTGTCGGCTTTTGCTGACGGTGTACGCAGTTTCTTTGATTTTTCCGCTGCAAAACGGCTAAGCTCCTGGGTTTTTTCTAAAGTCTTTTGCGTATGCTCCATTGCGGAACGGGTTAATTCCATTGTTTTCTTTGCTGCCTTCATTGTGCTTTCTTGTAATCTGTTCTGATCCATTTCCTTTTCCTCCTGGAATATGATATTTAATTATCTTATATAAAAAACCGACCGTCGGTCTTTATATTGTTAAAAAAAACGACCGTCTATAGCAACAGTCATTTTTACAACCTTCAAGGAAAAAATGGCTCCAGGCCTTCCTCATAAAATCATCAGATATATTATATCAGCCATAAGCCTCGGCAAGGCTTGCAATTATGTTATCGTCAAGAATATCCAGGCCAAGCTGCCTCATAACAAACTGCAGGTAATTCAGACGTTCTTTTGTTTCCGCACAGTTACGCCCGAACAATACCGGATTTGCCCAGTAATTCAGAAGTATCAGAAAAACCTCTGAACAAAGGGCGGGCTGCGTCGTCTGCAGGGAACCGTCCCTGATGCCTTCTTTAATCAGTTCACAGAGAGTCGGCGCATCCTGCTGCATACTTGCCTGCATGCTTCCGACTACGAAATAGGGATTGACCTGCGATGATAACACCTTATCAAACATATGGGTTTCTGAGTCATCCACGAGCTGTAAAAGAATTTTTTTCAGCTTCTCTTTTGCATTTTCAGCCTTAGTATTACGAATGAGCTCATGGAAACTGTCAAAAACATACTGTGCCCTCTTCTGTATGACAGCCTCCAGAATCTCTTCTTTTGACTTGAAGTGATGGTAAAGCCCGCCTTTGGACAGCTTCAGAGCATCCAGGATGTCCTGGATACTCGTCTGCTCATACCCCTTTTCTGAAAAAAGCCGGGCAGCTGTAATTATGATTTTCTCAACTGTTTGTTCAGGATATTTGTTTCTTCCCATAATGCCTCCATATAAACCGACGGTTGGTTTGTATTGAGGATAGCAGAGATTACATGAACCGTCAAGCTAAATAATGAACAATTGATTTATTTTCATTGACATCCGATCTTATATGAACTATAGTAAAAGTGTGAAAAGTAAGAAAAGTAATACTTTTAATACAAAAGTGCATATGTGAAAGAAAGGAAAACTGTGACATGAGTAAAATTGTATTTTTCTGTATTCCTGCCTATGGGCATACCAATCCTACCATAGAGGTCGTCCGTGAGCTGGTAAAAAGGGGAAATCAGGTCCATTACTATTCCTTTTATGAGTTCCGGTCCCGTATTGAAGAAACAGGCGCCGTCTGCATACCCTGCGATGATTTTATGCCTCCCGCTCCAAAAGATATTGACAAAAAAGTAGGAAAGGATCTGTCCTCCCTGGTGGATATGACTGTGGATGTAACGCTTGCCATGGAAGATAAGGTACTGGGTGAGCTGCGGGCCTGGAAGCCGGATTGTATAGTATCGGATTCCATCTGTATCTGGGGAAAGCTGTATGCGAAAAAACTGAATGTTCCCTTCGTCTGCTCCACAACCACCTTTGCATTTAACCAGCAGACGGCGCGTCTTATGAAGCAGAGCCTTTCGGAGCTTCTGCGTATGCTGTCCGGGATGCCCCGAATCAATGCCAGGCTCAGGCAGCTGCGCCGCCATGGTTATGAAATCCGGCAATTTTACGAGCTGTTACAAAATGATAATGATACGGAAACCATTGTTTATACATCGAAAGAATTCCAGCCCATGTCGGAAACCTTTTCCGATAAATTTACCTTCACCGGGCCTTCCATTGCGGTCCCGAAGCCGTCAGGACATAAGAAAAGCAGGCCGCTGATTTACATATCCCTGGGAACCGTGCTGAACAGGCAGGAGGATTTCTATATAAGCTGCATGAAAGCGCTGAAAACAGAAGCTTTGGATGTCATTATGTCAGTAGGCGGGCGCACAGATATTTCCGGTCTCGGAGTTATTCCGGATAATTTTCAGGTAATACCCAGGGTCAATCAGCTGGAGGTGCTTCAGGAGGCTGATGTATTTCTTACCCACTGCGGCATGAACAGTGTGAGCGAAAGCCTGTATTTCGGCGTGCCTATGGTATTGTTTCCCCAGCAGCCGGAGGAGGGCGCGGTTGCCCGCCGCGTACAGGAGGTGGGAGCCGGAATCCCCTTGCCGGGAAGGGAAGCCTCCGTAATCCGGGAAAGCATCCTGCAGGTTTTGAAGAATGCCCGGTTTCGTGTGGCCGCGGGCGGAATCGGAGAAAGCTTCAGAAAAGCCGGAGGAGCGCAGAAAGCAGCTGATGTAATCGAAAAAATCTCCTCAAAATGATTTTTTTAAAGGGAAAATGTGGTATACTCTCATTAAAGTCCGGTTTCAGCCTGTTCCCTTGCAGAACAGGCTGAAGCTGCGACATGCATTTTGAAAAGATCAGATTATTAAGGAGAGTAACACATGAGAATAGGAATGGGCTACGACGTACACCGCCTTACGGAGGACAGGAAGCTGATTATCGGCGGAGTGGAAATCCCTTACGAAAAAGGGCTTCTCGGCCATTCGGATGCGGATGTCCTTCTGCATGCCATCATGGATGCCCTGCTTGGCGCTGCGGCGCTTGGGGATATCGGAAAGCATTTCCCCGATACCGATCCCGCGTATAAAGGAATCAGCAGTATGGAGCTTCTGCGTAAGGTGGGCGAACTTTTGGAGGAACACAGCTTTCTGATTGAAAATATTGACGCAACCATCATTGCGCAGGCGCCTAAAATGCGTCCCCACATCGATACAATGCGTAAAAACATTGCGCAGGCGCTGCAAATTGAGGTGGATCAGGTGAATGTAAAGGCAACCACAGAGGAAGGGCTTGGCTTTACCGGGACAGGAGAGGGCATTTCTTCCCAGGCTGTCTGCCTTCTGAATACACCCTATGGCCTGTATTCCCAGGATGTGAACGGAGGCTGCGCCGGGTGCGGAGGCTGCCCGAAGGCATAAATAATGAAGAAGGTTGGATAAAGGGATGGAATTACAAAAGCAGCGGATCAGACGGCTGGAGGCTGCCGGCTGCCGTAGTTTAAGGGAATTGTGGGAAGAAGCTTTTGCAGAAGACACTAAGCTGTTCAATGACTATTATTTTGATAATAAGGCGGAAAAAAACAACGCCCTGATACTGGAGGAGGATGGAAAGCTGCTGTCCATGGTTTCCATGACGCCTTATCAGGTCTGCGTGAAGACGGATGGTATATTCCGGAAGGTAGAATCTACCTATCTTGTGGGAGTGGCGACCAGACAGGAGTGGCGCAGGCACGGCTTCATGGGCAGGCTGCTGAAGGAAGCCTGCGGGGAATTGAATGCTGCCGGACAGCCGTTTGCCTTCTTACAGCCTGCGGCCCCTGAAATTTATGAGCCTTTCCGGTTTACCTATATTTATGACAAGCCCCAGTGGATTTTTCAGCCGGAGTTCGGCCTGATGGCGGACGACCTGCTGGAAGGGGAATCGAGAGAACCTGTTTTTATCCGGGACGGACGTAAAATACTGCAGGCGGCGGAAAATGTCCTGGAGAAAAAAGAACAGCCGGGATACGGTATGCTGGAGGTCAGGCCCATGGAGGAAGAGGATATCCCGGAGGTGGTGCGTTTTGCGGTTCCGTTGCTGGAGCGCAGGTTCCAGGTATATACGGAACGCTCCGCGGAGTACTATGAAATGATGCTTAAGGAAATGTACGCCCAGCAGGGGGACAGTTTCCTGCTTCTGGATGATAAGCGGATTGTGGGCTATTTCCTTTACAGCCGGGAAAAAGGCCCGGTGATACAGGAGGCGTTGATTTATCCGGAATTTGAGGAGCTTGTGCTTGAGCCGGATACTGTCAGCCAGCCGGCAATTATGGGAAGGATTATCAGTCTGCCCGCCATGCTTTCTTTCATCCGTTGCAGGCAGAAACTGGATGTGCTGCTGAAATATGAGGACAGCATGATTGAAGAAAACAATGGATTTTTCAGATGGCAGACCGGTCCCGGCGAAAGCAGCGTGTGCAGAATGGACGCGGGAAAAGTCGGACAGCAGATTTATGCGGAAACCTCGCCTGAGCTGCTGACCGCATTTCTGTTCGGAAGAAGGCCGGCGGAAGAATGCTTTAGCTTCAGAAATGGATACCGGTGGGAGCGGGAGGGACTTTTGCAGGGGCTGGAACGTATCAAAACCCTCCGCGACGTATGCATCAATGAAATTGTCTGAGGCGGATGCGTTTGGCCTGGCAGGCGGTAGGTGTAGGGAGGATGGATAGTGGAAACGGATAGATACATAGGGATTATACGAGTTAGCATTGGTTGATAAAGAGTTTAGAACAATGTGTCAGGGGGTTAAGTGGGGGAATACGTAAAAAGAAGGAATAAGTAAAAAGAAGTTGACAAAAAAAGGAGTTTTGCATATCCTGTATATAGATAGCAAATGAAGGAAAAAGGCGATGAACGGAAAGAGTAGGTTGTTGGTTTGCCGCAGAGAGGGAGTGTCACCGGCTGGAAGCATTCCTGGCAGATATGGCTGAAAGTGCCTCCGGGAGCTGATCGGGTGAGGGGAGTTTTCCTGTAGCCGGGTACGTTTACGCACGTTACGTGTTTTGAGTGCAGGTATTAACCTGAATTAGAGTGGAACCGCGGCTTCAACCGTCTCTGTTGCAGAGAAGGGAAGGAACCGCGGTTTATTTGTTGCCCTGGAAAGAAGGAAGGTAAATGGGTATTATAGGAAACATAAAAGAGGAGATTAGGATTATCAGGGAGCGTGACCCTGCAATACATTCTTCTATGGAGGTATTTCTTTATCCCAGCTTTAAGGTCATGCTTCATTACAGGCTGGCTCATAAGCTGTATCGATCGGGCCATTTTTTTCTGGCCAGGTGGATTTCGCAGAGGGGGGTCAGGAAAACGGGGATTGAAATCCATCCGGGAGCGCAGATTGGCAGGGGGTTTTTTATTGATCACGGAAATGGTGTGATTATCGGGGAAACGGCGATTATCGGGGATAATGTGACTTTGTATCAGGGGGTAACGCTGGGGGGAACCGGGAAAGAGCATGGGAAAAGGCATCCTACGGTGGGGGATAATGTTATGATAAGCGCCGGCGCCAAGGTGCTGGGGTCTTTTACCATAGGGGAAAATTCCAAAATCGGTGCGGGAAGCGTGGTGCTGGAGGAGGTGCCGCCCAATTCCACTGTGGTGGGAGTGCCCGGCCGGGTGGTGAAAAGGGGAAATCAGCCGATTCCCCGTGATACCATGGATCAGGTCAATCTGCCTGACCCTGTGAAAGAGGATATTTCCAATCTTCAGCATGCAAACAGTGAATTAATCAACAGACTGCTTGACCTGGAGGCGGAAGTGCGTTACCTTAAAAGAACAGAGGAAAAAAGCTGCGAGGAAGAAAAATGCGCTTATCGTGAGGTGTGCCGTCAGAAGGAACGGTGTCACGAGAAGATAAAATGCTGTCAGAAGGGGCAGGAGGGCTGTCCCGTGTCATGCGGGGAGAAACAGACGGAAAACTGAGCGCCCTGAACAGTTACGATAAAATTATTTGAGAATATGAAAAAGGAGAACCAGTCAAGATGAAAATTTACAACACCCTGACAAAGAGAAAAGAAGAATTTGTGCCGATTACCCCCGGTGAGGTTAAAATGTATGTCTGCGGCCCCACCGTATATAATCTGATCCATATCGGCAATGCCCGCCCGATGATTGTATTTGATACGGTGCGCCGTTATTTTGAGCATAAGGGCTATAAAGTAAATTATGTGAGCAACTTCACTGATGTGGATGATAAAATCATAAAGAAGGCGATTGAAGAGGGCGTGGATTCCACGGTTATTTCCGAGCGTTATATCGCGGAATGCAAAAAGGATATGGAATCCCTTAATGTGAAGCCTGCCACCACCCATCCCCAGGCCACCCAGGAAATCTGCGGCATGCTGGATATGATACAGGAGCTGATTGACAAAGGGCATGCCTATGCGGCGGAGGACGGCACGGTATATTTCCGTGTCAGAAGTTTTAAGGAATATGGTAAGCTTTCCCATAAGAATCTGGATGATTTGGAGGGAGGCAAGCGTTCCCTGCTGGTATCCGGCGAGGATCAGAAGGAGGATCCCTTTGATTTCGTACTCTGGAAGCCGAAAAAAGACGGGGAGCCTTACTGGGAGTCCCCCTGGTGCAAAGGCCGTCCCGGCTGGCATATCGAATGCTCCGTAATGAGCAAGAAATATCTGGGGGAAGAGATCGATATCCACGCAGGCGGGGAGGATTTGGTTTTCCCTCATCATGAGAACGAAATCGCCCAGTCTGAGGCGGCAAACGGCAAGACCTTTGCCAGGTACTGGATGCACAACGCATTTTTGAACATTGATAATAAAAAAATGAGCAAATCTGCCGGAAACTTCTTTACCGTGCGTGATATTGTAGCGAAATATGATCCGCAGGTGGTCCGTTTCTTCATGCTTTCCGCTCATTACAGAAGCCCGCTGAACTTCAGCGACGAGCTGATGGAAGCGGCCAAGAACGGTCTGGACAGAATCCGTACCGCTGCAGCCAACCTGAATTTCCTTCTGGAAAAAGCGGGCGCGGGCGAAGCCACGGAAGAGGAGAAGAAGCTTCTTAAGGAGGCTGCCGGATTTGCGGTGAAGTTTGACGAGGCCATGGACGATGATTTTAATACGGCGGACGCCATTGCCGCTATTTTTGAGCTTGTGAAATTCGCCAATACCAATGCCGGCGCGGATAATTCCGCCGCTTATATAAAAGCGCTGCTGGAGGAAATCAAGGAGCTGGCCGATGTTTGCGGGCTTATCGTGGAGAAAAAGGAAGAAATGCTGGATGAGGACGTGGAAGCGCTGATCGCGGAGCGTCAGGCAGCCAGGAAAGCAAAGAATTTTGCCAGAGCGGATGAAATCAGGGATGAGCTGCTTGAGAGGGGAATCATTCTGGAGGATACCCGCGAGGGAGTAAAATGGAAGAGAGCTTAAGCCTGCTTACGCAGATTAAAAAAGAATTCAACCTGGGGGAAGTAGATCTTCGGACCTACTCCCCCCTGACTCTTGCCTTCGTGGGGGATTGTATTTACGATCTCATTATCAGGACTGTGGTGGTGGAGCGGCATAATGCATCCCCCAACAGGCTGCATAAGGAAAAAAGCCATCTGGTCAAGGCGCAGACACAGGCGGAGATGGGAACTGTTTTGCAGCAGTATCTTACGGAGGAGGAGCTTGCCGTATACAGGCGGGGGCGGAATGCCAAGTCCTATACCACGGCCAAGAATGCTTCCGTAGGGGATTACCGGAAGGCCACCGCGCTGGAGGCGCTTTACGGCTACCTTTATCTGGACGGCCGGATGGAACGGCTGATGGAGCTGGTGAAAATTTCACTCAGGGAGCTTGATCTTGCTCTCTGAATAAAAAGAGTATGAAAAATCCGTTCCGGTGTGACCTGCCGGAGCGAAACTGAAGGAGCGGTTATGAGATACGAAGAACTGACCATAGAAGGGCGGAATGCGGTTATAGAAGCCTTCCGTTCGGGAAAGACCATTGACAGAGTTTTTATTCTGGACAACTGTCAGGACGGTCCGATTATGACCATCAAAAGAGAAGCGAAAAAGACGGATTGTCTCATTAAGTATGTTTCCAGGGAACGTCTGGATCAGATGTCTGAAACAGGAAAACATCAGGGGGTTATTGCCTATGCCGCTGCCTATGAATATGCGCAGGTAGAAGATATGCTGAAGCTGGCTGAGGAAAGGCAGGAGCCGCCCTTTTTGATATTATTGGATAATATTGAAGATCCCCATAATCTGGGGGCGATCATCCGTACTGCCAACCTGGCGGGCGCCCACGGTGTCATTATTCCTAAAAACAGGGCTGTGGGTCTGACCGCAACCGTGGCCCGTACCTCTGCCGGGGCCTTGAATTACACACCGGTGGCCAAGGTGACCAATCTGGTAAAAACCATGGACGAGTTAAAGAAAAAAGGAATGTGGTTTGTGTGTGCGGACATGGACGGAACCAGAATGTATGATTTGAACCTGACCGGCGCAATCGGCCTTGTTATTGGTAACGAAGGCGAAGGCGTGGGAAGGCTGGTGAAGGAAAACTGTGACTTTGTCGCGTCCATCCCCATGAAGGGAAACATTGACTCCCTGAATGCCTCAGTGGCGGCAGGCGTGCTGGCTTATGAGATTGTCAGACAGAGAATTATATAAAAAGGTAGAAGGAAGGTAACTGCCTGAACCCTTCACAGCTACAGAGGCAACATTCCTTCAGATTGCAGGAGCATTAAGAAAAAATGAAAAATTTGAATTTTCTGGCGGTTACGGGATGCGGTCTTCTGGCTGTATTCCTGATTTCCTTTACAGCGGCATGCAGCAGGCAGTCCGGAGCGGCCGACGCTCCGGTCATGCAGGCGGACAGCGGCGGGCTGCAGAGCGTGGGAACCGTGGATAAAACAGAAAATGGAACAGCGGATGCAGGACAGGCGGCTGATGATTCCGGCGCGTCGGTGCAGGATTCTGTGTCGCATGAGTCTGTAGGACAGGCCCAGGAGGCGACGGTGAAAACCGGGAAGGACTCCGAAGGCGCGGCAGACGGAAAGCAGGACACAGGACAGACGATGGACCGCGGCGGGGAGGAAGCCGGAGACACAGGCCAGGTGTCCGGAAATGATGGCGGAGAAGCCGGAGATGAAAGTCTCGTATCCGGAAATGGCAGCGCAGAAGCCGGAGACACAGGCCAGGTATCCGGAAATGACAACGGGGAATCCGCCGGTCAAAATCAGGTATCAGGAAATAACAGTGGAGCGTCTGTAAGCGGAAACCAGGTGTCCGGCAACAGCGGCCCCGGCAGTGACGGCGGTGAGAATCAGATTTCAGGAAACAGAATTCCCGCAAGGCAGTTACTCCGCCCTTGCGGAGGAAGCGTATCCGGCAGCAGTATTTCAGAAAATGATATTTCAGGAAATTCTCTGTCCGGCAGCACTTCCGGCAACAGTATATCTGCAAACAGCATTTCCCAAAACAGCACAGGTGGAAATAAGGATTCAAAAAAGGAAAACTCCTCCGGAAGTGAGGCCGGCAAAGAAGAATCGGGAGGCAGTTCCTCCGACAGCACAGTTTCAGGCAGCAGTATGTCAGGCAACACCGTTTCAGGCAGCAGTACGTCAGGCAACTCAGTTTCAGGCAGCAGTGCCTCAGGCAATTCTGTTTCCGACAGTGATATCATAGCTCATATGGGAAGGAATACGGCAAAGCTGGAGGATCCTTTTGACAGGAAACACTACACCCTGGCCCAACGGCAGGCGGTCCGCAGCTCCCATAAGGAAACGCTTCTCGCCAATGAACTGGATAAACAGACGATATCAGGAAACAACATTGATTTTTCGGATATCAAAATAACCTGTCTGGGCGACAGCATTACCCAGGCCGTAAACCTGGATAATCTGGATAATTATCAGGAGCTTGCCTATCCCCATATCCTGCAGGAAACGCTGGATGCCAGAAAAGTATATAATCTGGGAATAGGAGGCTCTTCTATCGGGAGATACTGGGCGGACGCCTTCGTAGACCGCTACCAGAAAATCCCTGAGGACAGCGATATCATTCTTGTAATGGGCGGCACAAATGACGAGTTCTGTGCAAGCCTGGTGGAATTCGGAAATCCCGCGGAGCGTAAAAGGAGAACCTTCTGGGGGGATTTGGATGAACTGATGGATGGGCTGAAGACGGACTATCCTAATGCGGAGGTGATTTTCATGACACCTCTTCCCAACAGCCTTCAGGATTACCTGAAAATCCAGCACCCCTACCTGATTCCCCAGGATAAATTCGCGGATGTCATCAAGGAGCTGGCGGACGAACATGGAATGGAAGTGATTGACCTTTACAATTCTAATATTCTGGACGGACATGATAAAGACAATGTCCTGCATTTCATGCCGGACGGCGTACATCCCAACGCGGACGGCTATGAGATTCTGGGAGAGCATGTGGCGGCGGATTTGATACGGATTCTGCAGTCGAGGCAGAAGAAAGGAACGGATTCCCAATGAAAGATTCCTACGGGGAATATACCGACGAGGAGCTGATCGTGCTTCTCAGGGACGGTGAAAATGATATCACGGATTACATTATGGAAAAATATAAGGGCATGGTGAAGGCAAAAGCCAAGTCCATGTACCTTTTAGGCGGGGACAGCGATGATTTAATCCAGGAAGGCATGATTGGGCTTTTCAAAGCTATCCGGGATTATGACAGCGGCAGGGATGCCAGCTTCAGCACCTTTGCGGATCTTTGCGTATCCAGACAGATGTATACGGCAGTGCAGGCCTCTTCCCGGAAGAAACACATGCCTCTTAACACCTATATTTCCCTGTACAGCAAAAACATCGGGCCGGATGGGGATGGCAATGAGGAAAACAGCCTGATGAACGCCATTCCTGCGGCGCTGGAAATGAGTCCGGAAGAGCTTTTTATCGACCGGGAAAATGTGGAAGGGCTGGAGCAGGCGATTGAGAAAGAATTAAGCGGCTTTGAAAAGCAGGTGCTGGATCTTTACATTACGGGGATGAGCTATAACCAGATTGCCCGGGTACTGGGCAAGGATGGAAAAAGTACGGACAATGCGCTTCAGAGGATTAAGGCAAAGCTTCGCAGGGCGATTTCCGGGGACTGAGTCGGAGTGAAACGCCGCGGGGTTTTTAAAGGGAGGAAAACTGCAGATGAAGGATAAAGAAGATACGAATGAAAATATGAGGGACAGGGAAAAGGGTATGATAAATTTGAATTTTGCAGGGATCCGATCCAGGGAGGAACTGTACAGGTATCTGCAGGAAAAGCTGAATCTGCCGGAATCCAGGGGAGAAAATCTTGATAACATTTACGCAGTGCTTACGGAAGCTTCCGGGAAAATACATATTATAGTAGAAGGGCTGTCAAAGAGCCGCAGAAGGTTGGGAAGCTATCTGGACGGCGTTTTGAAAACGCTCAGGGCCGCGGAGGCGGTTACAGAGGATTTAACCATAGAGGTGCGCGGACAAATCGATGCTGATAAGGAATGGCTGGATAATCCTACGGTAGTGGAGCAATCCTGCGCGTACAGCCGGCCTGTAATGACGGCGCCGGATGGTAAGCCGGTTCCCCATAATTCCAGGGAAGGCCTTTTGTACCGCGCGGAAGGCATGCCTTATGTCAGGCTCCGTTTTCCCAATGCGATGAATGTCCAGCTGCAGATTGGCGATATCATGTATCCGTTCCTGGAGACGGAAAAGGATGTGTGGACGGTGGATCTGCCCCTGGAGCCGGGATTTTATTATGTGCATCTCTACGTGGACAACTGTCTGGCAATCAGCCCGTTCCTTTCCATAGGCTATGGTTTTTCACGGCCGGTGAACTATATTGAGGTCGGGCCGGTGCCGGAATTTTTACAGATGCACGATGTGCCGCATGGGGATATCAGGCATGAGTATTATCCTTCTGCTGTTACCGGAAGGACGGAAAGCTGCATCTGCTATGTGCCGCCGGGATATGAAGAGGGGACGCTGGAATATCCGGTACTCTACCTGCAGCATGGCTTCGGGGAGAATGAACGGGGCTGGATATGGCAGGGAAAGGTGAATCATATCATGGATAACCTGCTGGCAGAAGGAAAGGCCGTGCCCATGCTAATCGTTATGGCAAACGGTATGGTCATGGAGGAAGACGGGGATGGGGAGGCAGTGCTCCGGCACAGCCTTTTCCCGGAGGAGCTTGTGCAGGATATCATTCCCTTCATTGAGAAGAAATACCGGGTGAAAAAGGATAGGGACCACCGGGCGATGGCCGGGCTTTCCATGGGATCCATGCAGACAAGCATGACGGTCTGCCGTTATTCGCAGCTTTTTGGCTGGGAGGGGCTGTTCAGTGGTTTTATGCACAATTTTATCGGAGAAGACCCGGATAACAGCTATCTGGAAATTATGAAGGAAAAGGAATTCCAGGAGAAGCAGCATCTGTTTTTCAGGGCTATGGGAAGGCAGGATGAGTTCTGGGATTTTTTTACGGAGGACGATGCTTTCTGTGAAGAAAACGGGATTCCCTGTGTGCGCAGGGAGTACAGAGGCGGGCATGACTGGAATGTCTGGAGACAGTGTATCTATGATTTTCTCCCACAGCTTTTCCGGGAAGATGCTGAAAAATAGAAAAGCAGGAAAGACACAGGATAAAGTATGGACGAAAATTTTGTCAGGGAACGTGAAAAAGCCGTACAGGCAGTAAAGGAATGCGGCGAAGAAGCATTGCTGGGCGGCCGTCTGTGGCATGCGGTAAGCCTTTATGAGGGAACCACCTTTTATACGAGCAAAAAGCTTCCCTTTACCTACCGGATTAAAGGACGTGAGCTTTTCTGCGATCGGAAGGAAAAATCCATTACCGAGGCAACCGTGCTTCGGGCTTATAAAAAGATTCTGGAGGCGCGGGCGGCAGGTGAGCCGATCCGCGGGCCGAAGAAGCTCAGCATGTTCGGCGCTCCCTATATCTGGGGAATTCTGAAGGGGCTGGGGCTGGCCGGGGGTGAAGAGACGGAACGGATGGCCGAAATGCCAGAGGATGCCGCCGATGCGGAACGGGCGGCCGAAACGCCGGCGGATGCCGCCGGTGCGAAAATGACCGGTCCGGACGATGCAAAGATTGCGTCCGAACTATGAAAGGAGCCGAAGATGCTTACAATCAGCAGGGATAAGGTATATGACAGACTGGATAAAAACATTCCTCCGTCAGCCATTTGCGAAAGCGGGGAAACAGTAATATTCGAAACCAGGGACTGCTATGACGACAGTGTAACCAGTGAAGAGCGTCCTCTGGGAGACAGGGAAGACGCCCTGGGAAATCCGGCAACCGGACCCTTGTATATTAACGGCGCGGATGCGGGGGATGTGCTGAAAGTAGAAATCCTGGATATCAGCCTGCATTCCAGGGGTGTTATGTGCGCTTCCTTTTCATGGGGTATTTTTGCAGGCAGACTGCCGGAAGCAAAGGCGGTAATGTATGAAATCGAGGGAGATAAGATTCGCTTTGATGATACGCTGCTGCTTGACTGCTGTCCCATGATAGGGGTCATCGGAACGGCGCCTGCCGGAGAAGGGATAGCCACATCTGTTCCCGATGTCCACGGCGGAAACATGGACTGTAGAAAAATCGGGGCGGGAACGGTCCTTTATCTGCCTGTTGCAGTTCCGGGAGCGTTGCTTTCCATGGGTGATCTCCATGCCCTGATGGGAGACGGAGAGGTTTTTGGCTGCGGGCTGGAAATTGCGGGAACGGTTACCGTAAGGGTAAGTGTATTAAAGGAAAATCCAATCCCCACGCCGTTTTTGATAACCCGGGATGCTGTAATTACCATTCAGTCGGCGGCTACCGTGTTTGAGGCGGGAAAGACAGCCGCCAGGCTGATGGAAGAATTTGTGAGAAGGGTGACCGGCCTGGAGGAAGTGAAATCCGAGATGCTGATGTCGCTGGTTTCGCATATGTCGGTATGCCAAATCGTAAATCCGCTGATGACGGCGCGCGTGGAATTCCCCAGGAATATATTGGAACAGTATGGATGGAGGGCGGAATAAGAAAACCATAAAAATGTAGTAATGATTCGGCATTGTTCGGGAATAAATACATGATTTAACAAAAATTTACCATTTTACTACCGTATATGGAAGCAATTTTGTTAAAAAATGGGATAAAATGTATTTATAAGCTGAGGAGGCCGGATATGTCAGAGCAGGAGAAGTTAGCAAACCGTATTAAGACCCTTTGCTCGGCAAAGGACATGTCTTATTATACTTTGTCCTACCGTTCCGCAGTTCCGATGACGACACTGATGCACATCATTGATTGTTCTACCCAGAACCCGGGGATTTTTACAATCTGCAAGCTGTGCGGAGGACTTGGTATTACATTAAAAGAGTTTTTCGATTCACCCGAATTCCTGGAAATTGAGGTGGGTGAAGAATAGCGTCTTACGCTTTCTTCCATTTATTGGTTGATTATACCCTTCATGAAGATGGCCGCCCTGGTGCTTGGGGCGGTCATTCTTTATGCACAAACAGGCTGGCGGACACAGAAACCGGAAAACATGGGAATGATGGATAAAGGCCAAATAGGGCAGAACTTTAACAGCAGCAGGGCTGAATAAAATGTATGAGCCCCCAATTTTAATCAATCAAATTTTTTTATAAAAGTACTTGCTTTTTTTACATGAGATGAATATAATAGCATTAAACATATGAAAGATTGTTCATATGTTTGAATGAAAAAATAAATAAAGGATACCATATGATTGGAGGAGCTTCTATGAAAAGAAATTATGAGCATGCGGAAAGCTGTGAATATATTCATGTCCATGAGGATATTGTTGAAAAAGTAAATGCGCAGATGCCGGCGGAGGATGATTTGGATGATCTGGCTGACTTTTTTAAGATATTCGGGGATACTACAAGAATTAAAATGCTGTATGTGCTGCTTTGTTCCGAAATGTGTGTCTGCGATTTGGCGCAGATACTGAATATGACGCAGTCGGCAATTTCCCACCAGCTGAGGGTGCTTAAGCAGATGGATTTAGTGAAGAGCAGGAGGGATGGGAAGACTATTTTTTACTCGCTGTCCGACGGACATATCAAGACAATTCTGAGCCAGGGGCTTGATCATATTCAGGAGGATGAAGAATAATGACCAGGAAATTAAAGAAAAGACTGAAACGGATTATCATCGGAGCCGCTTTTTTTGCGGCTGCTGTACTGATTGAGAATTTTGCGCCGGGGCTGCCCTGGTATGTATTGCTGGCCGTATTTTTGACAGCCTATGTGATTGTGGGCGGAGACGTTGTGAAGAGAGCGGTGGGCAATATCGGCAAGGGCCAGGTTTTTGATGAGAATTTTCTTATGACCATTGCCACGGTGGGAGCCTTTTTTGTAGGGGAGTATCCGGAAGCGGTGGCGGTAATGCTGTTTTACCAGGTAGGTGAGCTGTTCCAGAGCTACGCGGTGAACCGTTCCAGAAAGAACATAACGGAGCTGATGGATATCCGTCCGGATTTTGCCAACGTGCGCAGGGACGGCGTGGAAGCGCAGGTGGATCCGGATGAAGTGGCCGTGGGTGAGACGATTGTGGTGAAGCCCGGCGAGAGAATCCCGCTGGACGGCGTGATTACAAAAGGAAATTCCAGCCTGGATACGATGGCGCTCACCGGTGAAAGCGTGCCCAGAGAGGTCCTCTGCGGCGAAGAGGTAATCAGCGGATGCATCAATCTGACGGGTGTGCTTGAGGTACAGGTCAGCAAGCCCTTCGGTGAATCCACAGTGTCCAAAATCCTGGATCTGGTGGAGAACGCCAGCAGCAAAAAAGCAGAAGCGGAAAATTTCATCACCAAATTTGCTAGGTATTATACGCCCATTGTGGTACTCTGTGCCGCAGTTCTGGCAGTAATTCCGCCGTTGTTTTTAGGAGGCTGGTCCACCTGGATTTACAGAGGGCTGACATTCCTGGTGGTTTCCTGCCCCTGCGCCGTGGTTATCAGTGTGCCGCTGAGCTTTTTCGGCGGGCTGGGAGGCGCCAGCAAAGCGGGTGTCCTGATCAAGGGGAGCAATTATCTGGAAGCTCTTGCGGAAGCGGAAATTGTTGTTATGGATAAAACAGGCACGCTCACAAAGGGAACCTTTAAGGTGACGGAGGTGAAGCCTGCTTCTGAAAACGGTGTTGAGGTGATTTCCGGGGAGAAGCTGCTGGAGCTTACGGCTTATGCGGAAAGCTATTCCAACCACCCTATTTCCCTTTCCATCCAGAAGGCCTATGGAAAGGAACTGGATAAAAACAGGCTGGAAAGCACGGAAGAGCTGGCTGGGCACGGTGTCCATGCGGTCATTGACGGATTTGACATTTATGCCGGAAACGAAAAACTGATGCGCCAGCAGAAAATTAGCTTTACCAATGCCGCGCAGATTGGTACAATTGTCCATGTAGCAAAGAATGACCAGTATCTGGGATATATCCTTATTGCTGATGAAATCAAGGAGGATGCCGCAGAATGTATCCGCGGGCTGAAGGCCGAGGGTGTTAACCGGGTGATAATGCTCACCGGGGACCGGAAGGAAACGGCGGATTATGTGGCTTCGCAAATAGGCCTGACGGAGGTTCACTCAGAGCTGCTTCCCGGTGATAAGGTGGATGAGGTGGAGAAAATCATCGCATCCAAATCGTCAAAGGGCAGGCTGGTATTTGTGGGAGATGGCATTAACGACGCGCCGGTCCTGGCAAGGGCGGATATCGGAATCGCCATGGGCGGCCTGGGAAGCGACGCAGCCATTGAAGCGGCGGATGTGGTAATCATGACGGATGAACCGTCCAAGATTGCCGCAGCCATGAGGATTTCCCGCAAGACGCTGGGCATTGTAAAACAGAATATCGTTTTTGCCCTGGGAGTAAAAATCCTTGTTCTCATTCTGGCGGCTTTTGGAATTGCCAACATGTGGCTGGCGGTTTTTGCCGATGTGGGTGTGGCGGTTATCGCCATCCTCAATGCCATGAGAGCCATGCAGGTGAAGGGCATTGACTGATGAGTGATAAGGTGCGGCGTTTCGGCCAGGGCTGCGCATATACCGGGAAAGCGGAGTATGGAAAAAATACAACTTAATCTACAATTAACACAGGAAGATATACAAACAGCAATAAGTCGGTATCATTATCAGGATACCGACTTACCGCTGTTTTTTCAGGTTTATGAAGAAGTGCGGAAATATCTGGATCCGGAAGGCTATTATGTGTATTCCGGGCCGGATAGGGAAAGAATCGGAAACAGGATATGGAAGGCGGCCGGGGAAAAAGCTAAAAAAGAAACCCAAAAAGAGACCCAAAAAGAGACCAAAAAAGAAACCGGGGGAAGAGCTGAGGAAGAAGCCGGGGTGGCCGGCGCGGAGGACAACATAACCGCGTCCGGTGAGGCTTTAATGCTTCCCGGCGGGAAGCATGGCTTCTGTCAGGTGATCGTGACACTTGGCAGCGGGCCGGACCGGCTCCAGGAAGGGTATGCGGCAAAGGGAATGCTCACGGAAAGCTATATGGCGGAGTGTATCTGCACGGAGCTTCTGTGGAAAGCCTATGAGGAGCTGAATGAAAAAATCAGGGGAAAATATGGACTGTTCGTGGAAAAGATGCTCTTTCCGGGAAGCGAGCTTCCGCTGGAGGCCATGGAAGGGATGTTTTCCCAAATCGGGCAGACAACGGTTTCCTTCAACCGCTTTTACGTACTTTCACCGAAAAAAAGCGTGGTGTACCAGGCACGGCTGGGGGACACGGCCTGCACAGAGCTGTGTTCCTCCTGCGGAAATAAGGACTGTCCCAACAGGAAGACAGCGATATGTGAAAAGGAAAGGGAGGACGTCGGGATGAAGCTGGAAAGAGGACTGATTCATTTATATACGGGAGAAGGAAAGGGAAAAACCACAGCAGCCATGGGACTGGCCCTGCGTGCGGCAGGATCGGGGAAAAAGGTGCTGATTGTGCAGTTCATGAAGGGCAGGGATACGGGGGAGCTTCACAGCCTGGCCCGTATCCCTGAAATCAGGCTTCTGCGCAGCGAAAAGGATTTCGGATTTTTTTCCTCTATGACCCTGGAACAGAAGGAGGAGCTGACAGAAATTCATAACCGGATTCTGGAGGAGGCGATTTTGCAGGCACAGGAGGGAAAGGCCGATGTCCTTGTGATGGATGAGGTGACCTATCCTGTGAACTGGGGGCTGCTGGACGGCGGCAGGCTGAAGGATTTCCTGCTGCATAAGCCGGAGGCTGTGGAGGTGGTATGCACCGGAAGGGATGCCCCCGCTTTTTTGACGGATGCTGCGGACTATATTACGGAAATGCGCTGTGTCCGCCACCCTTACCAAAAAGGAATTATGGCCAGGAAAGGGATAGAATTCTGAGTGGATCAGAAGAACAGGCAGCTGAGGACCTGTTGGCAGGAAAAAGAAAAATATACGCAGCTGTGAAGCTGTAAAAGCGCTTCAGCGGTAGGAGTAATATGGCAAAGAATAACGACAAAACTCAAAGATATTATCCAGGAATAAAAACAGCCTGTCTGGCAATGCTGGCGCTGCTTTTTCTGCTGGTGTGCGTCTTGCTTCAGGGGGACGGGGGAGAGAGCCTGGGTGGAGGAGACGCGGCTGCCGGCGCTGGTGAGCATGGTTTTTATTATGAGAATCTGGCCCTGATGCCCGGTGTGGAGGTGACGGCGGACAGTGTGGAGAATGATAGCTTCCTGCCGCAGCTGGCGGCGGATGGAAAGAAAAATGCCGGCGCCGGCCGCTGGTCCAGCGCCAATGAGGCGGGAGCGCCGGAGCACTGGCTGCAGTTTTCTTTTCCACAGGAGCAGAGCTTTGCCTTTGTCAGCCTTTACTGGGAACGTCTGAACGTGCTGGGATTTGTAATCGAGGTATCCCGGGACGGGGAGCACTGGACACAGGCCGCCCTGTGGGAAGGTACGCCGGAAACCAATGAGCAGCATGTGGTTTTGGATAATCAGGCGCAGGGCAGGTTCCTGCGCCTGAGAACCACGGCGGTTTCCGATACGGAGGAAAACCAGTACCTTTATTATCAGAATGTTTCTTTGCTGGAAATGGAAGTGTACGCCCAGGCTCCGGTATCCTGGTGCCTTCAGGTTCCGGAAATCAGGACAGCGGAAGACGGAAGCCGTTTCCTGCCCCTTCCCGAAGCGCCCGCAGGATATGAAATCCGGCTGCTTGGATCGGATTATGAGGAAATCATTGACGAGGACGGCACGGTATATCCCACGCTCGAGGAAAAAGCGGTTACCGTGGGATACCGGATTTCGCAGGGCGATAAATATGAGGATTCCCCTTCTTATTATGTAACGGTTCCGCCCTCCGTTTTTACGGACAATCCGGAATCGCCCGCGGATAATTCTGAAGCGTCTGTGGATAATTCTGAAGCGTTTGTGGTAAATGATCGACCGCGGCTATCGCCTGAGGTCTCGGAATGGAAGGGAGGCGCCGGTTTTTTCCCTCCAGAAGATGCGAAGCGCATTGTGATGCAGGCCGGCAGGGAGGCAGAGCTTAGGCAGCCTGCCCTGGATTTACAGGAAAGCTGGAAAAAGCTGTCCGGTGGGGAGCTGACGGTGGTTTCCGGTGAGGAAGCTTCCCTGCAGACGGGGGATATTTATCTGGGCTTTGCCGGAAAAGAGATGGGATTGAAGGAAGAAGGCTATTGGCTCGATATCCGGCCAGGCACTATGGTGCTCCGGGCAGAGAAGCTCCAGGGGCTTATCTGGGCAACGGTCACGGCCGCCGATCTTCTTGAAAATGCCGGAGAGGGAATCCCCTGCGGCACGATCCGGGATTATCCCCGCTATTCCGTGCGGGGTTTTCATATAGATATCGGCAGGAGGATGGTTTCCCTGGAAACCCTGAAACAGATTGTCCTGACTCTGAGTGAACACAAAATGAATAATCTGGGTGTGCATCTGAATGACAATGAGATTCTTTCCACCAGCGGAAAAAACGATTCCATTTCCAACGCGTTTACCGCTTATGCGGGCTTCCGTCTGGAGTCCGGGCTGAAAAACAGCAGGGGAGAGGGAATCACCTCCCAGGATGGTTCCCTGACCAGGGAGGAGTGGAAGGAACTCACCCGTTTTGCGGCAGAAAAAGGGGTGCAGGTGATCCCTGAAATTGACACGCCCGCCCACAGCCTGGCGTTGACAAGGATTTTCCCGGAATATGCCCTGGCGGACGAGCCGGATAATGTGGATCAGCTTGATTTGGGTAAAAAAGGGACAGTTGACCTGGTGCAAAAGCTTTGGAAGGAATATCTGGAAGGGGAGGATCCCGTTTTTGAAGCAGGCGGGCTGGTCCATATCGGGATGGATGAATATTTTGCGGACGGGGAGGATTACCGCAGCTTTGCCAATGACATGATAAGCATGATTCAGGAAAGCGGCCGCACCGTGCGTATGTGGGGCAGCCTGAGCCGCCTGCCCGGCAGGACGCAGGTGGCTTCGGAAAATGTGCAGATGCAGATCTGGAATATGGAATGGGCCGATCCGCAGGATATGTATGAGGAAGGTTTTACCATCATCAACTCCCTCAACAGCAGTCTGTATATTATCCCGGGAGGCGGCTACGACCGCTTGGATCTGGAAGCATTGAAGCAGTGGGAGCCAAATCTTTTCGCAGCTGGGACACAGGCGGAAATGCTGCCTGCCTATTCCGGGCGGATGGCGGGGGCGGTTTATTGCCTTTGGAACGATACGATAGGAAGCCTGGATACGGGCGTCACAGAGGAGGAAATTCTGGAACACTTTCTGGAACCGCTGCCGCTGCTTTCGGGAAAGCTGTGGTAGAATTTGATTGCGGCTACGGCTCCGGAAAGCTGTGATAAGCCCCTTCCTTCCGGTACTGCCTTGGACTGAGCTGGTAATAATTCTTAAATGCGGAGGAAAAATGCTCCATGGAGGAATACCCCAGGGCTTCAGCCACGGAGGTGATGCTCCGGCTGCTGTCGGAAAGCAGGATGGCAGCGGCGGACATACGCGCCTCCGTTTTTTTCTGCAGAAAGGTCTTGCCGTAATGCTTCTGCAGGAGCCGTTCCGTCTGCCTTGTGCCAAGCCCCAGCTTGCCGGCCAGCTCCTCTAAGGACAGGCTCTGATATTCATAGAGAAAATAATCTTCAATGATCACGGAGGTTTTATCAGCCGCCGCAGAGAAGCCGGAAGCCCTCCCGGTTTCTTTTTTTTCTTCATAATTGCGCACCAGCCTGACCAGAAGCTGCTGTAGCAGCAGCTCCACCTGCAGCTGAAAACCGGTATAGCGGTTTTCCAGTTCGGAAAAAAGCTCTTCCATCAGAAAAGCCACATTCTGGGTATCCTGGCCGAACCAGAAGGTGGTCCCTTCAAACAGGGACAACGCCCGTTCCCTGCCGTCTGGCTGCGGCCCGGCGGAGGGCTGGGAGCGGCGCTTTTTTTCCGTTTTCAGATAAATGCAATATTCACACATGGGATCCTCCAGGTGCGGTGTCTGCGCGTGCTCCACATGCGGCCCGGTCACATAAAGCGTCCCGGGCACAATATCATAAAAACGCCCATTGATGCGTGCACGGCCGTAGCCGCGGGGAATATAGTGGATTTCATAGCTCCCGCTGCCATGGCTGTGGCTGGGAACCGTGCGGAGAAATCTTTCATAGATAATATTAAGTGCCTGAAACCGCGTATCCCCAATGGTGAAGCGGATATCCAGATCGCTGAAATTCGTGCGCATATCTTCTGTTTCCTTTCAAATATCATCCAACCGTTTAAAAGCTCTGTGTGATGGGCCGGCGGCTGGCTGCTGCCGTATATTCGTTCGGCCAACGCAGTAATGTGGGGCCTGCCTGACCTGTTTCGTTCTGTCTTATATATTAATGTAACGTTTCCTGGCCGGGAAGTCAAGAAACCTGCGCTGATGCGACATAAAATGAAGCAAGTTGTCAAATCCTTCTCTAATACTTTTTCCCATTAGCTTTTATAATAAGGATATCAGTTAACACACAATTTGTGACATATGGTCACTGCTGCTGTAAAGCGGCTGAAGGCTGAAGAAGAGCGGCTGTTCACTGTCCTGACGGTTGCTTTTTTAGAAAAGAAAGGGGTTAAACAATGGAAAAAATGAGAATGAGAGGGGCGACACTGCCCGGCAACAGCTCAGTGGAAATGAAGGAATTTGAAATTCCCAAGCCCGGTCACGGCCAGGTGCTGATCCAGACCAAGGCTACCACCATCTGTGGAAGCGATATCCGCTGCATCTACAGGGAACATGTGGGAAAAGGCCCGGAGGGCTACATTCCCGGTATGGTTGCAGGCCATGAGCCCTGCGGCGTTATCGTGGAAGAAGGAGAGGGTTTAAAACGCTTTAAAAAAGGAGACAGGGTTATTGTTTACCATATTTCCGGCTGCGGCGTATGCAACGACTGCCGCAGAGGCTATTACATATCCTGCAAGAGCCGTTTCCGTCAGGCTTACGGCTGGCAGAGGAACGGCGGCATGGCGCCCTACATCCTGGCGGATGAAAAGGATCTGATCGCGCTGCCTGACGAACTGACCTACAAGGACGGCGCACAGGTAGCCTGCGGCTTCGGCACGGTATATGAAGCCATTGAAAAAATCGGCATCTGCGGCAACGATGCGGTGCTGGTAACCGGCCTGGGCCCGGTGGGACTGGCTGCGCTTATGCTTGCAAAGGCCATGGGAGCTAACATGCTCATCGGCGTGGAAATGAATGATTACCGTATCGGCCTGGCAAAGGAACTGGGACTGGTGGATTATGTGTTCAAACCGGACGAAGCCATGGACGGCATTATGAAGGTAACGAACGGAAACGGCGTGGAGCGCGCCATTGACGCCAGCGCCAGCGATCCGGGACGCCAGCTTGCCATCCGCGCCACAAGGGAATGGGGCAAAATCGCATTCGTCGGCGAAGGCGGCACCTGCACCTTTAATCCCAGCCCCGACATCATCCATGGACAGAAGACCATTTATGGCTCCTGGGTGACCTCGCTGTGGAGAATGGAGGAACTGGTGGAGCGTCTTGTCCGCTGGGGCATCCATCCGGAGGATCTGATTACCGATGAGTTCCCGCTGGAAAAAGCAGGCGAAGCCTATGCGCTTATGGCAGGCGGAAACTGCGGTAAGGTAGCAGTTGTTTTTGACTAAACAGTAACCGGTGAAAGCCGGCGGTAAAGGCGGATGCTGTGTGAAACGGCAGCCGTGAATTTCCAAAGTAAATTCCTGCCGGCAAAAAGGAGAGAATATGACAGCAATCATAGATCAGAATAAAATCCCCCGCCGCGCCCTGTACACAGGCGAGACCATTCCTGCGGTAGGGCTTGGAACCTTCGGTTCCGACAAATACGGCCCGGAACAGGTGGCGGAAGCCGTTTACGGAGGAATAAAGGCGGGCTACCGCCTGATTGACTGCGCAGCGGTATATCAGAACGAAGACAGAATCGGAGAAGTGTTAAAACGCGTTATGCAGGAAGGCATCGTGGAAAGAAAGGATCTGTTCGTAACCTCCAAGGTATGGAACGACATGCATGGTGAAGGCAAGGTACTGGAATCCTGCCGTAAAAGCCTGCAGGATCTGCAGCTTTCCTGTATTGATCTTTATTTTGTCCACTGGCCCTTCCCCAACTATCATGCGCCCGGCTGTGACGGAGATTCCCGGAATCCCGATTCCAGGCCCTTTAGTGTGGAAGAATTCATGAGCACCTGGAGACAGTGCGAACAGCTGGTGGATGAAGGAAAGGTACGCTATATAGGCATGTCCAACATGACCGTTCCCAAGCTGGAGGCAGTGCTGCCGCTGTGCAGAATCCAGCCGGCGGCCCTGGAAATGGAACTGCATCCCGGATTTCAGCAGCCGGAGCTGTTTGATTATGCTGTAGCCCACGGCATTCAGCCTATCGGTTACTGTCCCATCGGTTCCCCTTCCCGTCCGGAACGGGACAGAACCGCAGAGGACATCGCTGATACCCAGATGCCGGAAATCGTGGAAATCGCTGAAAGACACAACATCCATCCTGCCCTTGTGTGCCTGAAATGGGCTGCGCAGAGAGGCCAGATCCCCATTCCTTTTTCCGTGAAGGAACCCCAGTATGTAAGCAACCTTGCCTGCGTAACTGAGGATCCGCTAACCGAAGAAGAGATGGAGAGCATCCGCAGGGCGGATAAAAACTGCAGACTGATCAAAGGACAGGTATTCCTGTGGGCCGGGGCAAAGGGCTGGGAAGACCTGTGGGATATGGAGGGAACAATCACATGTTAAAAGGAATTCCGAAAATTTTATCCCCCGAGCTTCTGAAGGTTCTGTGTGAAATGGGCCACAGCGACCGCATTGTCATAGCAGACGGCAACTTCCCCGCAGAATCCATGGGCAAAAATGCGAAGGTAATCCGCATGGATGGCCACGGCGTCCCTGAAATACTGGATGCCATACTGCAGGTATTTCCGCTGGACAGCTATGTGGAAAAGCCCTTTTCCCTCATGGAGGTAATGCCCGGTGATAAGGTAGAGACGCCTATCTGGGAAACCTATGCGCAGATCGAGGAAAAATATGAAAGCCGCGGCAGAGAGGCTATCGGCCACATAGAACGGTTTGCTTTTTACGAGGAAGCAAAAAAAGCGTATGCAATCATAGCGACAGGAGAGACGGCGCTGTATGCCAATGTCATGCTCCAGAAGGGTGTGGTGACGGACTGATGGCGGAGCTGAAGGAATATCTGGAAAAAATAGAAAAGGTAATCGCACAGGGACCTTATAAGGATACCTGGGAGAGCCTGGGGAACCATCCCATGCCTGACTGGTTCGTGAAGGCAAAATTCGGTATTTTTATCCATTGGGGCGTTTACAGCGTTCCGGCCTTTGCCAATGAGTGGTATCCCCGGAACATGTATATTCAGGGAACGCCGGAATTTGAGCATCATGTGAAAACCTACGGGCCGCATAAGGAATTCGGCTATAAGGATTTTATCCCTATGTTTAAGGCGGAAAAATTCAACCCGGAGGAATGGGCTGATCTGTTTGAAAAGGCGGGAGCCAGATACGTGGTGCCCGTAGCGGAGCATCATGACGGCTTCCAGATGTACAAGAGTGAAATTTCCCACTGGAATGCCGGGGAAATGGGACCCAAAAGGGATACGCTGGGAGAACTGACGGAAGCCTTTGCAAAAAGAGGGCTTATAGGCGGCGCCTCCTCCCACCGGGCGGAGCACTGGTTTTTCCTGGGGCATGGAAAGGAATTCGACAGTGACATTAAGGAGCCTCTGAAAAGAGGGGATCTGTACTGGCCGTCCATGGCGGAGCCGGATCATCAGGATCTGTACGGGAAACCGGAGCCTACGGAGGAATATCTTCAGGACTGGCTGGTAAGAACCTGCGAAATCATTGATAAATACCAGCCGAAGCTTCTGTATTTTGACTGGTGGATACAGCACAGCGCCTTTAAGCCTTACCTGAAAAAGCTGGCCGCTTATTATTATAACCGTGCAGAGGAGTGGGGTGAGCAGGTCCTCATCAACTACAAGCATGATGCTTTCATGTTCGGCACGGCGGTGGTGGACATTGAACGCGGGCAGTTTGCGGATGTGAAGCCGTACCACTGGCAGACCGATACTGCGGTTGCTCTGAATTCCTGGTGCTATACGGAAAATAATGACTTCAGGCCTGCGAAGGATATCATCTGTGATCTGGTGGATATCGTGAGCAAGAACGGCAACCTGCTTCTGAATATCGGCCCGAAGGCGGACGGAACCATTTCGGAGGAGGACACCCGGATTCTGACAGAAATCGGCGACTGGCTGAGAGATAACGGGGAGTCCATTTATGACACAGGGGTGTGGAGAAAATACGGAGAAGGCCCTACGCAGATTGTGGAAGGACAGTTCTCCGACGGAATCAAAAAGGATTTTACCCCTGCGGATGTGCGCTACACGGCGAAGGGAGATCATATCTATGCCACAGCCCTGAAATGTTCGCCGGAGGGCAGCTATCTGTTCCCCGCGCTGGGTGAACAGGATGCTTCCAAGAAGCCCAACTTCCATGGAATCATCCGTAACGTTGAAATTCTCGGCTTTGATTCGGAGTGCAGCTGGTCCAGGGATGAGGAAGGGCTGCATGTGAAGGTGACCGGCGTCAATACCGACAAGCCGGTGGTGTTCCGGGTTACGGTGGACTGATGCGCCAGCTTTGGCAGTGATTTGCGTTTACTCCCGTGGGCAGTGAGCCAAGTAACCATGCTTGCATGGATATTTGGCGACTGCCGCGAGGGTCAAATACCCCGCTGCTTAGCAGCCCTGCAAGTTTGATATCCTGTTGCCGCGGGGGATTTGATTGCGCAGAACATATGAATAAGTGAAAAAGACAGGCATCCAACCAGACAGAGATTGTCGGCGGCGGGATGCCTGATTTTTTAAGCCTGAACTGTTACGGTTATACAAATAAATACTATCAGGAATTGTTGCAGAAACTATATCTGTATGCTACAATCGGGATAAGCAATGACTTCAACAAATCTTTTTATCTTTTAAGATTCTGCGCCGCTCTGTGAAGGCAATTCAGCCCACAGATCGGTATCTGCACGCAGCTTCGCGTGTGCATGGACGGCATATGTACAGACTTCTGCCTGACGGAGGTTTTCATTTTTACATATGTACTGTAATGCATGAACTCCTTGCTGACAAATGAATAAGCAGGGAGGACAAAGCGGCTGCCGGATAATCTGTGCAGCCGCAGAAGGCATGGTTCTCTCTGCAAAAAAAGAAAGAGAGGAATGCCTATGAATTCTAAGACAACCGGAACGGCTGCCATGCAGGCGCTGTCCCAAAACTATCAGTTTAATCTGAGTGATTTTGCTTTATTCTTATCTGTCATGAAGAGTCAAATACCCCGCTGCAAGCAACGGGGTATTTGACTCTCGCGGCAGTCGCCAAATAGCCATGCAAGCATGGCTACTTGGCTCGTTGCTCGCGGAAATAAAACCGCTTATGAAAGTACGCTGAGCATTATTCTGGATGAGCCGGATTTGAAGCTGGCGGAGGTAGAGGTGGAGCAGGTAGTGCTCAACAAGAGCGGAAAACGGGCTATCCGGTTGGATGCCTGGGCACGGGATGTATCTGACCGCCGTTTTAATACGGAGATGCAGAATGATACGGAAGCGGACGATGTGAGGCGGAGAGCGAGATTTTATCAGGGCCTGCTTGATACCCCGGTTTTAAAGGCAGGAAAGACGACCCGGTATAAGCACCTGCCGTCAACTGTCATTATTTTTATCACGCAGGAAGACATTTTCGGACGGGACCGTGCAATCTATACCTTTACGGAACAATGTGAAGAATTTTCAGATCTGCCCCTGGATGACGGCACGAAGAAAATATTTCTGAACATGACCAGTAAAAATGGCCGTCCTGAGCTGATAAGCCTGCTACAGTATATGAAAAATACCACGATTGATAATCCTGAGGTCAAGATAAAGGATAAACGGATTATTACGTTGGATAAAATCGTAAATGAAGTGAAGCAATCGGAAGAATGGGAGGCTGTAAAGATGAATATTCTTGAGATTGGTATTGAAAAAGGAAGAGAAGAAGGAAGAAAAGATGGATTGCAGGATGGATTAAAAATAGGCCGTGCCGAAGGAGAAGCAAAATTAGTATCTATGATAAGAAGAAAACTGAAAAAGGGGCTTAATGCTACTGCAATTTCAGAAGCATTGGAGCTGGAAGATGCTTATGTACAAAAGGCAGTCGATTTAATAACGGAGGATTCTTCCAAAAGCGATCTGGACATAGCTAAGATGTTACTTAACCAATAATCCAATGCCTATATAAACAGGGGCAGCTAAATGCGCTCTATGATGGAGCAGATGTTTGCTGCCGCCGCATATTCTTACAGTCTGTATATTAACTATGCAGACTGTAAGAATTATTAAGATATATTATTTTTTTTACAGAGAGGAAGAAACATGGAATATACTACCTTGCTTTTGGATATGGACGGGACCTTTCTTGATTTCTCAGCAGCGGAGCATTCTGCCTTTTACCGCGCTATGGAGGCTCATGGTTATCCGTGTGACGAGGAAAGCTACCGGATTTATTCCCGGATCAATCATAGTCTGTGGGAGGCCTTTGAACGGGGCGAGATAGATAAGCCGACGCTGCTTTTTACCAGGTTCGGCAGGCTGTTTGAACAGCTTGGGATCGATGGAGACGGTGCTGCTTTTGAAGAAGAGTATCAGATGATGCTGGGAGAGGGGCATGAACTCATTGAGGGGGCGCAGGAGGTTCTGGACTGGCTGTTTCCAAGATATGACCTTTACGTGGTCACCAACGGTGTGGAGGCCACCCAGCGCAACCGGCTGAAGCTGTCCGGGCTGGACCGTTTTATGAAAGATATTTTTGTGTCGGAGGCGGTGGGCTACCAGAAGCCCCAGACGGAATTTTTCGACTACTGCTTTCAGAGAATCCCGGATTTCCAAAGGGAAAAGACCATGATTATCGGGGATTCCCTGACGTCGGATATCCAGGGCGGCAACAATGCCGGGATTGCCGCCTGCTGGTTCAATCCCGCAGGAAAGCAGAATACCCCGGGGCTGCGGATTGAGCGGGAAATCAGAAATTTGCGGGAATTGAAGGATTTTCTGTGAAAGATAAAATGGTGATATTGTTTTTGCTCTGTTGCTTTCGGCGGGGTATTTGACTGACAGTTCTGTTATCCGGACTGCGATCCGTGCGGCAGGTCAGTGCATTTCGGTGATTAAATGTTTTAAGAACATACGGGCGATAGTGGACAGATACGCATTTTTGTTATGGATAACGGAAATGCTGGTAAAGAGTCTGCTGTCGCTTATTTTGTATACTTTTGTATGTGGATTTTGAAGCAGCGGCTGCGAGGAAGCAGGTACGATTCCCACGCCCAGGCCGGCGTCCGCCCAGCGGACGGAGGTCCTGGCATCGTCATTGAGGCAGAAATAGGAGGGGGAAAGTCCTTCCCGGGTAAAAGCGTCGTGCAGGGGTGTCTCCCATCTGCGGTATACGATCAGAGGCAGGCGGCTCAGGGCCTCCAGAGTAATGCAGCCGTCAAAACAGCCGGAATCAGAAGGCACCACAGTTTTTTCCGGGAAAAAGGTTTCACTTCCCACCGCCAGCATCGGTTCCTCGCACAGGGAAGTGCAGACAAAGCCTTCAGCATGAAAAGGAGTACGCACAATGGCCAGCTCCAGCAGGTTGGAGCGCAGCTGTTCCAGGAGCTGATAGGTATTTGCCTCAAACAGTTCAAAGCGTATGTCGGGGTAGGCCTGATGGAACGCGGCGGCCCAGAGCGGCAGCAGGCTGCTTCCCACGGAGGAAACCACACCCAGACGCAGCGCCCCGGTCAGACCGCTGTTATAGTCCAGTAGCTCCCTGCGGGTTGCTTCCGAAAGCTCCAGCATGGTTACGGCTCTTTCATAGAGCAGCTGCCCGGCCTCCGTCAGTTGTATTTTCCGGGAACCGCGTTCAAAAAGGACGCAGCCGAACTCGTCCTCCAGCTGTTTCATCTGGGTACTCAGCGGCGGCTGCGACAGATTCAGTTTCCTGGCGGCGCCGGAGATGGTACCTTCCTTTACCACGGTTACAAAATGTGAAAGCTGTTTTAATTCCATGAATCTACCTCTCCTGTGATTGTTTTTGGGTGAGAAGCAACCGAGGCATCCTGGGTCTGGTGTCCCGGCGCTTTGGCTTCCTGTCCCTCCAGCCGGCTTTCCTGCTGCCGGAGGGTTACCGTAAAACCTGGATCAGAATTTCGGTAATGTATTTGCTAAGAGTATGGGGGTAATAAACCGGGAGCAGAATTTGAGTAATATATATGTTAAAAATATGGATTATATATAAATATAATAATTTTAATATACCTGATTTTATGATACGATAGACGAGGAAATTTGGCAAGTAACTGTTTGGCAGGTGGAACAGCAAATGTAACAGTTCAGGCAGGTATGCGCATTCACTGCGCAAACCGTGAGAAAACGTGATGCCAGCAGGCATCCGCCCCTCGCCGAAGGCGACTTATCATGGGCGGATGCAGTAACAGGTCGGCCTAAGGCTGAACTGTTACCAGCAGATCAGGGCAATTGCTGTGAAGGTGGATTGAACAGTTATTTGGGATTTTTAAAATATACTGAAGGAGTGAGGGTGTGAAGAAGTTACTTGTTTTCTTGAAGGATTATAAGAAGGAGACGGTTCTGGCGCCGTTGTTTAAGCTGCTGGAGGCTTCCTTTGAGCTGTTGGTGCCGCTTGTTATGGCGGCGATTATTGATAAGGGGATTGGGAATGCCGACAGAGGGTATATTGGCAGAATGTGTTTTGTCATGATCATGCTTGGTGTCGTGGGGCTGGTATGTTCCATTACGGCCCAGTATTTTGCGGCGAAGGCGGCGGTCGGGTTTGCGGCGAAGATGAAGCATGCGCTGTTTGCCCATATCCAGAGCCTGTCTTTTACGGAAATGGATACGGTGGGGACGTCCACGCTGATCACGAGAATGACCAGTGACTCCAATCAGGTGCAGAACGGGGTGAACATGGTGCTGCGTCTGTTCCTTCGTTCCCCGTTTATCGTATTCGGCGCTATGGTTATGGCCTTTACCATTGATGTGAAGGCGGCTCTTGTATTTGTGGTGACCATTCCGCTGCTTTCCGTTGTGGTATTCGGAATCATGATGCTGACCATGCCTCTTTATAAAAAGGTGCAGGGAGGGCTGGACAGGGTGCTGGGGATTACCAGGGAAAACCTGACCGGTGTCCGTGTGCTTCGGGCTTTTAATAAGGAAGAAAACGAAATCGACAGGTTTGAAACAAGCAATAATACGCTGACCTCCATGCAGAAGCATGTGGGTAAAATCTCCGCGTTGATGAATCCCGTAACCTATGTGATTATTAACGGCGCGATCATTGTTCTGGTTTGGACCGGCGCGTGGCGTGTGGAAAATGGCATAATTACGCAGGGCGCGGTGGTTGCGCTGGTCAATTATATGTCCCAGATTCTGGTGGAGCTGATTAAGCTTGCCAATCTGATTATTACAATTACCAAGGCTATCGCCTGCGGAAACCGTATCCAGAGTATTTTTGAAATAGAATCCAGTATGAAGGACGGGAACGGCTGCCAGGATGATGGACACAGAGGTAGTGTATCAGGCCAGGACACTGGCGCCGTTGGGAAAAAGGCTTTGGACAGGCTCCCTTCCGTGGAGTTCGATCATGTCTGCCTGACCTATAAAAATGCAGGGGCGGAGTCTCTGACGGATGTTAGTTTTAAGGCCTATAGGGGAGAAACCATAGGAATCATCGGAGGAACCGGTTCCGGAAAATCTTCCCTGGTGAACCTGATTCCCCGTTTTTATGATGCCACAAAGGGACAGGTACTTGTGAGCGGTAAAAACGTGAAGGATTATTCGTTAGAGGAACTGCGCCGGAAGGTGGGAATGGTGCTGCAGAAGGCGGTTCTGTTTAAGGGAACCATCCGGGAAAACCTCCGGTGGGGAAAAGAGGACGCTACGGAGGAAGAGCTTTTAAGGGCGCTGGATATTTCCCAGGCAAGGGAGTTTGTGGATACCAAGGACGGCGGGCTGGATGCTCCTGTGGCTCAGGGCGGGAAAAACCTGTCGGGCGGGCAGAAGCAGCGCCTTACCATCGCCAGGGCCCTTGTAAGAAATCCGGAAATCCTGATCCTGGACGACAGCGCCTCCGCGCTGGACTTTGCAACTGATGCCAGGCTCCGTAAGGCGATCAAGGAAATGGAAGAAGGACCCACTGTATTTATTGTATCCCAGCGGGCTTCCTCCATCCGTTATGCGGATCAGATCATTGTAATGGATGATGGGGAAGTGGCAGGCATAGGCACTCATGAGGATCTGCTGGAAAACTGTCCGGCTTACCAGGAAATTTATTATTCCCAGTTTGAAAAAAGGAAGGAGGCGTAAGCTCATGGCAAAAGCAAAAGAAGATAAGACAAAGCAGAAGGCAACCCTTGTCAAGGTGCTCCGGTATCTGAAGCCTTACTGGTTTTACCTGGGGCTTTCCCTGGTACTGGCCGCCGTCAGCGTGGCGCTCACCCTTTATGTGCCCAAGCTTACAGGGCGGGCCATTGACCATATCATTGCCAGGGGGCAGGTGGACTTCCCGGCAATTCTGGCCGTCCTGAAACAGATAGCCATAGCCATTGCCGTTACTGCCCTGGCTCAGTGGATCATGAATATCTGCAATAATAAAATGACATATCACATCGTAAGGGATATCAGGAACGAAGCCTTCCGAAAGATAGAAATCCTTCCGCTAAAATACATTGACAGCCACTCCTACGGCGAGATTGTCAGCCGGGTCATTGCAGATGTGGATCAGTTTGCGGACGGCCTGCTCATGGGCTTTACCCAGTTTTTTACCGGCGTAATGACGATTGCGGGGACTATCCTGTTCATGCTTGCAACCAATGTGGGAATTACCTTTGTGGTAGTGCTTATCACACCGTTGTCCCTGTTTGTGGCGGCTTTTATCGCAAAAAAAACCTTCACCATGTTCCGGCTTCAGTCGGAAACAAGAGGGGAGCAGACCGCTTTGATTGATGAAATGCTGGGAAACCAGAAGGTGGTGCAGGCCTTCAGCCATGAAGAAAAGGCGATGGAGCAGTTTGATGAAATCAATGAGCGGCTGCAGAAATGCTCCCTGAAGGCTATATTTTATTCCTCCATCACCAATCCTGCCACCCGCTTTGTCAATAACGTGGTTTATACAGGAGTCGGGCTGGTGGGCGCGCTGGCGGCGGTGGCGGGCCGGATCAGCGTGGGCGATTTGTCCTGCCTGCTCAGCTATGCCAACCAGTACACCAAGCCCTTTAATGAAATATCCGGCGTGGTAACGGAGCTGCAGAACGCGCTGGCCTGCGCGGGACGCATTTTTGATTTAATAGAGGAAGAACCCCAGACACCGGAAAAAGAAGGGGCAATGCACCTGAATAATATCCGGGGAAATGTGGAGCTGTCCCATGTGGCATTCTCCTATACGCCGGAGCAGAAGCTGATTGAGGACTTCAATCTGCAGGTAAAGCCTGGACAGAGAGTGGCAATTGTAGGCCCTACGGGCTGTGGAAAGACGACCATGATCAACCTGCTGATGCGTTTTTATGATGTGGACAGCGGCCAAATCCGGGTGGAGGGAACGGATATCCGGGATATGACACGCAAGAGCCTGCGCGCCGGTTACGGTATGGTGCTGCAGGATACCTGGCTGAAGGCAGGAACTATCCGGGAAAATATTACCATGGGAAAGCCCGATGCCACGGAGGAGGAAATCATAGCGGCGGCCAGGGCCTCCCATGCCCACAGCTTTATCAAACGTCTGCCGGAAGGCTATGACACAGTGATTTCAGAGGATGGGGGAAGCCTTTCCCAGGGACAGAAGCAGCTTTTGTGCATTACCAGGGTCATGCTGTGCCTGCCGCCCATGCTCATTCTGGATGAAGCAACCTCTTCTATTGATACGAGGACGGAAATGAAAATCCAGGAAGCCTTTGCCCGCCTGATGGAGGGCAGGACGAGTTTTATTGTGGCGCACCGGCTTTCCACAATCAGGGAGGCGGATGTAATCCTGGTGATGAGAGATGGGAAAATAGTGGAACAGGGCCGCCATGAAGAGCTGCTTGAAAAGGACGGCTTCTATGCCGGATTGTATAACAGCCAGTTTGCAGTCTGACGGGGGCAACGGGGGCTGAAACGGCGAAGAGGAGTGCAAGGGGCTGTGGCGCAGCGGAGTGCGGACGGCAGCCAGCATAGAAAATCTTTGTTTCCAGACAGCCTGCAGGACATTTCCCGGCAGAAAAAGACAGGATTAATAAGCAAACAGAGAATAGAATAGATTCATCCACCGTAACAGCCAGGATATCTGAGCTGTTGCCAGACGAAAACGCAGACAGGAAGAAAGGATGAAGCATTCTATGGAAAAACAGAAAGTAAGCTATTATGAACTGGAAGGGACGTACCGGGAAATAGGAAGACAGATAGCAGGACAGGAGGATACGGGAAAATGGTATATTCCTGCCCCTGAATATTTTACCAGGGAGGCGCTGGAGGAAGCGCTTGGGCTTTACGATATGTACTGTCCCGGCATCCGGGAGGAGCTGGAGGGATTTTCGGAGGCGGCCGGCATTCCGGTTAAGGACATTGCCTATACCTGGATGACCATGCTGGTGCCCCGCTGCTCCGGCCTGATACTTACCGGAAAGAAAACACTGGACGGGCATCCAAAAATCGCCCGCAATTATGAATTCACTATTGAGGATGAGGATCTGAAGCTTTGCAGGACTGCGCCCGCGGGAAAATACGCTCATATCGCAGGTACGATCGTGGAGTTCGGCAGATGCGAGGGAATCAATGAAAAAGGGCTGGCGGTATCCATGTCCTCCTGCGGCTTTCCGGTCAGCAACATGCCCGGCATGCGTGCGCCGAAGATAAAAGGGCTGCAGTTCTGGGCGGTTATCCGCAGCCTGCTTGAAAACTGCGCCGATGCACAGGAGGCTTTGGAAAAGGTAATGCAAATGCCCATTGCCTATAATATCAACCTATACCTGGCGGATCCTTCCGGCACAGGGATTTTATTCGAAACCATGGACGGAGAAAAAGCATATGAGCAAATCAGTCCGAATGAAGGCCCCCAGTATCTGTGCGGCACCAATCATATCGTAATAGAGCAGCTTAAGCATCTGGAACCGGCCGGTATGAATAATTCAATTGTAAGGTATGACAGATTGAAGAAGTTTGCAGAAGAAAAGGAACGGTATTCGGAGGAAGAAATCCGTAAATTTATGCTTGCAGAATATCCGGAGGGAATGACTGCGCATTACTATAAGGATGGTTTTGGTACGATTAAAACAGTAATTCTTGATCCCGTGGAAAAACGCTACAGTATCTGCTGGCTGGGTCAGGAGGAAAACGGTTGGAAGGATTATCTGGTTGATGAAAAAAAGGGAGCCTGTGTGGAAGAGCTGCTTTACAGAAATGAGGACGGGAATCCGGAATTCTTTGCCTTCCGGCCCATTGGATGATCTGTATTGTTACAGGAATAACTCAGATGGAGACGGGAACAATCCGGTATCCGGCTGAATGAGAGGGCACTTGGTAAAGTTGTTTTTTACCAGGTGCCTTTTGACATCCGTAAATGCAGTATTTATGCCTGGTTACAGCTTTTTTTAAGAACCATTGCAACTAAAAAACGTCATTTTGCCTATTGAATTAAATATGTTATGCGATTAATATAAAAACACGAATTCGTTGTAGCTGAAATTGGCAGTGCCAGAATGAAAAGTAAATCGGTGCCTCTTCTTAGGTGCCTGCAATCCTGTGTTGTTGCACTCATAAAAATTGTGAGTAGCCGGTTTATCCGGCAGGACAGCATGTCATTTTATCAGAGCCGGTAAGAATCAGTCTGTTAAATTTCAAGGAACATTAGTTAAATGTTAAAAAAGCCAAAGACATAGACTGATACGGGATCTGTTCTCATCGGAGGTAGCATATCTTGCAAAGGGAAAAAGGATTAGATATCAGGGTAAAGCAGCAGCTTCGCAAACCTGTTATTTTTTGTGATTTAATAAACGGAGGTCTGTTTTGCGGCGAACAGCGCCTGCATCCGGAAATGCTGCAAAGGATGCCTGAGATCCTCAATTACAGTGAGGAACAAACGGAAAGGGAATACCGCAGCTATGAGCGTATCCCGGATGTGGTTTACGCGGCGGGAGCAGGGGAGGGTTATCTTGTACTGATGGATGAAAACCAGAACTGTACGGATTATGCCATGCCGTTGCGTAATATGTTTGATACAGCAATTGCTTACATGCAGCAGAAAAAAACAATTGAAAAAGCGCACAAAGAAGCAAAGGACTTGAAAACCGGCGGTGAATATCTCAGTGGATTTGCCAAACAGGACAGATTGCATCCGGTAATCTTCCTAACCTTCTATCATGGAGAAGAACCGTGGAAAGGGGGAAGCAGTCTGCATGATATTTTAAAATTTCCGGAAGGACTTGAGGATATGAAGCAGTTCTGTCCGGATTTCCGGATGAATCTGATTCACGCCTGGAATGTGAACCCGGAAAATTTTCGGACCGGCTTGCGGGCGGTCTTTGAACTTCTCCCTGTGGCGGCAGACAGGAAGGGATTAAAGGATTACGTAAAGGGACATACAGAGCATTTTGGAAATCTGACGGAGGAAGAATGCGATTTGCTGGAGGTATTCATTGGAATGAAGAAGCTGGGCAAAGGAGAGCGGGAAACTTACCGAAATGAGAATGGAGGATATAATATGTGTACGGCGTTGATGGATATTAGGGAAGAGGGAATCGCAGCGGGTGAGTCTGCATTATCCAAGTTGGCCCGGCTGATGCAGGCAGATGGACGTGAGAAGGAATTTTTTGAATGCTGTGGGAATGATAAGAAACGAAAGAAACTGTATAAGGAGTATGGAATAATATAATATGACTGCAAGTGGCCTGCTGGTAATTTCAGAACAATAGATACTACCTGAATTAAGTATAAGTATGAATGTATTTTATCTGCCCTTTTAGGTGAAAAGCCTTAGGGGGCAGATTTTTTGTTGCAGTTTCCATTCGTGCGCCTTCAAAACCATTCGTGCAGCAGACCGGACAGAGAAAAAGGAATATGCTATACTGTCATTAAATTTCCGGAACGGTCCTGCGGCCATGCCTTCCGGAAAAAAGCATGGAGGCAAATCAGAGAATGAGTTCGGAAGATAAAAGAAATCCAGCAGATAAAAAATATAGTTTCGTGAGCAATGCGCTGTTTCACTGGAAGGAACTGTTTGTAAGGGAACCGGCAGTTGCAGCCTGCACGATTGCTCTGACAGCCGTAGGAACGGCTCTTCCCCTGATGAATGCCAGGCTGCCGAAGATGGTGCTTAAGGGGTTGGAGGAGCATTGGGATTTTCCTGTATTTTTTGGGAGGCTGTCGGTGCTGATTCTTTTGCTGGCAGCGGCAGGAATGCTGAAAGAAGGCATAACAGCATATGTGGACGGAATGAGAGGGCCGTTTGAGGACGCTTATAATCTCCGGCTTTTAAAGAAAAGGCTGACCGTGGATTATGACATCCTGGAAAGTAGGAAATTCAATGACGACGCCTATGCCATATATGATTCCTTATACCGTAACCAGGCGGAAATGAAGCATTGTATACTAATTTGGCAGCAGTTTCTGCTGGCCGTCGTTGGTCTGGTTATCTATGGAAGCATTTTGCTTGAAGAGAGCGTTTTCCTGCTGGGCATGGTGTTGCTGCCTACGGTGCTGACCTTTTTCCTGAGAGGAGGGGCGCAGCAAAAGGACAGAAAGCTGCGCAGGTCTGCGGAAGAAGCAAATCGTAAAATGCAGTATGTGGAATCGAAGGCCGGGGATTTTTCGGCAGGAAAGGATATCCGCATTTTTGATCTTTCCGGATGGCTGATGGGTATTTACAGGAAGGAAAGGAATAGCAGCGAAAAATATGTGAAGGAGTGGGAAAATGGATATCTGGCAGCTAATATCTGTGATGCGCTGCTTTGTTTTATCAGGGATATGAGCGCTTATTTTTTCCTGATCATTCAGATTGTGCAGGGAAAAATGGCAGTCTCAGATTTTGTATGGTACATGCCTTTGGTCGGCAGCTGTCAGCAGGCGTGTCAGGGTTTATTGGAGATGGGGGAGCGTCTGGGAAAGTTAAATCTGGATTATGCCAGGCTCAGGGCTTTCCTGGATGAAAATGACGGAGATACCTTCCGGGGAAGGAAAAAGGAAAAGAAGCAGGGCGCCGTCAGCGTGGAATTTTGTCATACAGGCTTCACCTATCCGGGGAGTGAGAAGCCAACGCTGCAGAACCTTAATTTTACAATTCGTGCAGGAGAAAAAATAGCCATGGTAGGCTTAAACGGAGCAGGGAAAACTACGCTGGTGAAACTTCTTTGCGGATTGTATAAACCCACAGAGGGAGAAATCCGGATAGACGGCAAGGCGATAGGCGATTATGAAAAAGAGAGCTATTATGGCCTGATATCTTCCGTGTTCCAGAATGTGCAGCTTCTGCCTTTGACAATTGCGGAAAATGTAAGCTCGGGAACGAAGGAAAATATGGATCGGGAAAAAGTCATAAACTGCCTGAAGCTGGCAGGACTGTGGGAAAAGATAGAAGATTTTCCTGATAAAGAAAATACCTCGCTTGGGAAAGGGATACAGAAAAATGCAGTCGGGCTTTCCGGTGGAGAGCAGCAAAAGCTTTGGATGGCCAGGGCTTTTTATAAGGAGGCGCCTTTGCTGATTCTGGATGAACCGACGGCTGCGCTGGATCCGCTGGCAGAGCAGGAGGTTTATGAGAAATATGTGCGTATGTCGGAGGGGAGAACATCGCTGTTTATTTCTCACAGGCTGTCCAGCACCCGGTTCTGTGACCGGATCCTTTTCATGGAAAACGGAAGTATTCTGGAGGAGGGCAGTCATGAACAGCTGCTTGCCTCCGGCGGGGCATACGCAAGGCTGTTTGGAATTCAAAGCAGATATTATCAGAAGGAATGTATGGGACAGGAGGTGCAAAGGGATGCATTGGCTGCAGAATAAACGGGAGGAAATGAGCAAGGACATCAGCTGTCATCTGCGCGCGCTGAAGCTTTTGTTCTGTTATAACCGGGAATGGGCGCTTGTAGGGCTCACCATACTGATGGACAGTCTTTCCCCATTTGTTGTGATTTATCTGTCTTCCATGCTTCTGGCGGCCTTGTACGAGCAGCGGCCGATCCGGGAAATGCTCGTCTGGGCGGCAGCAGGAGCGGGGACGGCGCTTTTTATCAATGTCGTCAGGCATTGGGCGGCCAAGCATAAAAATGTCATGTGGTGGGGATTGCAGTACCGGATGGCGGAGCCGGTGCTTATGAAAACCATGGGTATGGACTATGAGCTGACGGAAAATGAAGAAGTGCGTGCAATGAGAAGCCGGCAGGAGGAATACAGGAAAAGAAATATCGGTGCCTTTGAAGTTTTTATCCGTTTCATGCAACAGCTTCTGACGGCTTTTCTGAAGCTGGTGATTGCGGTGGCAACGATACTGCCGCTGTTTGTTTCACAAGCGGCGCACAGGAGGTAGGAAACACCCTTTGTTTTTCGTATGACGGTACTGACAGGGCTGCTGCTTATCATGGGCTTTGTTCTGATACAGAAAGCGGTCCGGCGGAAGGATAGAAAGAAATATGCCATAACGCAGACCGTAATTGAGAAGAACCGTCTGAATGAATATATGATGGAAAAAGTGGTGCTGTCTACAGAAGCGGGAAAGGATATCCGTATTTTCCATCAGGAAAAGCTTATGGAGGAATATGGTGATAATATGACCTCCGGATGGAGGAATGCAGCAAAACAGCTGGCGGGCAACGGCGCAAAATGGGATGGTATCCAGGGCTTTCTTTCTGCCTGTATCGGAGGGATAGTCTATCTTTACATCGCGATATGCGCCTATGTGGGAGAAATTGCAGCGGGCAGTGTTGTCAGATATGCCGGTGCGATCCAGCAGCTCATCCAGGCTTTAACCGATTTGATGAGCGCGTGGACGCGGCTACACAGAAACCGGGCGGTAATGGAGGAGTATCTGGCATACCTGGATCTGAAGGATGTGAAGAAAAAGGGAACCATTCCCGTGGAAAAAAGAAGGGATGGCAAATTCCTGATAGAGTTCAGAAATGTTTCCTTCCGTTATCCGGGTACGGAAAAATATGTACTTAAGGGAATGAATGTGACGCTGGAGATCGGGGAACGTATGGCGCTTGTAGGACCGAACGGTTCCGGAAAGACAACCTTTATCAAGCTGTTGTGCAGACTTTATGACCCCACGGAGGGAAGTATTTTACTGAACGGTGTGGATATCAGAAAATATGATTATCAGGAATATATGCAGCTGTTTTCTGTGGTTTTCCAGGATTTTCAGATATTTCCCTTCGCATTGGGGGAATATGTGGCAGGCAGCGGGCAGGTGGAACGGGAGAGAGCCATGGATGCGATCCGGCGGGGCGGTTTGGAGGAGCTGCTTGGGAAAATGCCGGAGGGCCTGAATACTATGCTGAACCGGGATTTTTCGGATCAGGGAGTGGAAATATCCGGCGGAGAGGCCCAGAAGCTGGCAATGGCCAGGGCTATCTATAAAAATGCGCCCTTTGTAATTCTTGATGAACCGACAGCCGCGCTGGATCCGGTAGCTGAGAATGAAATATACACCAGGTTTCATGAGATTATCGGCAGCAAAACGGCGCTGTTTATATCCCACAGGCTTTCCGCCTGCCGTTTTTCCAAGGAGATCCTTGTCTTTGAAAACGGAAATATTATTGAGCGTGGAAGCCATGAAGAACTGTCGGAAAAGCCGGGGCTTTACCGGCAGATGTGGCAGGCGCAGGCCCGGTATTATCAGTAGATGCCTGGAAGTGCGGTATCAATAAATTCCGGCAGTCTTTTGAAGGGGCCGGAAAAACGAGATTGCATATGCAGCGGCAGCTTGCTACAATAAAAGCAGACTTGGTTACAGGTCTGTTCAGGGAGGCGTTTCATTGAAGATAGCGATATGCGATGACGAGAAAATATACAGGGATTTGATGGAAAGCTATATTGAGGCATGGGCAAAGGAAAGAGGGCGCACGGCGGCTCTGTTTCCTTTTTCCAATGGGGAAGAGCTGCTGAAATCCCGGGAGGAAAATTCCTATGACGTTGTGCTTCTGGATATCCAGATGCCGGGAATTGACGGCATGAGTATTGCCAGGCAGCTCAGGGAAGCGGGGGATGAAACCTGCCTCCTGTTTATTACCGGATATGAGGAGTATATGGCAGAAGGGTATGAGGTGGAAGCCTTTCGTTATCTGCTGAAGCCGGTAAAGGAAGAAAAGCTGTGGGAAGCGCTGGACCGGTTCTGTCTGCGGAAACGGAAAACACCGGAATGTCTTGTGGCGGAAACCGGAGAAGGAAGAAAAAGAGTGGCTGTTAAGGAGATTACGTTCATAGAAGCGTTTGCCCATAACTGTGAGCTGCATACGGTAAAAGGGGGCATTGAAGTAAAGACGGGAATTTCAGAGCTGGAAAAGCAGGCAAAGGAATTTGGGCTGCCGCTGTTTCGCTGTCACCGTTCCTACATGGTAAATATTGCACAGGTGACGGGCATCGAAAAGGATGCTGCGGTTTTGGCCGATGGGGGCAGGATACCGGTGAGCAGGAGGATGTACCATGATTTGAATCAGGCCTTTATCCGTTTTTTCAGCAGAGGAGGAAATGAATGGCCGCATGGATAATAGGAATTTGCATTTGCCTTCTGGCAGGCAATGCCGCGCTTCTTTTTTTATGGATCCCAGGATATGTGGATCGCAGAATAGAATGCTTCCAGAGCGATCTTGTTGACCAGCATTATGCCGAAGTGGAAAGTATGTACCGTACCATGCGCGGCTGGAGGCATGATTATCATAATCATATTCAGGCTATGAAGGCATATGCACAGCTGGAAAAATATGACGAGCTGATGGTTTATCTGGGACAGCTGGATGAAAGCCTTTCTCAGGTGGATCAGGTGATAAAGACGGGAAATCTCATGGCGGATGCCATTTTAAACAGCAAGCTGGGCTTAATGAAAAGCCGGAACATCCATACGGATGTAACGGTCCATGTGCCTGAGCAGATGAAGACATCGGATATGGATTTGTGTGTTCTGGTGGGAAATCTGCTGGATAATGCAATTGAGGCCTGTGATGCGGTAAAAGAGGAGGAAAATCGCTTTATCCGCATTTATATTGATACCCTGCAGAATCAGCTGTACATTTCAATCATGAATGGCATGGAGGGAACTGCAAGGCGGCAGGGAGCCCGCTTTGTGAGCAGTAAAAGAGGCGACAGGCGGCAGGGCTTCGGTTTGCAGCAGGTGGATCGGATCGTGGAAAAATACGGCGGCTACCTGAACCGGCAGACGGAGGAAGGCGCATTTGCTACGGAAATCATGCTTCCTTTGGTATAAGACGTAAATTCCATGGGCGCCCTGGCGGAACTAAGGAGGAAATGCAATGCTATATGAAGAAATTGGGAAAAGTTTTAAAAATAGCTTTCTATTGTATGTTTACAATGATTTGCCTGTTCATCATTTCCATTCCCGTGGTAAATAACCTGACGGCAAAGGGAGTGGAGAACCACTTGAAAAGCCTGCCGCTGCCGCCGGATACGGAGCTTGCTGCTTCTGTTTCCAGAGCGGACAAATTAACCGGGAATGGGAACGGCATGCAGTATTTTGGAGCCATCCTGCTTCGGAGTGAACTGACGCTTTATGAGCTGGAAACTTTTTACTCACAATATCGCAGGACGGAATGGGAATGCAATGTGGTGAGCCAAAAGGAGCCGGGGCTTGATTTTTTGGATTATTACGATGAATTAAGGTTCAGCCAGTATGAAGATGTGCCTGGAAATTTTTATATTGTTTATTCCTGGGGAGATGGGGTGAAGCCGTTTGTAACGTGGGATCTGCGGGGACATTAGCAGAGATTTAGATGCAGGATAACAGTAGATGTGTAATTTCTCACATAGGCCGCCATTTTTAAATCTTTGATACGAAATATTGAAAAGAAAACAGAGGTAATACTATGCTTGTAAATCAGCCCTTGCTGCTCCAGGCCTGCCTGGACGGAAAGTTCGGAACTATATTTGAATATGGGAGGAGCTGTGTTTGTGAAGCTGGATTTATCTATCTGCTGGGAGAAGCAGAGGAGGGTATCCTTTCTGAGTTGAAGAACAGATGGAACAACCGGATGTTTATCTGCATGACGCGCCAATGGGAGGAAGCACTACTGACATCTTACCCGGGAATGGTGCATGTAACGCGGTATCAGATGAAATATGAACCGGGCAGTACGGATGAAAAAGTGCTTTGCAGATACATGGAAATGCTGCCACATGAATACAGATTGACCATGTTTGACCGGACTGTATTTGAACAAAAACCCTTTATGCATGCAAGCACCTATTCATCCTATGAAGATTTTCAAAGGAATGCATCCGGTGCGGTAGTTTGGTATCAGGGCCAGATTGTTTCGTCCGCCTCCTCTTTTCTTTCCTGGGAAAACCAGTTGGAGCTGGATATTGTAACTGCAAAAGAACATAGGAGAAAGGGGTTGGGAATTGCCTGTGCCTCTGCAATGCTTCTGGACTGTAAGGCGAGAGGGCTTGACGTACACTGGGATGCACAGAATCCGGCGTCACGCAGCCTGGCGGAAAAAATGGGGTACCGGCTGGATTGTACCTATCAGGCATATTCGTTCATGGCTCCTGAGGAACCTTAAAAATATTAAAACCTGACATACTGTTGTCACGCCTGTTTGTTATACTGGATGAAAAAGGGGAGGTATTACAGAATGGAAGAAAAAAATCATCTGCAGAATGATGCGGGCGGGGCGGCAGAATTTGAAGCGGGAATGATCGTAAAGGGGATAGAAATATCCTGGACCACCTGGGGAAGAATGCGTGGGGAGAGACTTATAACGGGGCCTGTCAGTTATCTGAAGGCAGAAGGAGACAGCGGCTTTGAGCGGATTTATTCGGTGGATATGAAAGAAAATCAGGAGCTTGAAATACCGAAGATGATATCTTTGATAAAGGCAGGTATTCTTCCCGATTCCATACTGATTACTCCGATGACAAGACCCTCTAATCTGGCGGAAATACTGGCAAACAGAGGATTTGTAGTAAATGAACAACCTCCCTGCATACTGCTGTATCTGGATAATTTTAGGGAAAATAGATATCTCATTAATCAGTACACCATATCTGAGGTAACTAAGATGGCGGAACTGAAAAGCTGGCTGGATATTATAAATAAGAACCTTTTTGAAGGGGAGCTTGTTACGACAGAGCAGTTTGGCGATGTACTGAGGCTTGATAATACCAGTTTTTATCTTGGTTTTTCGGAGGGCAGGCCGGTGAGCACCTGCATGACAATCTCAGATGGTGATACCGCTATATTGGAAATGGCTGCGACTTTAAAGGATTACCGTTGCAGAGGCTTTGCATCCTGTCTTATCAGGAAGGCGCTGGCAGATTTGCAGGAAAAAGGCATCCGGACGGTTTCGCTTCGCGCAGAAGAGGACGGCGTCGGGGTTTATACACGCCTTGGCTTTAAAGCCTGTTTTAACCGTGTAATTGCTTTTTACAATAGGAAAAGTATTTGATTACAGTATGTGGGAGGTATATGCTTCTCAAAAAACAAAAATGCACCTGAGCCTGGAGGGGATTGAACAAGAAAATTGCGGCAGGATTTGAGCGTGATGTTGCACAAGAAGATTGCCGCAAGATTTGACAGTGATGCAATAATGGTCTACAATCTGAAAATCAATGCTGATGAAATCCGGGTTACGGAGAAGGTCAGCAATCTCCTGTTTCTAAAGGTGAGGGAAAGGATCGATTATTATGAAAATTGACAGAATTAAAGCGGAAAAAGTCTTTCGGGATTATGTGAGCGCCTATAATGCGCAGGATGATAAGGTCAGGCTGAAGATAGAACATACCTTCCGCGTGGCGGTGTTATGTGAAAAAATAGCGGCTTCGCTGGGCATGGCGGAAGACGAGCGGGATTTGGCCTGGTTTACCGGGCTGCTGCATGACGTGGGGCGGTTTGAGCAGCTGAGAAATTACGGAACCTTTATAGATGCTGAATCCATTGACCATGCGGTGTATGGGGCGCAGATTCTTTTTGATGAGGGGAAAATCAGGGATTATACGGAGGATTCCCGCGAGGATGGGCTCCTTCGTACCGTGGTCGGCGTCCACAACGCTTACCGTATCCCGGAGGGGCTGGATGAAAGGACGCAGAGGTTTTGCCATATCCTGCGGGATGCGGATAAAATCGATATTCTGAAGGTGAACGTGGATTTTCCCCCGGAGGAAATCTATAATGTTTCCACCAGGGAGCTGAAAAACTGTATGGTTTCTGAAGCTGTGATGACAGCTTTTTTTGAAGAGCATGCCATACTGCGTACCCTGAAAAGGACGGCGGCGGATCATCTGGCCGGTCATATTTCACTGGTGTATGAGTTGGTTTTCCCTGAGAGCCTGCGGATTGTGCTGGAGCAGGGATATCTTTCGAAGCTGATGGCTTTCGAATCCGAGAACCCTGTGACGAGAGAGCAGTTTTGCAGGATGAAAGAATATATGGAATTGTATGTGAAGAGAATACAGGCGGTGGAATGACGCCGCCATTTTGGTATATGCCGGAAGGGGATTGTATTTTTACGGGAAAAGAGAAATGCCATGAAGAAGCTGGAAATAAAGCATGTCAGATTAATCTATGATGAATGGAAATGCATAGAGAGAAAGAGCTACCGTCAGAAAAGGATAAAGAACCCGGATTTTTCAGGCTTTCTGGCTCTGATTGATATCGAAAGGGTGAAGGAAAAGCAGGTCTGGAGCTGGGGGCAGGAAAGTCTGACCGTATGTGACGACGGCATGAAATGGCTCATTATTGTTCCGGAAAACGGAAAATATGCTGTAACCGTATATATGAATCAGGAATACAGGCCGGTGCTTTGGTATATTGATATTATTGACGGTATAGGTGTTGATGAAGACGGGATGTTTTTCGTCAGTGATTTATTCCTTGATTTACTGGTATCGCCGGAGGGTGAAGTTAAGGAGGAGGACAGGGATGAACTTGAAGCGGCGCTGGAGCAGGGCGTGATTACGGAATGCCAGTTTGCACAGGCTGACAGGACCGCACAGGAGCTGCGGCTTTATTTGGAGAAGAATTTTCAGGAGTTTTGGGTTTCCTGCGGCCGAAGGCTGGAGGAAATTATGGTACAGGGAAATTAGGGCGCGGAAGGCGGTTATTTCCGGAGCCTTCTGTTTGTATTCGGAGGATGCAATTGTGTGTAATGAAGAAAAAATAATTGCAGCATGGAATGCGGAAATGTATGAAAAATATGAGACAGAGACAGATGACGTGGACTTTCTGCTGTCTGTGATTGGTTCAAAGCCTGTGAGAGTATTGGAGGCAGCCTGTGGAGGCGGGCGTATCCTTGTACCGCTGGCGCAGGCAGGACATGCTGTAACAGGTTTTGATATTGACGATTGCCTTCTTGAAAAAATAGGGGCAAAGGCAGAAGGACTTGATAATATTGTCTGGTATAAGGCTGATGCAGTAGAAGATGCTTGGGGGAGCGGATTTGATGTTGTAGTTCTTGCAGGAAATATTCTGTTTAATATAATGTCGGAGACAGACTATGCTCAGGCGCAGCAGCAGATGATTCGGAGGGCTGCAGGAGCGCTGGATCCGGGAGGCCATATTTATATCGACTATCAGTTTTCAATGCATCCCGGGCTGTTGTTCCGGTCATCCGGTGAAATGGTAATCTGGGAGGGAACCGACAGCGAAGGCAATTCAGGGAAAATGTTCCTGACGGAACAAAGCTTTGAGGAATCTACAGGAATGCTTTCGTTTGTCCGTAATTTTGACTTGATACTGAAGGACGGAAGAAGATTAGAAAGGAAGATTCCTTCTAAGAAGCATTATATACAGTTGGAACAGCTGCATGACTGGCTGGATTCTGCTGGCTTTGCCATAGAAAAAGAGTATGGAGACTATGCTGGAAATCCAATAGGAGAGACAACCGGCAGAGCCATTCTATGGGCAGTAAAAAAATCCGTGGGTAAATAATGAGTGAAATGGATTCCCCGTGATCATGCGGCACATGGATTCTGAAGGTGTTGAAGGGGATCCTTGCCGGAAAGCCTCATGTAGAGGTTATTACGAAGGATATGATGAAGAAACAGGACAGGTAGTGTTCCTGGAGGAACAGCTTGGAATAGGAGAGGCCTTATGAGAATACAAGGAGATAATATCTATCTCAAAATGCTTGAGCGCAAAGATTGTAAAACCTTATGGAATGACTATGAGTATGATTTTAATAATCCGACGGAAGAGTTTAATATAGGGCATTCCGATGAAAAGGCAGAGAAATGGTTTGATGAGATTCAAAATCTACAGGGAAATACAAATGTAAGACTCGGGATTTTTCTTGCTAATGATATTGTGATTGGAGATATCGCACTTCAGGATATTGACCGAATTAACAGAAATTGTTCTATTGGCATAGGAATTGCCAAGATAGTTAACCGTTCTAAGGGATATGGAGGAGAGGCAGTAAGGCTGATGCTTGATTATGGTTTTACTTATCTGGGCATGGAGCGCATATATGCGAATACTTTGGATATTAACACAGGGGCACAGAGAATGCTTGAAAAAAATGGGTTATGCCTGGAAGGTATTGAACGAAAAGTTAAGTATCTTAACGGAGAGATGCATGACAGATTGCATTATGCTATCCTGAAAGAAGACTATTACAAATATTTCGTGAAAGGTATTACACTTGGTGGAGTCAAGGGATGATGAAGCGTATGTAACTTTGATTGTACGATTGTATGAGTGCATAAGGTGCACGGACAGGAGCTATGATGAAAAAGACAGTTGATTATCAGAAACTGCGTGGGTTCAACTATACACAGCCGGATGCTGTGAATGACAGGGATTTTTGGGCTAATTACCATCATGATATCGTGGATAGGGATATGGGGTATGCTGAGAGGCTTCATCTAAACAGCGCCCGGATTTTTCTCAGCTATGATTTTTACAAGGAAAATCCCGACAGGTTCCTTGCCAACGTAAAGGATTTTGTACAGACGGCATGGAAACATGGCATTTCTACAAACCCTATTATTTTTATGGGGTTCCGGTTCCGGGAGGATGAGCTCCCGCCGGGTGGATTTATGTTAGAAGCAGGGTTAAGGCCGATTTATAAAACGCTGGAGGATCCCGCCAGCTGGCAAATCGGCGAGAGGTACTTTGACGCACTTTACGAGGCAATCGGTCAGGAGGAAGGACTTCTGTTCTGGGATATTGCAAATGAGCCCGGTTATACGGACAACTTTGTAACATGGTATGACGAGGAACCTGTTTATGTACAGGATTATCAGGAACGTCCCGATATGGAGACACTCCGTTACAGGCAGGAAAAAACCTGGGAAATCGTCCGGCATTTCTGCAAATATGTGAAAAGTAAGGATCCGGATCATGATATCGGCGTCGGCAATATTTTTATTTACGAAACAGAGGCCAGCAAAACAGCTGAGCTGGTCGATGTAATTGTGTTCCATGATTATTCCTCAACCCGTAAGCGTTTACGTGAAGCACTGGAGTATGCGAAAAAAATGGGAGAAAAATATGGCAAGCCCGTACTCGATAACGAAATGTGCTGTCTTGCAAGAGCTAACCCCTATGATATGTCTATTGAGCTTCACAACGAATATCAGACTGGCTGGTATCTGTTTGAACTGATGATTGGAAAAGATATGTGGTCGCGCGTACATGGGGTGGTTTATCCGGATGGCACGATCCGGGATCCTTCCATTGTTTCCGCTATCTCCGGCTTTTTCCGCAACAGGGGCGAGAGTGCCGTCCGTTCTGATGTGAATCAGGAGGATTATGTGAGGAGAGCCTGCATACTGGCGCAAAGAACCCTGCATGCCGCAAGGCAGAATCAGGGATTTGATCACAGTAACGATGTGGAAAATCTGCTGGAAGCCTGTGAATATATTGCCAATCTGTTGGAGGCAGGGGAATTAGTCCCCATGGCTTATCCGCCTACTGCCAGGATTGCATCCTACAGAAGGCAGCAGCATGTGGAGGCCTATGAAATTGCGGACTATCTGACAGAATTGCTTGAAACGTTGAAAAAAGCATGCCATGTTATAGATATTTGAGACTGAGCTTAAAGGGGGCTGGCAAAGGGACACGTTTTTCGTCAAATAATGAGCATGAATTAACGAGCGTATTATGCTGCGATACGATAGACTGAATATGGAAGGAGGACGGGAGATATGGATTGGCTGACACAGATGAATGAGGCACTTGACTATATTGAATCTCATCTGACAGATGAAATAGACTTAGATGAGATTGGACGCATAACCGCATGCCCGGCGGGATTATTTCAGCGAATTTTCCCTAAAATCATCGGTATTCCGCTTTCAGAGTATATTCGGCGTAGAAAATTGACACTTGCAGCGTATGATCTTCAAGTATCTGACTGTAAGGTGGTGGATGTTGCGATGAAATATGGATACGAAACTGCCGATGCGTTTACCGTGGCCTTTAAACGAATGCACGGCATCAACCCTGCGGCAGTAAAAGAGAATGGCGTCAGTTTAAAAGCATATCCACGTCTGACCTTTACACTACTTGTAAAAGGAGTAACGGAAATGAATTATCGTATTGAGGAAAAAGAGGACATTCGCACCGTAGGAGTTGTCATTAAAGCATCGCAGGAAAATAATCCGATACCGGACTTTTGGGGAGAGTGTTATGAAAACGGCACAGCGGAAAAACTCTGCAAAACATCTCCGGGCAAGCCGCTGATTGGTATATGCTGCAACATGAATAACGATGGAACATTTAATTACATGATCGGTATTGAGACAACGGCCGCAGTGCCTGACGGTATGAGCGAGCTGATAATTCCCAAATCGACATGGGCAATCTTTGAGTCCGTGGGTCCAATGCCGGAGGCGATTCAAAATGTATGGCAGAGGATTTATTCTGAGTTTTTGCCTCAGGGTATCTACAGCCATGCGGGAACCCCCGACCTTGAAGTGTATTTTGAGGGGGATAATTCGGCCTCCGATTATCGCTGCGAAGTTTGGATTCCTGTAGTCAAAAAATAGGACGCCATTATTGGAAAAGGGGCTGTGAAAAAACAGACGGAATAAAAAAGAGGATTTTCAATTCACACTTTCGGTTGAAAACCCTCTTTTTTGTGTAAACGATTTCCATCTGCATTTACGGCTCTGCTTCTGGTATAGTGCCGAATTCATCCGTTTTTTTCTGTCCAATCGGACACAAGATTCCATTTATAAATCAAAGTAATCCCATAAGACAAATTGGAAAATTCAGTAAGTCCATGTTTAACCATTACAGCAAAAATATTAGACAAAAATGTAGAATACGGTTGCCCGGTGTCGAATTAACAGCTATAATTGAATGACAGACAGGATTTTATACATAGCTTACGGAACAGAGGCTGTGTGAAAGAACACGAGAAAAAAGCAGAAGCGAAGAAAGGAAAAGCTTTAAAAGAAAAAGCTTCAGAAGGAAAAACTTCAAAGCGAAAGCAGGGACAGGCCCTGGCTTCACAGCAAAACATTGAACAGGCTGAAAAGACCAACTGGCACCATGAGGATCTGGCCATGAAAACGGCGGCGCAGTATTTTGGGGAGGAACTTCTTCCGTTGCTGGAAATCCGGGGCGAGGTGGAATATATTGTACCCACCGAAACTGTTAAATTGGAGACCAGACAGTTTTACCAGGATTTTAATTATGCAATGAAGGAAGGTAACTGGGTGCATCTGGAATTTGAAAGTGATGAAATCACCCGGGAGGATCTGAAACGCTTCCGGGAATATGAAGCAGCTGCCAGCAGAGCCTATAAGGTTGACATAGTTACCTATGTTATCTGTTCTGCCGATGTTAAGGAACTGCTCTGTGAGCTGAAAGCGGGCATTAATACTTACCGTGTTGAAGTTATCCGGTTGAAGGGAAAGGATGCGGATCGCCTTTTCAAGGCTATCGAAGAAAAGAAGGCAAAAGGCGTGGCATTGACGAAAACGGATCTTGTACCGCTCCTGCTGACACCCCTGATGTCAGGGAATCTGGAAATCGGGGAGCGGATTATAAAAAGCCTGAAAATCCTGCATATGGCAGAAGCGCCCATAACCCAGTTGGAGCTGGAAAAAATGCAAGCGGTTCTATATACTTTTGCAGATAAGTTTCTGGATAAAAATAAGTTAGCTAAGGTGAAAGAGGTTATAAGAATGACACTGCTAGGAGAAATGTTGATTAATGACGGAATCGAACAGGGGATTGAAAAAGGACGCGAACAGGCGCTGCAGGTAGTAATAGAAATCTGCGAGGAGTTGGGCCTTACCTTTGAGCATACAGTAGAAAAGGTGGAAACACGGTTCGATAAGGAGCCACGATCTGCAAGAGAAATTGTAGAACGTTACTGGAAATAAAAGCTTCCGTAAAAGTGGATCCCAGCCGCAGGGCTCCGGACGTGGCATGGATCCTGCACTCCATCGCATTAAAAGTCAGGAAGAAAACACAGTTCTCCGATATGATGGGTACATACGGAAGGGAGATGAGAAAATGAACTGGATAAACGATCTGCAGAAGGCAATCAACTACCTGGAGGATAATCTGACGGAGGACATCAGCTATGCGGATGTCGCCGGCCAGGCCAATTACTCGCCATATCATTTCCAGAATGTATTCAGTATTCTGTGCGGCTGTACACTGGGAGAATATATCCGCTGCCGCAGGCTGACTCTTGCCGGCAAAGAGCTTGCCTCGACGAAATGCAGGGTGATCGATGTGGCGTTGAAGTATGGCTACGATTCTCCGGACAGCTTTGGCAGGGCGTTTTCCAGATTTCATGGGATTACGCCGTCACAGGCCAGGCTGAGCGGGGCAAAGCTGAATTCCTTCTCCCGTCTTTCCGTAAAACTTATTTTAGACGGAGGAAGCACGATGAATTACAGGGTTGAGACAAGAGGAGAAATTGAGGTTATTGTCAGAAAGAGGAACTTTTCCGATAATTTGGAGGAGAACAACAGGCAGTTGCCCGCATTCTGGGAGGAATGCAGGCGGGATCAGACGCTGGATAAGCTTTCTGCCTATCAGGCGGCGGAGGATATTTTTGGAAATGCCCTGATTGGCATGTGCCTGAGTGAGAATGCACAGGAGAAAGAAATCACTTATGCGATAGGCGCAGGCTATCATGGGGAGCCGGTGGGGGAAGGGCTGAGTGTGGAACGGATCGCGGCAAACACCTGGGTGGTTTTTGAAGGCACAGGCCCTATGCCCGGCGCATTCCAGGAGCTGCAGAAAAAAGTATATTCCGAGTTCTTCCCCGGAAGCGAATACCGGCCGCTTAGCGGCATGGATATCCAGGTATACCCGCAGGGCGACATGCAGTCGCCGCAGTACCGGTGCGAGCTCTGGATTCCGGTGGAAACGGATAAGCAGTTCCGTAAAAAAGGATGAGTGATTCCGACAAACAGTTAAGTAATTATAGCAGGGGGATTCAGGCTTTCTCGGGAGCCTGGATCCTCCTCGTTTTTTTCCCGTATTCCCCTGGGGAAAGGCCGGTAATGCGACGGAAGACCTTGGTAAAATAGCTTTGATCATCATACCCAACCATCTGGGAAATGTCCGTCAGGCGGTATTCTCCGCGGCGGATCAGCTCCTTGGCTTTGGTGATGCGCACATTGTTCAGATACCGGTTGAAGGTGGTTCCGGTTTCCTCTTTGAAAATGCGGCTCAGATAATCGGGGGACAGGGAAACGGCGCGGGCGGTATCCTCCAGCGTCAGGTGCTCCGCATAGTTGGTCCCTATGTGCTGGATGCATTTATGTATGATATTGGCATGCTTGGCGTCAGGGTAGGACTGGATGCTGTCCATAAAACGGTCAACCGTATGGTACAGCCAGTTGCTCAGGGCGCTGAAGCTGCCCAGGGAGGGGATGGTTTTCTGGCAGATATGGTTAAAGAGCATCGTCTCTTCTTCATCCGCCCCGTTTTCCGCCGCAGTCCGGGAAATCATGACGATAAGCTCCGAAGCCCTGGATTTCATCCAGTCCAGCCGTCCGCCTCCGGAAGCCAGAAGGGCGGCAAGCAGTTCCTTGAGCTGCTTGCGGGAGCTTTCCCGATCCCCGTGTGAGATTGACAATAGCAGGGCGCGTTCCTTTTCAAAAGGATAGCGGGGCGGGGCGTCCTGGTTTTTCAGGCCGGAGATATAGGCGCTGATCTGCCCCTGCAGAAGGTCGGAACGTTCGGCCTCCAGAAGCCTGTTTTCAGCGGAGACGTTATTCATGAAGCCGACGGCCATAAAAAGAAGAACAGACAGCTCCTGCACTTTTGTGGGCGGCATCTGCGGAACCTCCTTAAGAAGCCGGATCAGCTCCGTACGCGCTTCCTGAGTGAGCGGCAGATTGTCGGTGAGTTCACAGTCGATAAAGTCCTGGAAATCCACCATCATAAACGGCCCCACGGTGATCTTGGCGGTACTTTTCACCTCGCCGATGATAGGGGAGACAAAGCAGGTCAGTCCCAGGGGGCAGAAATAAATATACTTCCCGCCGAAACGCTCCGCCTCAGTCATTCCATAGTTATGGGCGCGGATACAGTTCTCATGGGGAAGCCCCGCCGCCTCGCACAGCGTACAGCTTCCGCATCCCTTCCCATGTTCATAAAAAATATGTCCGGCCGTATCCGAAACCGTACAGCCAAGCCCTGTGGACACCGAAAAAGCCCGTGCGCACTCCTGGGCCAGCTTGTGATCAAACGTATCCTGCACCATTAAAGAAGCCTTCCTTTGTAAAATACCGTGTAATTGTTCTATAAATTTAAGTGATCGTTCTATAAATTTAAGTGATCGTTTTATAAATTCAAAGTAATCCTTCGATCCATCCATAGCACCAATATTGCTCTATCTGCATTATGCCCGTGAATTTTTGGTATGTCAAGGAAACAGGTCGGAAAATTACCAAAACGGGCGAATAACTACAAGGAAAAAGAAAAGGAGGATGCTATAATCAGGGCAAATAATGTAGTCATACTCAGTAAGGAGGATTTTTTTTATGGCTGTCTTGGAGGAAATTTCACAGAATCTGCAGAGAGGCAAAGCGAAGATAGTAAAGGAACTGGTACAGCAGGCGATTGATGAAGGAATCCCTGCGAAGGAGATCCTGGAGAAGGGACTTCTGTCCGGTATGGATATTATCGGGGAAAAATTTAAAAATAACGAAGTTTTTGTACCGGAGGTGCTTGTGGCGGCCCGCGCCATGAATATGGGAGCTTCCCTGCTTAAGCCTCTGTTAGCTGACGGGGACAATACCTCGGCCGGCAGGGTCTGCATCGGAACCGTACGCGGTGACCTGCATGACATCGGAAAGAACCTGGTAAAAATGATGATGGAAGGCAAAGGCCTGGAGGTTATCGATCTGGGAACGGACGTATCTCCTGAAACCTATGTGGAAACAGCGGTTTCCCAGAACTGCCAGATCATCTGCTGCTCCGCGCTTCTGACAACTACAATGTCAGTGATGAGCGATGTGGTAAAAGAAGCTGAAAAAGCCGGAATCCGTGATCATGTAAAAATTATGGTGGGGGGCGCGCCTGTAACAGAAGCCTTCTGCGAACAGATCGGCGCTGATAAATACACAGCTGATGCGGCAAGCGCTGCGGATGCTGCTGTGGAAATCTGCAGGAGCCTGGCAGGTTAAGGAAAACGGCAGACAGCGGGGGAACTATGGAAAAAGAAGCATTGAGAGAAGAAGTGCTGCGCCTGGGAGCTTACCGGGCGGAATTTATTGAGACGGAACGGATTGAGGCGGATGCTTCCTTCCGCAAGCTGTGCGAATCCAACGCCTGCGGCAATTACGGCAGGAGTTACATGTGCCCGCCCGATGTGGGAGAGGTGGAAACCCTCATGGGCAGACTGAAGGATTATCGTCTCGCCCTTGTTTACCAGACAGTGGGAACGCTGGAAGACAGCTACGATTTTGAAGGAATGATGGAGGCCGGAAAACGGCATAATGACCTGGCGCAGCAGGTGCGGCGTCTGACGGAACAGCTTGACTGTGAGAAGACGCTTCATCTTGGGGCCGGCGGCTGCAGGGTGTGTGACGTCTGCGGTAAAAAGACAGGCGATCCGTGCAGGCATCCGGAGCAGGCAATGTCTTCCCTGGAGGCCTATGGAATCAACGTTTCAACGCTGGCTGCGCAGTGCGGAATGCGCTATATCAACGGCAAGGATACGGTAACCTATTTCGGCGCCGTGTTCTTTTCATAAAGCCGGGAACCGGGAGGATGGAGTTCATGAGTAGAAATATGAAGCAATGGCTTGCGCAGTTAAGGGAAATGCCGGAAAAAAAGGCGCTCCCCGTTTTATCCTTTCCTGCTGTGCAGCTGATGGGAATCAGCGTAAGGGAACTGATTTCCGACAGTGACAGACAGGCGCAGGGAATGAAGCTGGTTGCGGACAGGACAGACGCCGCGGCAGCGGTGAGCCTGATGGATCTTTCGGTGGAGGCGGAGTGCTTCGGTGCGCCGATTTCCGTAAGCGATGATGAGGTGCCGACGGTAAAAAGCAGCGTCGTATCCACGCCGGAAGAGGTGGAAGCGCTTGCAGTGCCGGAAATCGGCGCCGGAAGGACGCAGATTTACATTGACGCCATTAAGAAAGCGGCGAAGATGATAGAAGACAGACCCGTGTTCGCCGGGATTATCGGGCCGTACTCCCTGGCGGGAAGGCTTTTAGATGTGACGGAAATCATGTTTTATTGTTATGATGAACCGGAAATGGTGCAGCAGCTTCTGGATAAGGTGACGGAATTCCTGATTGCCTACGGACAGGCATATAAGGAAGCGGGAGCGGACGGCATCGTAATGGCGGAACCGCTGGCAGGCCTGCTCTCACCGGCGCTTGCAGAAGAATTTTCTGCGCCTTACGTCAAACGGATCGTGGAAGCGCTTCAGACGGAGGATTTCCTTGTTATTTATCATAACTGCGGCAACAGCACCATCCAGATGATAGATTCCATACTGGATACGGGCGCCGCGGCCTACCATTTCGGCAACGCCATCAATATGGCGGAGATGATGACCCATATCCCGCCAGATACCATAGCCATGGGAAATGTTGATCCAGCGGGACAGTTCCGGAACGGGACGCCGGAAAGCATCAGGGAGGAGACCTGGGCCATTATGGAGGCCTGCTGCAAATATCCTAACTTTGTCATTTCCTCCGGCTGTGATATCCCGCCGCTGTCCAAATGGGAAAATATCGACGCCTTTTTTGAAGCGGTGCAGGAATTCTACGAAAAAAAGCGGATGGCATGAGGATGCAGGACATGGAAAAGGTAACGGTAAACGGCCGGATTTTTCAGACGGAAAAAGGAACGGTGTTGGCAGATGTCCTCCGGGAAGCCGGAGGTTTGAAAATGCCCTGCGCAGGGAAGGGAATCTGCGGCAAATGCAGAGTCCGGGCGTCAGGGCTGCTCAGCGAACCGGATGAAACGGAAATAAAAAAGCTTACCAGGGCGGAGCGTGAAAACGGCATCCGCCTTGCCTGTCGTACCCGGGTGCTGGGAGAATGTGAGGTGTCCTTTGAAGAGGAGGCTACGCGCCAGACTCCGGAGGAAGCGCTTTTGGGGCTTCAGCCTGTGAGGCCTTTGTTTGAAGGGCTGGGCGCTGCGGTGGATATCGGTACGACGACGCTGGCGGCGGTGCTGTTTGATAAAAACGGCTTCCGGGCAAGGGCCGGGGCGGATAATCCCCAGTCTGTTTTCGGAGCGGATGTGATTTCCCGGATGGAAAAAAGCATGGCAGGGGAGCGGGAGGCGCTGGCCCTGTGTATCAAATCGGGGCTGACGTCCCTTTTGGAGGAGCTGGCAAATAAAGGCGGCTGTTCCCCGGTAGATATTGATACTTTGGTGCTGACCGGAAATACGGCCATGCTTTATTTTTTTACCGGAAGGGATCCTTCCGCCCTTTCCCATGCGCCCTTTGCCGCGGACTGGCTGGCCGGGGAATGGCTGACAGCGGAGCAGCTGGGTCTGCCGGGGATACAGGCGAGGGCCTGGCTGCCGCCCTGCGTGTCCGCTTTTGTGGGAGCGGATATTACCACGGCCATGCTCAGCGTACGGACGGAAAAGCCCGGAAATGACCGCCTTCTTGTGGATATCGGGACGAATGGGGAGATTGTGCTGTGGAGACAGGAAGGAATTTTCTGCTGTTCCACAGCGGCAGGGCCGGCCTTTGAAGGGGCGGGGCTGAAGATGGGAATGCAGGGAACGGACGGCGCGGTTGCCCATGTGCGGGTGGCGGAGAACGGGCTTGCGGCTGAGGTGATAGGCGATAAAGAGCCGATGGGCATCTGCGGCAGCGGCGTCATTGATGCGGTGAGCTGCCTGCTGCAGACGGAGGATCTGGATGAAACCGGCTATCTGGAGGATGAGGAAGCGGTGATTGCCGGGGAGGTCCGTCTGTTCCAGGAGGACATAAGAAAGGTCCAGCTTGCCAAAAGCGCTATCTGTGCCGGAATCAAAACCATGCTGCACCGGGCGGGCATGCAGCCGTCGGAGCTGCAGGAGCTGTTGGTTGCAGGGGGCTTTGGCAGCTTCATCCATCTGGAGAATGCGATTGCCATCGGGCTTTTGCCGGAGGTGGAGTTGGGGAAAATTACGGTGACGGGAAATGCGGCGCTTATGGGAGCGGCCATGCTGCTGCTGGATAAGGAAAAGCTGCCGGAGGCGGAGCGGCTGGCAGCGGTGGCACAGACTGTGGATCTGGCGTCGGATGCGTTCTTCAAAGAATGTTATATGGAAGGAATGCTTTTTTAAAAGCGCTTGTAACTGTTGGATTCCTTCACAGTTACAAGCGTTTTACTACTAAATGGGGATTATAAAATGACGAACAGAGAGAGATTTATACGGACCTTAAAATGCGAGCCCATCGGCGGCCAGGTGCCCACCTTTGAGCTGGTCTTTTTTCTGACCATGGAGGCCTTCGGCAAGGTGCATCCCTCCCACCGTTTTTATGAGCAGTGGAACCAGATGAGTTACCGGGAGCGCAGCCTTCATATGAATGAAATGGCCCAGCTTTATATCGATACGGCAAAAAGATATGGCCACAGCGCTATTTTTATCCATCCCAATCCCGGGGACGTTGAGAATATCCAGTGGCTGCTGGAGCTGATCCGGGAAAAAAGCGGGGATGAATATTACATAATGATGCACGGCGACCCCACCTGGGCCATTCCTGACGGAGAAAATATGATGGAATTTTCGGCCAGAATGTTTGATGAGCCGGAGAAACTGAATGAGGAGAGCAGGATCCGGGTGGACAAGTCCCTGGAGCTTGCCGCAAAGCTTGATGAAAAAGGGCATCTTCTGGACGGCTTTGCGCTTTGCTCGGATTACTGCTTTAATGTGAATCCGTTTTTCAGCCCGGATTCCTTTGATGAACTGATAGGGCCTTTCCTGAAGGAGGTCATTGCGGAGTACCGGAAGCTGGGGTATTATACCATCAAGCATACGGACGGGAATATCATGCCGATTCTGAAGCAGATCGCTGACTGCCGGCCGGACGCCATCCATTCCCTGGATCCCCAGGGAGGCGTTTCCATCCCTGAGGTGCGTAAGATTGTGGGGCCGGATATTGCGCTTGTGGGCAACGTTAACTGCGGGCTTCTGCAGACGGGCACTGATGAGGAATGCCGCGCGGATGTGCTGCGCGCGCTGCGGGAAGGCATGGCGGCGGGCAGGGGATATATTTTTTCCACCTCCAACTGCGTTTACACCGGCCTGCCTCTGGAGCGGTACGAAATGATGATGGACCTGTGGAGGCAGTACGGCAGCTACGATGCTTATGAAAAAAAGCTGAAACAGTAAAAAAGGCGGCTGGGTAACGGCTTGAAAATCCTGTGTGAAGTATCGCGTGAAGTCGCCCCTCTTGTAAATGTACCGTCGGTCGGCTAAAATGGAGCTATCGATGACGGGGAGGGGAATGCTATGGATATGGAAACCTGGTTTGCGCCGGCCATTGAAATGGGGCGGCTGGTCCGGCAGTACCGGATTGCGCAGGAGGACGAAAAAGAGGAACTGGAGCGTCGGATCCAGAATTCCGCGTATATCTCCCGGTTAAATACGATGCAGAGCTTTAACAGCGTGGATTTTTTACGGGGGATAGTGGAGGAGGATGCGGGCGGAGGCAAAGCTGAAGGAGAAGGAGAGCGGAAGCTGCGTCAGCCTGGGCAGCAGCCGTTTCGGCTTCAGGCAGGCCCGGTTTACACCGGAAGGATTTTTCCTGAACGGCGTGAAATGCAAACTCATCGGCCTGAACCGCCATCAGTCATGGCCCTATGTGGGCTATGCCATGCCGGAGCGGATACAGCGCCGGGATGCGCAGCTTCTGCGCCGGGAGCTGGGCTGCAATGTGGTTCGCACCAGCCATTATCCCCAGTCCAGGCATTTCCTGGATGCCTGCGACGAGCTGGGACTGCTGGTAATGGAGGAGATTCCGGGCTGGCGGCGCGTTACAACAGGGAAATATCGGGGCTTATCGGCATGGTGATCAAATCCGCAGGCGGCTGGGGAGAAACGGAAAACAACCTGGTGCTGGAGGGATGGCTTGGGGACCGCATCGTATGTAGAAAGGAAGTGGGTGAAAGCCGGTATGCCGCCGGAATCACCGCCAGGGCTGATGATACCGTCCTGTACGCAGACGGCGATACCTATGACGCCACCCGTATTACGGTGAAGGCGGTGGACAATATGGGAAATCTGCTGCCCTTTACCCAGGAATGTGTGGAAATCCGACTGGACGGCCCTGCCAGGCTGCTGGGCCCTGCGCGGTTCCCCCTTACCGGAGGCGTATCCTCCTTCTGGATCAGAACGGTGGGAAAGACCGGCACGGTGCGGATAGGCGTGTTGGGGGTGGAAAGCAAAGCAGAATGTACAGTTGATGTGAAATAGGGGAAACAGGAGAAAACTATTTCAGATTATGGATGCTCCGGAGGCCATGGGATTGCGTGGCCCGCCGGAGCTTTTTTGCGCCTAAAAATCAGCTCGTGTGTATTCGGAAGGCGTGATATTTTTATAACGTTTGAAAACCTTTACAAAATAGCTGGCATCGTGGAAACCGCAGTCAAAAGCGATTTCCGTAATCGTTTTATTCGTATAAGACAGCTGCTCGCAGGCGGCCTCCACACGGTAATAATTCAGGTAATCCAGTGGTGTGCGGTGGGTCAGCTCCCGGAAATAGCGGCAGAAATAATTGCCGTTCATATTTGCGCAGGCGGCAAGGTCGGAAAGCCGGATATCTTCCGCATAGTGCTCATCTATAAAGGTAAGCACATCCTTCAGATGCAGCACTTTTTTCTGGGTGCTGAGAGCGGGTGCTTCGGAATAAAAATGGTTCTGGAAAAGCTGGCCGAACAGCAGGAAGGTATAGCCCTGCAAAAGAAGCGTATAGCCCTCAGGCTTGAAACGCAGCAAATCCAGCATACTGCAGAGAATATCGTTGATTTGCGTGCATGCTGCAGGAAAATAATTATGGATAAGTATTTTCTGGTTCAGAAGGTCGAAGATTTTATGCTCATAAACTCTGGTGGATGAGCCGGACTGAAAAATAGTATCCAGATCCATCAGCAGACATTCATAACAGCAGCTTTGTGCTTCCAGGGGCGCGCCGCCGTGGGTGACGCCTGAGGAAATAAAAGCGCTGTCTCCGGGAGAAAGCAGCAGTTCACAATCTTCCAGCTGCAGCCGGAAATGCCCGGAGAAAACATGGACGATTTCACAGAGGGGATGCCAGTGATAAGGCATGGTGTAGCGGGGATGAATATAAGTAACATGGTAGAAAAAATAGGGGAAGTCCTGGCTTCCATGTCTTTGCTGCTCCGGATAGTCCAAAAATTTCATAAAAAAACTTCCTTTCCTTTTTCGATGCGGGCCCTAACCATATCTATATTTCCTTACTATAACACGAAAAGTGAATTTATTACCAGAAATCACTAAAATTTTACAAGAAGAAAAGGCTCCGGCACATTAAAATAATAGTATGCACAAGCGGAAAGGCCTGGGAGGAAACGTTTGTAAGTCCTTTCCAACTATGGATGGATACTATATCGCAGGAAAGCCTGCGGTATGCGGGAGGTATAAAAATGAAAAAGACAGTAGCTGCCATGAATAGCAGAAAAAAGAACCAGACCTGGAAACTGATGAAGAGAAACTGGTGTCTGTACCTGTTTCTGGTTCCCGCCGTGGTGTTTATAGGAATATTCTGCTATGCGCCGATGTATGGCGTACTAATGGCCTTTCAGGATTATTCGCCGGGGAAAGGGATAATGGGGAGCAACTGGGTGGGGTTAAAATGGTTCCAGACCTTTTTCCATCTGCCCCGTTTCTGGCAGATAGTGAAGAATACACTGGTGGTGAGCCTCTATTCCCTGGTGGTGGGCTTCCCTATCCCCATAGTGCTTGCGCTTATGATAAACAGTGTAAAAAGTACCAGATTCAAAAAACTGACACAGACGATAACCTATATGCCGCACTTTATTTCCACAGTAATTCTGGTCGGTATGATGTCGGTTTTCCTCTCTCCCAGATCGGGGTTTTTAAATCATCTGATTGCTATGCTGGGAGGACCGGATGACCTGTATTATATGGGCAGCGCCTCAGCCTTTGCACATCTTTATGTCTGGTCGGGGATCTGGCAGAACATGGGCTGGAGCTCCATAATTTATCTGGCAGCGTTGGCCGGCGTGGATCAGGAGCTGCATGAGGCGGCCATGGTGGATGGGGCGAACAAGCTGAAACGGATTATCCATATTGATTTGCCCGCCATTATGCCTACGATGGTTATACTGCTTATCATGAACGCAGGAAACATTATGAGCGTAGGCTATGAAAAAGTATATCTGATGCAGAATGATCTGAATCTTACCACGGCGGAGGTGATCTCCACCTATGTTTATAAAATCGGCCTGAAACAGCAGCAGTACAGCTACTCGGCGGCCATAGGGCTGTTTAACAACGCAATAAATTTTTTCCTGCTTGTGGTGGTGAATAAGATATCGAAAAAGGTATCCGGTTCCAGTCTGTGGTAGGAATAATAGGAGACAGGAGGAGACGATATGACGACGCAGGGATCCCTTTCCCGAAAAAAGAAAAAATTCCGGTTTACCCAGGATACGGTTTTTGACATTGTGGTTGCGGCAGCGCTGCTGTTGATAATAGTTATTATGGCATATCCGATTTATTTCGTTTTTGTAGCTTCTTTTTCGGATCCGGCGTATGTCAATAACGGGAGTATGCTGCTGTGGCCGAAGGGCTTTACGCTTTTGGGATATCAAAAGGTGTTCGAGGATGCCCGGATTTGGATCGGTTACGGTAACACACTGATTTATACGGCCGGGGGTACGGCGCTGGGGACACTTGTAACCATGATGGCAGGCTATGCCCTGTCCAGAAAGGACCTGCCCTTCCGTAATACTTTGATGGGTTATTTTGTGTTTACAATGTACTTCGGCGGCGGCCTGATTCCTTTTTATATGGTAATAAAGAAGCTGCAGCTGACCAATACAAGAACCCTGATGGTAATTATCAGCGCAGTGGCAGTCTATAATATCATTATTACCCGCTCCTTTATGGAAAGCAATATACCAGAGGAACTGCGGGATGCGGCCAGAGTGGACGGCTGCGGAAACGGACGGTTCTTTTTCAGAATTGTAATGCCGCTTTCCAAGGCGATTATGGCGGTACTGGTACTTTATATTGCGGTAACCTACTGGGATTCTTATTTTAATCCCATGATATTCCTTACCGACAGAAGCAAATATCCGCTGGCGCTGTACCTGAGGGAGATCCTGCTGACAGCGGCGACCGGGGCCGCCAATTCCATGACCACAGATGCGGATGCGGCGCGCAAGCTGCAGACCATGGTGCAGGTGATTAAATACGGCGTAATTGTAGTATCCACGCTGCCTATTATCTGTGTATATCCTTTCCTGCAGAAGTATTTTGTAAAGGGCGTCATGATTGGCTCTATTAAAGGGTGAAATCAATGGGTGACAATCCATTTTGATGAATAAAGAAGGAGGAATAGTAATGAAAAGAAAAGTACTGGCGATTTTAATGGCGGCGGCTATGACTATGACCGTCATGGCTGGCTGCGGCGGCGCGGCACCGTCGGAAACAAAGGATCCGGGGGCCCAGCCGCAGACCGGAGCCGATGCGGCGTCCGGTGAAAAGACAGGGCAGGAGGAAAAAACCACCTTTAAGATTGCAGTGGTGCTCCATCCCCTGACCAAAGATGAGGATTTTAATAATAAGGAAATCTACAAAAAAGCAGAGGAAGCCACGGGCGTACATATTGAGTGGATTCCCATTGCCTCCTCGGATGCGGAGGATAAGGTGAATATTATGCTGGCTTCCGATTTGCCGGATGCATTTCTCGGTCTGATAGGCGAGAACCAGATTGCGAATAATATGGATTCTTTTGCGGATCTGGCAGCTGACGATGTCCTGAAAAACTATGCGCCCCATGTGTATTCAGACTATGAAACGATTCCGGGCGGCCTTGACCTGGTAACTTGGCCCGACGGCTCCATCCGTTCCCTCATGACAGGCAGACAGACCAGCTATGAAAACGACGCTATGGGCATTATGTTTATGAACAAAGAATGGCTGGACAAAGCAGGAAAGGAAATCCCGAAAACAACAGAAGAATTTATGGATGTGCTCAGAGCCTTCCGGGATGGGGATATGAACGGCAATGGAGATCCTGCAGATGAAATTCCTTTTGAGCCTTCCCAGAGTGACTGGTGCTCCAAAATTATGAATGCGGCAAATCCCTGGGGAATTGCAGGAACCGATTCCGGGGATGAAGAAGCCTATAAGATGGTAAAGGACGGCAAAGTGGTGGGAACCGTCAACACAGATGAATTCAGGAGCTTCCTGGAATTTTCCCATCAGATGATCGAGGAAGGGCTGCTGGATATGGAAGCTTTTTCACAGACCTCGGAACAATACCATGCGAAATTGAACGAAGGAGTGGTAGGCTGTTATTATACCTGGACTCCCAATGGGGACATGAGCGATGCCGCAGCCGCCAATTATGTGCCTGTGGGAGAAATAAGGGCAGAGGACGGACCAGGCTACAAGAAGACCGGTGCACAGGATAAATTTGCGGCCAACCGGACAGGCTTTACCATTACCAGCGCATGTAAGGATGTGCCCAAATTGCTGGAGTGGTGGGATTATATATCCAGCACCACAGAACTGAAATATATCTCCCGTTTCGGCCCGAAGGGCGAGGCCTGGGATGTGGATGAAAACGGGCAGGTGTTCGAAAAGCTTCCCGACAGCCTGACAGATGATTTTACTATTGAAAATTATAAATATACCTATGGCATGGTGGATTACGGCCCGTTGATCAGGAAGGACGAAAATGCAGAGGTACTGGAGGATATTGCATGGACCTCCTGGTATCGGATCGAATGTGTGAAGGAAGTCCATGATTTCTGTATACCGGTGGAAGATCAGATCCCAATCCGGTTCGTGGATCCTGCCAAAACGAGTGAAAGAGCTTTTATGGAAACGGAGCTTTTTTCCTATATTAAGAATTTTACTGCCACAAGTATTCTGGAGGGAATCGATGATGCGGCCTGGGAGGCCCACCTGAAACAGCTGGATGCGATGCAGTATGGCGCCTGGCTGCAGTGGTATCAGGATTTCCTGGATCAGAAATTTTAAACTAAAGTAAGGGAGCAGGAGAGCGCCGGCAGTGTCTTCCGGCCGCTCTCCTGCACGGACAAATGTATGAAAATCAGAGAAATTACAGGAATAGATGGTGACAGAAGAGATTATTATTTGTACCCGAAGGCAGTCCCTCCATATGAAAAATCAGATTATATCGAGCAGGTGCTCCCGGATCGTTTCCGTTATCACAGCGGGGATGGGGATATGTGGCCGTTAACCTGGGCAGAGGATGATATGATTTACGGCGGCGCCGGGGATAACCGGGGCTGCCCTATGAATATCTGGAGAATAAAGACGCTCCGGTTTTTACCGGAAAAGCTGACCTGCACGGGACACTGGTGTATGGATGTAATCAATGAAAAGCCGGTGGATTTGAATAAATACTGCACGCCCGCGGCTCCTTATGTGAAGCCGTCCGGCCTTCTGGATATCGGCGGAACCCTCTATCTGAGCATTGAAGCTCAGAATTATGGGGATAACCCTTATTTTTGCAGACAGAGAAATCTTCATGGCTGGATTGTAAGATCAACGGACGCCGGCAGAAGCTTTGATCCGGAAACGACGCCCCGGGATTTTTTCCGGGGAAGGCTGTCTTCCTGCCATTTCCTGCAGTTTGGAAGAGGCTATTCGGGGGCGAGGGACAGTTATGTATATGCTTATTTTCCCTGTGATTTGGAGGATGGCGGCAGCTATTGGGAAAATAACGACGCGCTGCTGTTGGGACGGGTTCCCAAAGAAAAACTGACTGTGCGGGATTCCTGGGAATTTTATTGCGGGAAGGACTCCCTGCATCCGGCATGGAGCCGCGAAGAAGAGCTGGCCGTACCGGTATTTTCCTATTATAAAATGACCGGAGCCAATCATGTGGCCTATAATGCGGGCATACAAAGATATCTGATGGGAAATTACAGCTTTGTGGATGAGAACCTGAATCCCCGCCCGATTCATCAAATGCGCTATCCGGAATCCCATTACAGCCAGCTGACGCTTTATGAAGCGCCGGAGCCCTGGGGACCCTGGAAGCTGTTTTACCGGGATGACCGGTGGGGCAGCTATGGAGATTATCAGCCCAACTTTCCTGTGAAATGGATGACTGAGGATGGACGGATTGTTTATATGGTATCCTCCGGTTCCTGGGATGATTATAATTTTGTTGTGCAGAAGTTTGCGTTGAAGCTGAAAGGAGACAAAGCGTTTCCGGAAAAAGCGAAATATTTTTCCTATAAATTATAATGGGAAAGGTGCGTTATGGCAGCCGGATTCCCGGACGGGGGAGACGTCTCCTATTCCCCCATCTGGGTCCGGTACATCCCGGCATACCTGCCGTTGAGCTCCATCAGCTCTTCGTGGGTGCCTTTCTCGGCGATCCGGCCATCTTCTATCAACAGGATAAGATCCGAATCCCGGATGGTGGAAAGCCGGTGGGCGATAATAAAGGAAGTCCGCCCACGGGTGATTGTCAGCATGGCCCGGCGGATCCGCTGCTCCGTTACCGTATCCACGGAGCTGGTGGCCTCATCCAGAATCAGAATCGGGGCCTCCTGCAGTACGGCGCGTGCAATGGTGAGAAGCTGGCGTTCCCCCTGGCTCAGGGCGGCGCCGCCCTGGGTGAGTATTGTATCGTAGCCCTGGGGCAGGCGGCGGATGAAGGAATCAGCGCCGGCGGTTTTCGCTGCGGCCCGGATGCGTTCCGGCAAAACGTCCTTATTACCGTAGCTGATATTGTCCCGGACGCTCATGCCAAACAGCGCCGTATCCTGAAGCACCACGCCGAAGGTACGGCGCAGATCCTGCAGCCGGTACTGCCGGAGATCGCGGCCGTCTAACAGGATGCTGCCGCTGTTGACATCATAAAAACGGGTCAGCAGGTTGATGAGCGTGGTTTTTCCCGCGCCGGTGGATCCGACCACCGCCACACGGGTTCCGGCGGGCACGCGGAAGCTTACATCCTTTAAGACAGGTTCCTGCGCCTGATAGCCGAAGGTGACATGGGAAAATTCCACTTCCCCGCGGGGAGCCGTAAGCGGCAACGCGTCCGGCGCATCCGCAGGCTCCGGTTCCTCCTCCAATATTTCGAAGATACGTTCCGCGCCTGCCACAGCCGTCTGAAAGTTATTGTAAATATTTGCAATGTCAACAAAGGGCCTTGAAAACTGCCTGGAATACAGCAGGAAGCTGGAAATCAGCCCCACGCTGATCCGGCCGTAAGCCGCCAGGATACCGCTGACGACCGCCACAATGACGAAATTCAGGTTGTTGATTACATTGGTGAGTGGCATGAGGAAACCGGACCAGATTTGTGCCTTTGTAGCCACCTGGCAGAGCCTGGCGTTGCTTTCCTCAAACTGCTCTGTCATTTCGGCTTCCCGGCCAAAGGCCTTTACCATGTTCTGTCCGGAAATACTTTCCTCCACCTGTCCGTTGAGCTTTCCCAGAATCTGCTGCTGTTGGGCAAACAGCTTCCTCGTATGCTTTGTAATCGTGCGGGTCAGCAGAAAGATAAGCCATACGGATATAAAGGCAATACAGGTCAATGGCAGGCTGAGCCGCAGCATAATGCACAGTATGCCTATAATCGTAAAACCATATGTCATCAGCTGCGTAAGCGAATCCGAAATGGTGGTGCTGATATTGTCCACATCATTGGTCAGACGGCTCATCAGCTCGCCATGCTGCCGGCTGTCAAAGAAGGAAAGCGGAAGTGCTTTCATTTTTTCAAACAGCGTGCTGCGGATATGAAGAATGATTCTCTGCCCGATGGCCGCCATAAAAAACTGCTGTAAAAACCGTACCAGCCAGTCCGTCAGGTAAAGCGCCGCCAGCAGTATCAGAAGCTGCAGCGCGGGGTTACCCGTATCAATGGCGGTTACGGCCGTTCCGATAAGCAGAGGCGAGAGGATGGTTGACGCGCTGGCAACTGCGGAAAGCAGCATCAGCCATCCAAGCCCCTGTCGCTGGCCCTGTGTCAGCTCCCACAGCCTGCGCAGGGTTCCCTTCATATCCTTCGGCTTTACCACCGGCTTGCCGCGCTGGCCTTTTCCGAAGGAGGAGGGCGGCGGCGCCATTTCCTTACTCATGCCGGTCACCTCCAATCTGTGAAGTATAAATTGCCCGATATACCGGACAGCTGTCAAGCAGCTCCCGGTGGGCTCCAAAGCCCATGACCCTGCCGTCCTCCAGGCAGAGGATCCGATCTGTACGCATAACCGTGGAAATCCGCTGGCTGATGAGCAGTACTGTCATGCCCGAGCACTGTTTCCGCAGCATGGAGAGCACAGAGGCCTCCGTGGTGGCGTCCAGGGCGCTGGTACAGTCGTCGAGGATGAGGATTCGCGGATTTTTCAAAAGGGCGCGGGCAAGGGAAAGCCGTTGCTTCTGCCCGCCGGAAAGGTTGACGCCGCCCTGGCCGAGGTTCGTCTCATAACCGTCGGGAAAGCTTTGCACAAAGCCATCCGCACAGGCGATTTGGGCCGCCCGCCTTATTTCTTCGTCTGTGGCATCCGGCTTCCCCCAGCGGAGGTTTTCGGCGATGGTTCCGGAAAACAGCAGCGCTTTCTGAGGAACCACGGCGATTTCAGCCCGCAGCTTTTCCTGGGACAGCAGCGTAACATCCACGCCGTCTACAAACAGCGTTCCCGAGGTAGCGTCATAAAAACGGGGAACCAGATTTACCAGTGTGGATTTCCCGGAGCCTGTAGGCCCGATGATCCCTATGGTTTCTCCGGGCATGGCCGTAAAGGTCACATGCTCTAAAGCCGGCTCCGGCGTACCCGCATAGGAGAAGGTTACATCACAGAAGGAAACGCCGCCCTCCCCGGAGGGGGACTTGGCCTGGGGCGCCTGCTTCTGCGCGGGCTCTTCCATGAGGATTTCCTGAACGCGTCCGGCGGAAGCCACGGCGCGCACGGCCGTATTCAGGATATTGGAAACCATGCCCAGGGAGAAAAGCACCTGGGTCATGTAGTTGACCGAAGCCATCAGCCGTCCGATCTGTCCGTTATCCTGGCTGCCGGACAGCCAGAGCAGAACAACGATGCCCGCATTTACCGTCAGGTTAATCAGCGGCGAAAATACGGCGGCCACCCGCATGGCGGATACACCGGCGCCGGCAAAATCCTCTGCGGCACTCCGGAATTTTTCCCCTTCCTGCTCCTGGGCACAGAAGGCCTTGACCACCCGCACGGAGGATAAAAATTCGCGGCTGACCTCATTGAGCCGGTCCAGCTTACGCTGCAGCCGCCCAAACCTGGGATAGCCAAACCCCATATTGGCCGCTATCAGCAGAAAGGAGATACATAAAATTAAGATCATCATGGGAATCTGTTTCGGTGTCTGGAGAATGATCAGAGCGATTGCGCCGATGCAGGTAATGGGAGCCTTCATCATAATGCGCATGCTGCCGTTGATGAAATTCTGAATCTGTGTCACATCATTGGTGATACGCGTAATGATGGAAGATGGCTGCAGCCGGTCAATATTTTCAAAAGAAAGGGTCTGGACTTTCCTGTAAATATCGCTGCGCATTTCCATGCTGATTTGCTGGGAGGTGCGGCTGGCATAAATGTTGCGCATCACGGCGCCAAGGGCGCCCAGGGCGGCGATTCCCAGCATCATTGCGCCGTACATCAGTATTTTGGAGATGCTTTGTCCTTTAACCCCGTTGTCCACGATGTAGGACATGAAGGTGGGCTGCATCAGATCCGCCAGCGTTTCCAGGCTCAGGAAAAAAAGAGCCGTGGCAAACATACCGATATGCCGCCGGATATAAGTCAGGATCAGATTCATAAAGCTGCCTTTCCGATGCGGCATCTATAGGAGTGTCGTGCGCATCTTATCATAGTTTTTATTTTATATACGGAGAACCGTTCGTGTCAAGAAAGAAACGCACACAAAAAACTGCCGTGTACATAAAAAACTGCCGCTGCGGATCCAGATGAAAGTATTCCGGGCGGATAAAAATATTCCGGGCAGATAAAAATATTCCGGGCACGCAATATTATTCCGGGCACACAATATTATTCCGGACAGGAAGGGATTGCGCAGTCCTGGAAAAAGGAATAGAATCATTTTATAAATAAAAGCCCTGAAATCAGCAGAAAATTATGGTAACTGTGAAGGAGACTGAACGGTTATAAAATAGGTAGGATAGGGCGCTGGGGTCAGGAGAGGCAGCATATGGACAAAACGAAGGGTAAGGATCTGCACAAAGCAGTGAGAAACCGGGGAATGGTGCTGATAGCAATAGGAACGGCCGTGATGGGATTGGCGGTCTTTTTTTTGCTGCATATATATCAGAACAAGAATGAAGAAATATTCCGCACATTAATAGAGGAAAACCTGACCTCCACCCATCAGGGACAGGCGTCGGACATCAGGGGAATCATCCGGGAAACGGGAGGGCTGCTGGAGAAGCTGGCCGACGTGTACGCAGATACGGCGGAGGGCGGAGGAAGCGGTGCCTATCTGGAGGCCATACGGGAATTGGAATATTTGTATGAGGTTGATTATTACCCGGCGGAGGGGCTGCAGGAGGCGCTGAAGGCGGCCGGACTAACGGAGGGCGGCCGGGAAATCAGGAATCGCCTGGAAAAAGGGGAGACGGTGGTAAGCGATATTTTCCTGCATGGCGGAAAGGAGCCTGTCTATGTATTTTCCATTCTGGCACCGGCGGAAAGGGACGGCAGCTTCACAGGGGTGTTCTGCGCCTATCTGAACGCGGATTTGCTTTTGTGGACCTCGGAAAAACAGAAGTACGATCATGCGGACAATATGCTTTTAAGGCGCGGCGGTGAGCTGATACTGGACGGGAGTGACTATGTGGAGGGACTTTACAACCTGTATGACGATTTGGAGGAAATGAAAATTCCGGTGGCAAAGGTAGAGTTGGTGCGCGATGCCATGCAGTCGGACGAGACGCGGCTGGTGGTGCTCAAAAGCCCGCGGCAGGGAGAATTTTATATGCTGACATCTCCTTTGGGCTATAATGACTGGATGCTCCTGTCCATCACGCATTCCAATGAGGTGAGGGGCTATGCGGCGCCCATTATGAAGAATACGGTATTGCTGGTGGCGGTGCTTCTTATTTTTCTGGCGCTGCTTCTTGGCGGCGGCTGGTGCGTGTATGCCAGGCAGCGGGAAAAAATCCTGCACAGCCAGGCCAGGTATGAGCTTCTGGCGGAATTTTCCGACACCGTGCTCTTTATTTATGACTGCGCCGCCAAAAACCTTGTGTTTACGCCGAATATCACAAGCCGCTACCAAATCCCCAAGTCCGATGTCATCCGCCCCTTTGACGGGAATGCGCTTCTTACGCTGCTGCATCCGCAGGATGCGGAAATTCTGCGGGATATGCTGAAAAATACGGATCAGTTTGGGAAAAATCAGGCAAAAAGCGTAACGCTGCGATTCCTCAACAGGGAAGGGGAGTACCGGTGGATGCGCTGCCAGGGGCAGCTGCTGCAGGATAAGCACGGCAAGCCGCTTTCCGTGGTGGGGAAGCTTTCGGATGTGCATGAAATGAAAGCCAAGGAGCAGGAGCTGATTGAAAGCTCCTCTGCGGATGCCCTGACCGGCGCATTGAACCGGAGGGCGGCGCAGGAACGGATTGAAGAGCTGCTGACGCATGTGCGCTGCGGTTTCCTTTTCATGCTGGATGTGGATGATTTCAAGAAAATCAATGACAGCAGGGGACATACCGCAGGGGATGCGCTTCTGGTCAGCCTTGTGGAGGGGATCAGAAAGGAATTCCGGCAGGAAGATATTACGGGGCGTATCGGCGGCGATGAATTCGTGATCTTCATGCCCGACACCGGGGACGCCGCGGTGGCCTGCCAGAAGGCGGAATCGCTCCTGGCCAGGCTTCCCGCATTAGGAGAAGGAATGTCGGTCAGCATCGGCATCGCCGCGTTTCCAGCGGACGGCGATACCTACCAGGCGCTTTACGAAAAAGCGGACGCCGCCATGTATCAGGCAAAAAGGCTGGGGAAGCACAGATATTCTTTATTCACGGAAGACTCTGCCGGCAGCTGAAATAGGCTGCCCGGCCTCAGGGCTGTTTTTCACGAAGCGGCAGCAGCAGATCCAGCTGGAAATCTTCCGGCTCCGTGTTTTCCAGCTCCACATGGTTCACATAGTTCAGATGCTCCTCCAGCATGCCGCACATATGCTCCTGATCCTTCATATCCCCGGCAAATTCATATTTTTCGCTCTGATTTGCCCAGATAAAGAGCTGTTCCCATTCATTAAAATTGCCGAAGGCAATCATATGGGCGGCATACAGGCCGCCGGCAAAATGTTTTTTGATGAGCGGGGCGGGAACCTCCATATCCTCGGGAATGGTTACCCACGCTTCATAGCCATGATAGCCTGTTTCGTCAACCGGGTTAGGATGGTTGAAGCCATAGCGGCGCAGATCGGGCTTGATTTTATGAAGCTTATTTTCCCTTACAAAGCCGTCAAGCAGGGTATTTACGTGGTTTTCAGGCTCGTCCCCCACATAGTGGGCTGCGGCAATGGCGGCGGGGGGCAGGTAGATGACCCGTATATCTGTGGGCTGCGACAGGCTGATGTTGGCCTGATTCAATTTTTCCATAGTCTGATCCTCCTTAAAATTAATGCTGACAAGGGCAAGGGATTCGATGGATTCCAGCAGAATATCGTCCTTTTCCAGGAGGCTCTGCAGCGGAAGCCCTGTGGCGTTGGCAAGCTCGTTGGCAAAACGGCTGAGAATTTCACGGATGGTGGAAAGCGCGGTGATTTCCTCGTCCAGTTCGTTGATGTTTTTCTGAAAAATCTCCACGGCTGTGGCGGCATTGGGATTTTGCAGGATAATCTTAATCTGCCGGACAGGAATGCGCAGCTTGCGCAGCAGCAGAATCCGGCGGAGGCGGCAGACGGTGTTTTCATCATAGATGCGGTAGGCGTAGCCCTCCTTCCGGCGGCTTTCGATTAATCCGGCTTTTTCATAATAACGCAGCATTCTTGTGGAAATCCCCAGGATTTTTGATACCTGGCTGATAGTCATGGGTTCCATATTTATTACCTCCCTGTAAATGCAGTATAAACTACGACACGGTGTTAAAGTCAAGGCTTTGTTACAGCATACGCCTGCCCTGTGCAGGCTGCTACACCTGGCCGGGGCTGTGGCTGTTATGCCTGGCCGGGGCTGTGGCTGCCATACCTGGCCAGGCGCGGCATTGACAGAAAAATGCGCCGACCTTACAATGGGAAGAAAGATAATTACGGAAGAGAAGGGAAGAAAAACGGTGCGTATATTGATAGCGGACGATGAAGAGGAAATGACGCAGGCGCTGTCTGCGATCCTGAAGCATGAGCATTATTCGGTGGATACGGTCCATGACGGACAGGCGGCGCTGGATTACGGCATGGCGGAGAGCTGTGACTGTCTTGTGTTGGATATCATGATGCCGGGGCTTGACGGCCTTCAGGTCCTGAAGAAGCTGCGGGAGAACGGCATTTCCACCCCGGTGCTGCTTCTGACGGCAAAGGGGGAGGTGGAGGACCGCGTCGCAGGACTGGACTGCGGCGCGGATGATTATCTTCCCAAGCCCTTTGATGTGCGAGAGTTCCTGGCGAGGGTGCGTTCGCTCACCCGCAGAGGCGGCACCTTTACGCCGCAGATTCTTACGGTTGGGAATATAAGCCTCAACCGTTCCACCTTTGAGCTGAGCAGCGGCGGGACAGCCGTGCGGCTGGGAAACAAGGAATTTCAGATGATGGAGCTTCTGATGCGCCGTCAGGGGCAGTTCATTTCCACAGAACAGTTTATGGAGCGGATCTGGGGCTACGAATGCGACAGTGAAATCAATGTGGTATGGGCATATATCTCCTATCTGCGCAGGAGGCTTGCCTCCCTGGGAGCCGATGTGAAAATAACGGCCAGCCGCGGGCGGGGGTACATGCTGGAGGCGGAGGGCGGACAATGAACCGGCCGGGCAGAGGAAGCCAAAGGGGCGGAGGAAGACATAAAAGGGCTGCGGATTTTAACGGCGTATTAACGGAGGATTTTAAATGATACAGACGCTTCGCAGAAGGTTTATTCTGACGGCAATGCTTTCCCTGATGGGGACGCTTTTTTTGATTGGGATTGCCATTAATCTGGGAAACCTGTTCCGGATTATCCGGCTGGCGGATACTGCCATTGAGCTGCTTTACCGCAATGGCGGCGCCTTCCCTCTGCCGGATGCCGTTGTCCCCAATGTGGCCGGGGGGTTCCAGATTACGGAGGAGACGCCCTTTGAGACTCGTTACTGCATCGTCTACCTCACAAAAAAGAGAGAGGTGATAGAGGTTGATATCGAGCACATTGCGGCCCTGGATAGGGATCGTGTGGAGGAGCTGGTGGGAGATATCGTAAAAGAAGGGAAGAAAAGCGGTTTTGTGGGCTATTACCGCTACCGGGTCTATGAAGAGGCGGACAAAAATACGATTGTGGTGCTGAACTGTTTTTTACAGCTCCAGTCGGCCCATAACGTGCTGCAGGTAACCCTGCTGGTGTTCCTGTGCTGTGTGGCCATTGTTTTTTTCCTTCTGCTGCTTCTCTCAGGCAGGGTGATGCGTCCCTTTGCGGAAAACATGGAGCGCCAGAAGCGTTTCATCACGGATGTTTCCCATGAGCTGAAAACGCCCCTGGGCATCATTTCCGCCAACATGGGAGTGCTGGAAATCGTAAACGGAAAGGATGAATGGATCGAAAGCACCCAGAACCAGGTCAGGCGGCTGGACAGCCTGATCAGGGATTTGATTGAGCTGGCAAAGTCCGAGGAAATGGGGAAGGCCGGGGAGCTGCGGGTTTTTAACGTAAGTGAAGCTGCCCGGAATGCGGCGGATACCTTCCGTACGTCGGCGCAGGCGCAGGGTAAACAGCTGGAAACCGCAATAGAGCCGGAGCTTTATATGAAGGGGCAGCAGGAGGCCATCCTGCGTCTGCTGACGGTGCTTCTGGACAATGCGGTAAAATACTGCGATGACGGAGGAACGGTGAGGCTGACGCTGAAAAAGAAGGGACGCCAGCTTATGCTTCGGGTTTCCAATCCCTGTGCGGATCTGGATGCTTCCCAGCTGCCGCGCCTGTTTGACCGTTTTTACAGGGCCGACAGTTCACGCTCCCGTAAGAGCGGGGGCTACGGCATCGGCCTGTCCATTGCCAGGGCGGTGACGGACGGGCATAAGGGAAAAATCAGCGCGGAATATGAGGACGGGACCGTCTGCTTTACAGTGACGCTCCCCAGGCAGTAGTTCACAAAACTTTCACATAAGATCCTGCGGACCAGGGCGGTCTGCGGGATCTTTTTTTAAGTTCATTTATACTTCGCGGGCTATAATCGGAAGCAAAGAAAAGGCGGCTTACCGCCGTTTCATAAACCGAAAGGAAAAGGAGAGAGAATTATGAAAGCTATCACAGCAACGCAGAACAAAACAGCAGCGCAGATAATAACGGCCCTTTTTATCATGGCTGTCCTGTTTTTTACCGCCGGAGGGAAAGCATCCGCCGCTGGAGGGCTGCAGATGAGCACGGGCTATCCGGGCATGACGGTAAATGCAGGGGATGATCTGAGCTTTTCCCTGGATTTTTCCAATACCACGGGAGCGGGGATGGCGGTATCACTGGAAACGGTTTCCCTTCCTGAGGGCTGGGAAGGTTATTTTACAGGCAATGGAAGCGAAGTGAGCCAGGTCTATGTAAAGAGCGGCGACAATGCGGGGGCGGCCGCCTATTCCCTGTCCATCCCGGACGATGCGGCCAGCGGAGATTACGAGGTGGTGCTGCGGGCCTTTGCGGGCGCGGAAGCAGAGGATACGCTTACATTAAAGCTGAAGGTTGCGGCGGAGGAAATCGGAAGCAGCAGCTTCGAATCCCAGTATCCGGAGCAAGAGGGCGCATCCGGAGCCAGCTTCAGCTTTGAAGCTTCCCTGGTGAACAACAGCGCGTCCCAGCAGAACTACAGCTTTTCCTCCAATGCGCCTGCCGGCTGGACGGTGAGCTTCACCCCTTCCGGAGAGAGCAGCCCGGTGAACAGCATTACGGTGGAGCCGCGCCAGAGCCAGACGATCACAATCGGCGTGACGCCCTCCGTGGATGCGCAGGCCGGGGATTATACCATTTCCTGCTCTGCAGTTTCTGCGGGAGAAACGTTGAAAACAGATCTTAAGGCGACGATTACGGGAAATTACTCCCTGGATGTTTCCACGCCCAGCGGCAGGCTGAGCACCGAGGCGTATCCCAACAAGCAAAAGGAAATTACGCTGAAGCTGACCAATAACGGCAATACGGATTTGAAAAATGTCAACCTTACAGCAACCACGCCGGACGGATGGAGCATGAGCTTCAGCCAGCCTGCGGTAGAGGTCATCGAAGCGGGCGCTTCCGTTGAAGTTACGGCCAGACTGACACCCGGAAAGGATGCGCTGTCCGGTGACTATGTGGTGACAGTAAAGGCGGCCGGCTCCGAAACCTCAGATACAGCGGAATTCCGTATTTCCGTCAAGACGGAAACGGTATGGGGGATCGTGGGAGTTCTCCTGATTGTCTGTGTATTCGCGGGCCTGGGCTGGGTATTCCATAAGTATGGGAGACGATGATTATGGAAGATACAATCATTAAAATAGAAGGGCTGACCAAGCGCTACGGCAGTATTACCGCGGTGGACAGTCTGTTTCTGGATATCCGGCGGGGCGAGGTATTCGGCCTGCTGGGGCCCAACGGCGCGGGGAAAACAACCACAACCCTGATGCTTCTGGGGCTGACGGAGCCTACGGCCGGAACTGCCTTCATCGGAGGCTTCGACTGTACCCGGAACTCCCTGCAGGTAAAAAAAATTACCGGTTATCTGCCGGACAATGTAGGCTTTTATCCGGATATGACGGGCCGCCAGAATCTTCGTTTCACCGGCCGCCTGAACGGCCTGGACGGGGAAGCGCTGGAAAAGCGGATTGAGGAGATGCTAAAAAAAGTGGGCATGTGGGAAGCCGCAGACCGGAAGGCGGGCACCTATTCCAGAGGAATGAAGCAGCGGCTGGGGATTGCGGATGTGCTGATGAAGGATCCACAGGTAATCATTATGGACGAACCCACATTGGGAATTGACCCGGAGGGTATGCGGGAGCTTCTGGGGCTGATTCACAGGCTGGCAAAAGAGGATAAGAGAACCATCCTGATTTCCTCCCATCAGCTGCACCAGATTCAGCAGATCTGTGACCGGGTGGGCATTTTTGTCAAAGGGAAACTGATTGCCTGCGGCTCCATAAACGATCTGGCGGTACAGCTGCGCAGCGCAGGCAATTATGTGCTGGAGCTTGAGGCATGGCCCAACGACAGGGCACTGGAACGCCTGCTGGCCGGTATGGAGGGCGTTAAACGGATTACCCGGGAAAACGGAATGCTTCTTGTGCATTCGGACAGGGACTGCCACACTGCAGTGATCACGGCGCTGCTTACCAATGGCTATGATATGCGCAGGCTGCGCCAGCGCGGCGGTGATCTGGATGAAATCTACAGTAAATACTTTGAAATGGCAGGTGAACAGTATGAAGGCTATACAGATAAAAGAAAGACTTTCAGGGACGGCATCAGGAGCGCTGTCAAAGCTAAAATCGGAAAGAGATAACAGCTCCATGCACGGCCTGCTGGTGCTGTTTCGCAAGGAACTGACGGATCATCTGAAAAGCGCCCGGTTTCTTTTGATGCTGGCTCTTCTGACGCTGACGAGCATGGCAAGCCTTTACGGCGCGCTGGGCAGTGTCCGTGATGCCGCGACGGAGAGCAGCGAATTTATTTTTTTAACGCTGTTTACCACAGGAGGAAAATCCATTCCCTCCATCTCCACCTTCCTGGCCTTTTTGGGGCCGCTGGCAGGTATCGTCTTGGGTTTTGACTGTGTGAACAGGGAACGTTCGCTGGGAACGCTGAACCGCCTGACGTCACAGCCCATTTACAGGGATGCAATCATTAATGGGAAATTTATGGCAGGCTTTGCGGCCGTTTTTATGATGGTGTTTTCCCTGGGGATACTGGTGAGCGCCATCGGACTGCTTGCCATCGGGCTTCCTCCGTCGGTTGAGGAAGTGCTTCGTATTACGGCGTTTTTGCTTTTTACGGTATTTTATATTTCCTTCTGGCTGGGGCTGTCCATTCTGTTTTCCGTTTTGTGGAGACATGCGGCGACAGCGGCCCTGGCGGGAATCTCCATCTGGATTTTCCTGTCCTTTTTCATGAGTATGGTGGCGGGAGCGGTTGCCGATCTGGTCTATCCTACGGAGGGCATAGAAGGCATGTTCCATATGATGGATAATTATAACCTTCAGCTGGGACTGAACAGGATTTCCCCTTATTATCTGTTCGGGGAGGCGGCGGCCACCATTTTAAATCCCAACATCAGGAGCATAGGCGTAATCACCAATTCCCAGCTTTCAGGCGCCATTGCGGGATATCTGCCCTTTGGGCAGAGCCTGCTTCTCGTCTGGCCCCATCTGGTGTGTATGGTGGCGCTGACGGCGGTATGTTTTGCACTGTCTTATATTGGGTTTATGAGGCAGGAGATCAGGGCATAGGACAGATGTATATAAAAATAAAGAGAGGCCTCCGCAGTCACGGGAGCCTCTTTTTTAACGCCCGGCTGAACATGGGGGATTATCCGGCCGCAGGGGGAGCCGCCATATTCATATTTCACGGGAAGAAGAGTTAAGCTGGGAATCATGGAATAATCCTGCGTCAGAACCCTTTCCATGCATTTTCCGCCAGCTGCTTAATGAGATGGCAGACAGGGGAAACGAACAGCCTGCCGTCCTCATTTCATTTCCGAATTTGCGGATACTGTCAAAGGAATCAGCCATTCTGGCCAAATAAACACAGTTTTTTGCACTTAAAGGCGGAAAATAATTGTGACCCTTGTGATTTGAAAGGGTCTATGTTATATTTACTGAGAGATAAACTTTGATAAAGTACAGTATTAACAGGGACCGGAGCCTGGATCAGACTGCAACGCTGTACCGGAGCAGACAGAAGGAACGGATTTTAATTGAGGGTATCCTACAAAGGAGTATAGCACCATGAACGTTTCCAAGAGAAAAAATTCCAAATTAATGCTGGCTGGGATTACGGGGATCTGCGCTTTGGCAGTCCTGCTTACCATAGCCGGCATTTTGTCTGTACGGCGGATGCAGAATACCGCAACCATGATTTATGAGCATCCCTACACAGTGTCCAATGAAGCACGGGCCATGCGGTCAAGGCTTTTGGACATGAAGGGTTTCATAGCCACCCTGCTGGCAGACACCAGGGAGGATCCCGAACAGCTCGCCAGCAAACTGGAAGAGCGCTATGAAATGCAGGAAGAATCCATAGGCATTATCACGCAGAAGTACCTGGGACCGGAGGAGGATACGGCTGCCTTAAAGGAGGCCATGCAGGCTCTGGAAGATGCGCAGGAGGAAGCCGCGGCCGATGTTTCCGGAATGACTGAAGAGGAAATCCTCCAATATGTGGATGAGAAGCTGCATCCTAAATATGATGCTGTAAATGACTGCCTGATTACTATTATTGCGTTTGCGGATAAAAAGGTGCAGGGACTGGAAAAGGTATCGGCGGATACCGCCAGTATGACTGTGGCATCCCTGGCACTGCTGACCATTGTGCTGCCTGCTTTTTTCCTGGGCCTGATGCTGCGGGAAAGAAGGGGGATACAGGAGATCAGGTACCGGGAGCGTCTGTTTGACATACTTTCCACCAATGTGGACGATATCTTTTTTATTTATAATAAGGAAAAGGATAACCTGGAATATATCAGCTCCAACCTCTGTCGGATCACCGGCATTGAAAAAGAAGCCTTTGATCTGGCCCCTGATTATATGGAGCAGCTGATCCTGGAAGAAGATAAGCCTGCCTACAAAGAATTCCAGCGCCAGGCAGGTTCCGGGACTTCCAGGGTAGTGGATCTGCGAATCAGCTTTGTCCCCGGGGAAATCAAATGGATGCGGCTGCAGCTGTATCCGGAAAGCGTAAAGGGCAAGGTAGTGCGCTATGTTATTTCCCTGTCGGATCAGACGGAAAGCATGAAAATCCAGCAGGCGCTGAAGGATGCCCTGCTCAATGCGCAGAATGCCAATGCGGCCAAGCAGAATTTCCTTTCCCGCATGAGCCACGAAATCCGTACACCCATGAATGCGATCATCGGCATGACCACCATTGCAGGCGCCTATATTGAAGACCGCGGCCGCGTGGAGGACTGTCTGGAAAAAATCGGTTATTCCTCCAAGCATCTGATGTCACTGATTAACGATGTGCTGGATATGTCCAAAATAGATGAAGGAAAAATGACCATTGCCCATGAGGTATTTAACCTGGAAAATGTAGCGGAGTCCATCACCTCCATCATCTATCCCCAGGCGGCGGCCAAAGGGCTGAAATTCACCATGCCCCTGGTGGATCTTACCGAAACAGTCCTGAAGGGAGATTCCCTGCGGCTGAACCAAATCCTGCTGAACCTGCTGTCCAATGCGCTTAAGTTCACGCCGGAGGGCGGAAAAATCAGCCTGGAAATCAGACAGCTTCGGAAAAAAGACGGAAAGGTGCGGCTGCGCTTTACGGTGAGTGACGACGGCGTGGGTATGAGCAGTGAGTTTATGGACCGGCTGTTCCTTCCTTTTGAGCAGGAAAGCGCTGTGACCGGGCAGAAATACGGCGGAACCGGCCTGGGAATGTCCATTACCAAAAACCTGGTGACCCTGATGGGCGGAACCATCACCGTGCACAGCCAACAGGGAGAAGGCAGCTCCTTCATGGTGGAACTGGATTTTGATATTGCTGAGAGCGAAGAAAAAAAGACGGCAATCGGCGAACAGGAGCTGGCTGCGCTGAAGGTGCTCATAGCGGATGATGACAAAGACAGCTGCATCCATACCTCGCTTCTTCTGAAGAATCTGGGGATCGTGTCAGACTGGGTGCTTAACGGAACGGATTGTGTGGAAAAGGTGCGTATTTCCCACAGGACCGGGGAGGACTATGACGTCTGCCTGATTGACTGGAAGATGCCGGATATCGACGGTGTGGAGACAACACGCCGGATTAGGGAGTTTGTAGGCCCGGATACGCTGATTATCATCATCACTGCCTATGACTGGTCCTCCATTGAGAAGGATGCCAGGGCGGCAGGGGCGAACGCCTTTTTATCCAAGCCAATCTTTGAGTCCATGCTTTATAATGTGCTGCTTTCAGCCACCGGGATTGACAAAACGGTGAGATTCCAGCTTTCCCAGATGGAAATAAAGCATCCGGAGCTGGAAGGACGCTGCATCCTGCTGGCGGAGGACAATCTGCTCAATCAGGAAATCGCTGTGGAATTGTTGAGAATGAGCGGAATTGAAGTGGAATGCGCCTGAAACGGCAAGGAAGCGGTGGACAAGTTCCTGATGGAACCGTTAAAATATGACGCCATCCTTATGGATGTGCAGATGCCGCTGATGAATGGCTATCAGGCCACGGAGCTGATCCGCCGGGCAGAATGTCCCAGGAGCGCTACGATCCCTATCATTGCAATGACGGCGGATGCGTTCCATGAGGATATGGTCAAGGCTGCCGCATCGGGAATGAATGCCCATATGGCCAAGCCGATAGACCCGGAGCAGCTTTACCATCTGCTTAAGGAAAAGATTTTGAAAGAGTAGGAACGGCCGTATATTTGATAAAAATAAGCCCCCCGGAGAGTTTCCGGAGGGCCTTTTTATGATTAGGGCAATGCCGTTCCCTATTCCTGGGGGCCGGCAGTATGGTGCATGGAAAGGGGTTTTACATTAAAGTTGGAACGATACTCCGTCTCCTGCCAGAAGATATCCTCCGCTACCAGACATTCCGGGTTTAATGTAACACCGTCAAGCATCAGCTCCTTGAACTTTTTGTAGCCGGCGCGGTCAATGAGGTGGCCGCCGTGGAGATATTCGGGCTTGTAGTTCATTACCCAGGCGGAGAACTTCTGCCAGTTTCCAAGAACGCTTAATACCACATCCTCAGTGGCCCAGTTGAGGAACATTTTTCCTGTACGGGGTGTCTGACGGCCGGTGCGTCCTCCCAGGATCACGCGGTAGAACTTGGTTTCCTGACGTGTCCAGGCGCTTGCAGGACAGGCTCGTACGCATTCTCCGCAGCCCACGCAGCAGCAGGTGTCCTTTTCTATTTTCCCGGTATCCTCGTTGAGCTTGAGAACCCGGGTGGCTCCCTTTTCACAGGCCCGGACGCAGGCGCCGCAGCCGATGCAGCGTTCCGGGTGATAGGTCATGCGGGCGGTGCCGATGATGCCGAAATCGCATATATGCGCCTTATTGCAGTCATTGGGACAGCCTGCGATATTGATTTTGATATGATAATGGCTGGGGAAAATGAGCGGTTCAATTTTCCTGGCCAGCTCAAAGGTGTTGCAGTTGCCGCATATACAGTGGTAATTGCCCACGCAGGCGGTGATGTTACGGGCGCCGATGGTGGGATAGCCTCCCTCCGGATCCCACTCCTGGGGCTGTCCGGCAACCGTGTCCATATCCACGTCACACAGAGAGGTATCCACCTCTTTTATGTAATCCTCCAGATAGGCGTTGACCGCAGGAATATTCTCGTACCGGATTCCCGTAATATCAAAGGTCTGGCGGGTGCCGAAATGGAAATTGCCGTCACCCCAGGTGTTGGCGATGTGTTCCACCGTGCTGAGGTACTTCGCATTGATCATCCCGCCGGGCACACGCATCTGCAGCATGAATTCCCCCGGAACCTTTGACTGGCGGAAACAGTTCAGCCGTACCTTTTTAATGTCTATATCTTGATTCATCGTTTTCCACTCCTTCCTCAGTCCACCAGATTGCGGGCAACCGTATAAGGGAACACCGGGCCGTCCAGGCACACATAAACCTCATCGATCCGGCAATGGCCGCATTTGCCTACCGCACAGGACATTTTACGCTCAAAACTCATCCAGATGTTTTCCGGCGCCACGTCGTTTTTCAAAAGCTCAAGCCCCGTAAATTTCATCATCGGAGGCGGCCCGACCACAATCACGGCGTAATTTCCGTCAAAGGAAGCAAAAGGTATTTCCTTTACGAATTCGGTTACAAGACCGGTGCGCCAGCCTTCCTTTTCGCCGGTATCCAGCGTATAAATTGTATGGAACGTTTTCCTCCACTCTTCCAGGTCATTGTGAAAAACAATGCCGGATTCATCCTTAAAGCCGCTGATCAGATGGATGTCCGGAACGAAGCCGGGCGTCTGCGCGCACATGCGCAGCAGGGAACGGACAGGGGCGATGCCGGTGCCGCCGGTAATGACAACGAGATGCTTCCCGGCAAATTCCTCCACAGGCCAGCCTTTTCCGTAAGGGCCGCGCAGGAAGAGCGTGTCTCCTGCTGTTTTATGAAAAATGGAATCGGTCACCTTGCCTACCGAACGTATTGTGAATTCCAGCCAGTCATCCCCCTGGGCGGAAACGGATATGGGAGCCTCGCCGATTTTAGGGATGGAAAGCTGCATAAACTGTCCGTGCGAGGGTTTGGCATCCGACTGTACCCGGAAGGTCCACTCATGCTCGCTTTCCCTTGTTACGCCCAGAATTGTGCAGGGCTTGGGCTGAACGGGATTTATCATCATAATGTCACACTCCTTTCCGGGCCATGTCGGCCTTGATTTCTTCCACGGCGGCATTCATCTTATTTACCGTTGCGGAGATGGAAATAAACTCCGGACAGCGGTTCGTGCAGCGGCCGCAGCCAACACACATATGGCTTTCTTTAAAACGGGCCTTATAATCATAAAATTTATGTAAAACCTTGAAACGCATCCGGTCGCCCGGGGTAGAACGCAGCTCCCGCTGTCCCGCCATCTGATCAAAGCCCTCTATCTGGCAGGAAGCGCTGACGCGGCGGCGTTCGCCGACCTCCGGATTATCTCCGTAAATTACGTCCCGCGTGGTAAAACAGGTGCAGGTGGAGCAGGCTACCGTGCAGCTGCCGCAGGAGATGCAGCGGGAATCGAATTCCTTCCACATAGGATGCTTTTTCAACGCCTTGCGCACCTCAATGTCGCTTAAATCAGGCGGCGTCACCTTTAATTCATTTTCCTCCACAAAGGCAGGCGTATAGTCTTCCTGGGGCATTCCGTCAAAATAAGGGGCAAAGCTTTCATCCTCCACACCCACGACAACGCCCTCCGGTGAGAAGCGCAGGGCAATGGCGTAATCATCCGTCCGGTTCGTGCCCATGGAAACACAGAAGCAGGTATCGTCACCGCCGCCGCATTCCATCAGGGCGAAGGTCACCAGCTCCCTCATCCGGGTATAGTAAAAATCATCATAGCCGCCGTTGCCCGCATATATCCTGGCCTGGATCTTCTGCGCATTGATATCGCAGGGCCTTGCCAGAAGAAGAATCGGTTTTGCGGCCACCTTGCTTGCCCGGTATTCATCCTCTGTAAAATAGAAGATAGTCTGTTGAATCGGAGTAAGAACCTCCTTGGCGGGGTAGTCTGATTTCACATCCCATACGATGTCGGAAAAACGTTCCACCTCGGCGTATCGAACAATATCGGTATCCGAATAACGTCCCTGCTTGGGAAAACGTCTGGGTGCGAAGACGCGGTAATCCTTCCGGAGCTTCTCCAGAACCGCGTCAGCCTGTGTGATATTGAGCGAGTAACCCATGCTGCTGACCTCCTTAATTCCCGCAGACAACGATCCGGATAGATGTGATAACATCTGGCCGGAACCTGCTGTGAGGGTCCATTGCCTCGCAGCTTGCTGCGTATCATGTTTGATGGACTTTTTTGTAGCGGTACTGATTTAATTTTAACACCCTTCTCTTATGATAGATAATGATTAATAATTATCGAATCATAAATTAAACTTATGAGTTGAACACGCCGGACATGCAGAAACTTTTTCCGTAACTGTCCGGACATCTGAATTGTTACACTTTTTCCCTTTTATACGTGCATAAGTGACAATTTTTCTTTCTTTTGTGATATAATCTTTAAATGTATATAAAAAGAAAGCTTGCGTTGAATTGCTGCGGCTAAGAACGGAAAAATACGGGACAGAGGAGGAAAGGCAGTATGGCAGAGAACGTTTTTCTGGAGAACAAAAGAAAGCTCAGCCTGACTGAATACATGAATTATAATACCAACGACAGGGGAAATCTGGGGGATCAGCTCCCGGTGGCCGTATACAGGCTTATGGAATATTCCATACGCGAACAGCTGGCGGAACAGCTGGGGGAAGAGGAGCAGGTGCGTATTTTCCGAAAGGCCGGTTTTAAGGCCGGCGCCTATTTCGCGGAGAACATACTGGATATATCCCTGCCGCTCAACGCATTCATAGCGTCGCTGCAGTCCAAGATGGAAGAGATGAAAATCGGCGTCCTGCGGATAGAAAAATTCGATGAAGAAACAGGAAGGATCATGCTTACCGTATCGGAGGACGCGGACTGCTCCGGCCTTCCGCTGCTGGGGGAAACGGTATGTAATTATGATGAAGGCTTTATCGCCGGTATTTTATCCTCTTATACGGGAAAAGAGTATTCTGCCGTGGAGGTTGATTGCTGGGCGACAGGGGATCGTGTATGCCGGTTCCGTGTGGAACCGGAAGAGAAGAGGTAGGAGATGGAAAAGGATAATTGTGAGCTGCTGTTTGAATACCTGAGAAGTATTCTGTATGATCAGCAGATCCATGCGCTTGATGTCAAGGAGCTGGACGAGCCTTATCAAAAGCTTGGGAAGGGGCTTGCATTCCTGCAGCAGGCGGTGGAGGAAATGCTCGCGTATACGGAAGACCTTTCCCGGGGCAATCTGTCCGGGGCTTATCCGTCCCGGGACAATTTCCTGTGCGTTAATCTGAAAAATCTCCATGCCAACCTGAATCATCTGACCTGGCAGGCAAAGCAGGTGGCGAGCGGGGATTACTCTCAGCATGTTTCCTATTTGGGAGAATTTTCGGAGGCCTTCAATACCATGACGGCCCAGCTGAAGGAGCGGGAGACACAGCTGAAGGAGGAAGCCCAGAAGGTCCAGAAGCGGGCGCAGGTCATTGAGGAATATAATGATCTGCTTGTGGAGATGACGCGCAGAAGGAAAGAATGGATTGTGGTGGTGGATGCACAAAACAGGGATATTGTTTACTGCAACAAGAGAAAGGATGAAAAGCGGATCGATCCTGAGTTCTGTGAAAAATGCCGGCACAGGCTTTCCTTCAGAAATGATATTTTGAACTGGCAGGACAGCGAACAGTATAAGGTATGGGAGGCGGGAGATGAGGAGCAGGGATATTACCGCATCACAACCTTCCATATAGAATGGCGGGGACAGAATGCCTATGCCCATATCGTGGTGGATATTACCGATGAAAAGCAGGCGGCCAACCGCCTGAACAGCAAAGCGTATATGGACCCGGGCACCGGCATCCATAACAGGCTGTTTTTTGATGAATATATGGAAAGCGTGCTGGAGGAGGGCAGGGAAGTGACTCTCTGCTATCTGGATCTGGACGGCCTGAAATATGTAAATGACCATTACGGACATAACCAGGGGGATAATTATATCCGCAGCTTTGTTTCCCTTATGAAAAGTTCGGTCCGCTCCACGGATATTTTCGCCAGGATCGGCGGGGATGAATTCTGTGTGGTGATACCGGAGGTGGAGAAGGAAACGGCGGAGAAGAAGTTTGCGGAGCTTCTGGAGCTTTTTGTGGCGGAAAACAAAGAGGAGTATCCGGTGAGCTTCAGCTACGGCGTAGTGGAAATCAGGAGAATTGGAAAACGGATGACGCTGGAGGAGATTATCAAAACGGCGGATGCGCAGATGTATGAATGCAAAAGGCGGAACAAGGAGCGGTATCCCAGGGGCTGAGAAGCCGCCCTTCCGGCAGTGGATATATTTTTTATTCCCAGGTTCTTTTTAATACGTAAGAATAATAATAAAAGAAAGTAAAAACAGAAAAAACTTATGAAACGGAAAGCAGACACTTCATTTTACAGAAAATTTTTAACTATCTATGTGGCTCTTGTACTGCAGAATGTGGTAACTCTGAGCGTTAACCTGGCAGACAATATGATGCTTGGCTCCTACAGCGAAACGGCGCTGTCCGGCGTGGCGGCGGTGAACCAGATCCAGTTTATTTACCAGCAGCTGCTTATGGCCCTGGGAGACGGGCTTGTTATTTTCTGCAGCCAGTACTGGGGAAAGCGGCAGACGGAACCAATGAAAAAGATTTCGGCAACGGCCATGCATGCGGGCCTGCTGATCGCGATACTGCTGTTTGCGCTTGTCAGTATTTTCCCGCGCCAGGCGGTGGGGATTTTTACGACAGAGGAGAGCATCATCCGTGAGGGCGTAAGCTATCTTTCCATTATCCGCTTTACCTATCTCTTTTTTGCTGTCACCCAGATTCTGCTGGCCACGCTGCGCAGCGTGGAGGTGGTGAAAATCGCCTTCTACCTTTCGGTGATGACGTTTTTTGTCAACTGCGGAATCAATTACGTGCTGATATACGGCCATTTCGGTGCGCCGGAAATGGGGGCCGCGGGTGCGGCGATAGGGACGCTGGCGGCGCGTATGACGGAGCTTGTAGTACTGATTATCTACATTATCAAAAAGGAAAAGCAGCTGCATCTGAGCATTCGCAGCTATCTGCAGCATGACCGTGTCCTTTCCGGGGATTACTTCAGAGTGACGGCGCCCATGCTGGTGGTGCAGGGGCTGTGGGGCGTGAATACCGCGCTGCAGACCGTCATCCTGGGCCATATGACTGCGGCGGCCATTGCAGCAAACAGCGTTGCCTCCACTATTTTTATGATGGTCAAGTCCATGGCTGTGGGTGCGGCCTCCACCGCTTCCATCATCATCGGGAATACGATAGGTACGGGGGATATCGCTCTGGTAAAAAAATATTCCGGAAGGCTGCAGCGTATTTTTGTGGTTATCGGCCTGGTGTCAGGGCTTCTTCTGTTCCTTATCCGGGTGCCCATTCTGCAGCTGTATGATCTGTCCGCCTCCACCAAGGAGATGGCCAATACCTTCCTTATCATACTGAGCGTTGTGGTCATCGGCATGTCCTACCAGATGCCGACCAACAACGGCATTATCCGCGGAGGCGGGAACGCCATGTTTGTTGTGAAGATGGATCTGATCAGCATATGGGGAATCGTGATACCGCTGTCATTTGTCATGGCCTTTGTGGTGAAGGCTTCGCCGGCGGTAGTGGTCTGCTGCCTGAATGCGGATCAGATCTTCAAATGCATTCCGGCGTTTCTGGAATCCCATTATGGGAACTGGATTCGGAAGCTGACAAGGGAATAGCGGGGATCCGGCAGGGCCGTGAAAACATTATAAACATTATTAATAAGGAAAAGAGAGGGATTATTTCATGAAAGAAACAGAATATGCAAGGGCAATGAAGGATCAGGCCTGGGTGAAAAACAGCGATATCGCCGCGCAGGCCTGTGCGCCGGGTGTGGAGCGTAAGGTGCTTGCGTTCACGGACGGGCTGATGTGCGTGGAGAATCATTTTATGGAAGGGGCCAGGGGCGCTGTGCATCACCATCCCCATACCCAGATAACCTACGTGGTATCCGGGCAGTTTGAGTTTCAGATAGCAGGTGAGAAAAGAATTGTGAATCCGGGTGACAGCATGCTGAAAAAGGATGGTGTGGAGCATGGGTGCGTCTGTCTGAAGGAGGGAATTCTGCTGGATATTTTCACTCCGATGCGGGAGGAGTTTTTGTAATAAAGTGTCGTTGACAACGGCTGAGCGGTGTGATATGCTGGTTGGCAATATATAAGAACCGGTTAACTGTCAGGAAGGGAGAGTTGATATGGCATTTTATTACGAGGAACCATCCAGAACGTTCAGTGAATACCTTTTAGTTCCGGGGTATTCATCCACCAGGTGCATTCCGTCTGAGGTCAGTCTGAAGACCCCGCTGGTCAGATTCGCCAGGGGCGAGGAACCTGCGTTGTCCATCCAGATACCCATGGTGTCCGCGATCATGCAGTCTGTTTCGGATGACAGGCTGGCGGTGGCGCTGGCGCAGGAGGGCGGCCTGTCCTTTATTTATGGTTCACAGTCCATTGAGGATCAGTCGGAGATGATCCGGAGGGTGAAGCGCTACCGTGCCGGCTTTGTGGTGAGCGACTCCAACGTATCACCGGATATGACGCTTCAGGATGTGCTTCGGATCACTGAACAGACCGGCCATTCCACCATTGCCGTTACGGAAGACGGCAAAGCGGGTGGCAGGCTGCTGGGCATTGTGACGAATAAGGATTATCGTGTCAGCCGCATGGAGCCGGATATGAAGGTAAGCGAATTTATGACGAAGTTCGAAGACCTGATTTATGCGGACGAGGATACAACGCTCAAGGAAGCCAACGATATCATCTGGGATCATAAGATCAACTGTCTCCCTCTGGTGAATAAGAAGCAGGAACTGGTTTATCTGGTATTCCGCAAGGACTATGACAGGCATAAGAAGAACGAGCATGAATCCATCGATGCCTCCAAGCGTTATCTGGTGGGCGCGGGCATCAATACCAGGGACTATGCGGAAAGGGTTCCGGCGCTTCTGGAAGCCGGCGCGGATGTGCTCTGTATCGACAGCTCGGAAGGCTTTACGGAATGGCAGAAGATCACCCTGGATTATATTAAGAAGAATTACGGGGACAAGGTGAAGGTGGGTGCAGGCAATGTGGTGGACGCCGAAGGCTTCCGCTTCCTGGCTGATGCCGGAGCCGACTTTGTAAAAATCGGAATCGGCGGCGGGGCCATCTGCATTACCCGTGAACAGAAGGGTATCGGCAGAGGCCAGGCGACAGCCGTAATTGAAGTGGCGAAGGCGAGGGACGAGTATTATAAGGAAACCGGTATTTACGTTCCCATCTGCTCCGACGGCGGCATTGTACATGATTATCACGTTACGCTGGCGCTGGCCATGGGCGCGGATTTCGTTATGTTGGGCAGATATTTTGCGAGATTTGATGAAAGCCCCACCAAGAAGGTGAATATCAACGGCAGCTACATGAAGGAATACTGGGGGGAAGGAAGCGCCCGGGCCAGGAACTGGCAGCGCTATGATATGGGCGGAGACAAGAAGCTTTCCTTTGAAGAAGGCGTGGACTCCTTCGTGCCCTATGCCGGGAGCCTGAAGGATAATGTAAATCTTACGCTGAGCAAGGTGCGTTCCACCATGTGCAACTGCGGTGCATTGACCATCCCTGAGCTTCAGGCAAAGGCCAAAATCACCCTTGTTTCCTCCACAAGCATTGTGGAAGGCGGAGCCCATGATGTTATGCTGAGGGATAAACGTTAATATTGGGTAACTGTGGGTGTAACGAATAGTTACCATATTTGATAAAAAAGGAGAGGAGCCGCCGGCGCCTCTTCTTTTTTATCAGTTGCGGTGTTTTGGACAGGACCGGCGGAAGGGAAAGGTTTTTTAATCGTTGTCATTCTTTTATGCTATGATATAATTAACTGAGCATAAGTGATAGCATTTATTTTGTTGGGAAAAACATGGCATAATTATTAAAGCGGTCAGAAAAGCGGCAGGGCAGGGAGCTTTCGGCACAGGCGCAGCTGCCCAGGGGACTGATTAAAAGATTTCGGATCAACGGGGAAGGATGAAAGCAGGAGAGCAGATATGAGCGGACAGAAGATAAGGATAGTGAAAAAGAACGATGAATTTTCCATGGAATATCAGGTGGGCGATATTTTTGAAATAGACAGTACCTGGTATGGCGGAGTGAATGTGACCAGCAGGACGGGCATTCCCCTTTCCCTGGACAAGGAGGAGTATGAGCCATGGGATGAGGAAGCCGCCGGGGAACGTGAGGTTGACCGGTATTCCTATGAGCTGGGCGTAATGGATGTTTTCTGTGAGATGACGGCGGCGGGAGTGAAGAAGCTGGCCATGAGCCATCCCTGTGACACCAGGCAGGAACGCAACAGCTATCTGCCGGAAGTAAAGAAGCTTTGTAAAAAATACGGGGTAAAATATTACCCGGAAGACGAGGCCTTTATCACGGAGTTATTCCCTGCGCAGGCCAACCGGGGCAAATATAATTTCCTTTTTTACTATACTGACGATGTGCTGGAGGAATATCTGCGGCTGAAGGAGGAACAGCGGAGGCTGCAGGAAACCGGCGGGTATACAAAGCAGAAAAGCTATGAGACAGCCTGTGCGTTCGGGCGGCTGCTTTCCTATTCTCAGGAGGGGATAGAGCGGCTGATTCAAAAGGCGGCGGAAGCGGACAGGAAGGAATAGGAGAGGCGGGTGAAAAGACTTGCTGTATGAAAAAATAAGAACCCGCCTGGCCCGGGGCGCATGTATCCTCCTGACAGTGTTTCTGTGCTGTCCGCTTTCCCTGCAGGCTGCGGGAACGGAAAAAGAAAATGAGGATCCGGCACAGCCGGCGCAGGAATACCAGGCGTACAGGCAGCGGTTTGACGCGATTGACAAGCTGGGGGATATTCCGGCGCAGGGGTTTAGGATCATTGATACCCAGGCGTTTCCGGTAACGCTGGAGCCTTATGGGGAAGTGATTTTCATTCCGGCGCTAGATACGGAATATAACCGGTTTGCCCTGTTCCTGACGGACGGGGAGGACCGGGTGGTATACAAAACCGACAGACTGGAAACCAACAACCGGAACCGGGGCATGCTGGAGCAGCCCAATAAAGGCATGGCTGCGGTTTCCTTCCAGGATTTGAACGGGGACGGCTACACGGATATTGTGCTGATTACCTCCTGCATCAATGAAAACAGCTCCCGCCCGGAGAAAACCTATAAGGTAGGGGATGTTTTGTTCGGAAGCAGGGACGGCTTCTACCAGGACTGGCGGATTTCCGATAAAATCAACCGCTTCAGCATGAATAAAAGCATCCGGTTCATCACCTCCTTTGTGCGGGACGGCAATTCCACGGAATTCCTGTATACGGCCATGACGCAAAAGGAGCTGCTGGATCATGGCTTCCGGATTATAGAAGAACAGTGCTACTGGCGGAATTTTGAAAAAATGGGCAGGCTTCAGGTGGTGCCGGGAACCTATACCATGGCGGATTATAATGTATTTATGATTTATCTGGTGAATGAGCAGGGTTACATCGTCTGGAGCTTCCAGCCCATGGGGGAATATGATAATCTGTATGCGCTCAAGGGCCTTGTCTGCAAGGATGTGGACGGGGACGGCCTGAAGGACATCATCGTGCTGGGCCGCTACAGCTATGAAAGCGAACAGGCGGAGGCGGTGATTGGAACGGAGTTTGAGATCTATTACCAGAGAACGGGAGGTTTTTCCGCCGATACGGAGTATAAGAAGCTGTACCGGATTGGGGAAAACGTCACGACGGAGGAGCTGGTGCTAAGGGCGCGCGCCTATTGGGGCTGGTCCGTGTAAACAGGGGCCGGAAGGGGCCGGAGCCTGCCGGGAAACAATTGTTTGGGAAAGGAGCATCATTGTACCGATGATAAAAATACTGATAGTGGATGACGAAAAGCCCATCTGCGATTTGATAGATCTGAATCTTTCCGCCTCAGGCTACCAGTGCCGGACTGTCCAGGACGGCCTGGAGGCGCTTAAGCTGATAGAGGAGGAGAACTTTGACCTGATTTTGCTTGATATCATGCTGCCGGGTGCTGATGGCTACGACATCATGGAATACATCCGGCCCATGGGCATTCCGGTCATTTTCATCACCGCAAAGCATGAGGTGCGCGACCGGGTGAAGGGGCTGAAGCTGGGGGCGGACGATTATCTGGTGAAGCCCTTCGACGTGGTGGAGCTTGTGGCCAGGGTGGAAGCGGTGCTGCGCCGCTATAACAAAACGGAGAGGCTGCTCAGCGCGGGCGATGTGGTGGTGGATGTGGAAGCGCGCCGGGTGACCAGGGCGGGAGTGCCCGTGGAGCTGACGAACAAGGAATTCGGCCTGCTGGTGCTTTTTATGAAAAATAAAAATGTAGCGCTGTTCCGGGAGACCCTGTATGAAAAGGTCTGGGAGGGCGAGTACTACGGGGACAGCCGGACGCTGGACCTGCATGTACAGCGCCTGAGAAGGAAGCTGGGATGGGAGCATAGTCTGGTAGCGGTATACAAGGTGGGATACCGCTTAGAGGTGCCGCAATGAAATTTTCAATCAAGCTGCTGCTGTGTACGATGATCGTCATGGCGATTGCCTTCGGATTCAGCGGATTTTATTTTGTCAATTATGTGTTTGAGACCGCGCTGGACCGGGAGGTGGGGCAGGCGCTGGATGAAAACAGCATCCTCCGGTTCGCCTTTGAGACGGCCGCGCTTAACGTGCCCGCAAAATACGATGTGCTTCAGGATCATACCATAGAGCAGATCGCCTCCAACATGGAGACCGGCGGCCATGACAGCAGCCGTCTGCTGCGCCTGTCCGACGAGGAAAAAAACGTGCTCTATATCAGCAGCGGCTTTGAAGCGGACAACGGCCTGCTGGGCCAGACGGATGAAAATACCAAAACCTACAGGGTGATCAGGCAGGAGGACAGCTATTATATCCAGACCGGGATAACGGTGAATGCGCTGGACAGGATCCTGTATCTGGAAACGCTGAAGGATGTGTCTGAGGTTTTCCGGGAAAGGCAGCTGGGCTTTTCCGTGTACCGCCGGGTGACGATACTGATGCTGGTATTCGGTACGGTGCTGATGCTGGTGATTTCCTCCTGGCTGACCAAGCCCATCCGCCTGCTTACCAGGGCGACGAAGCGGATGGCGGCGGGAGATTATGGTTATCGGGCAAGGCAGATCAGCAATGACGAGCTGGGACAGCTGACTACGGATTTTAACCATATGGCAAATGTGCTGGAGGAAAATATCAATAAGCTGGAGGAGGAAATCCAGGCCAGGGAGGATTTCGTGGCTGCCTTTGCCCATGAGCTGAAGACTCCGCTGACGGCTATCATAGGCTATGCGGACATGCTGCGTTCCCGTAAGCTGGATGAGGAAAAAAGCTTCCTGTCCGCCAATTATATATATACGGAAGGAAAGCGGCTGGAGGCCATGTCCCTGCGGCTTCTGGATATCATTGTCACCAAGAAGGAGGAAGTGCAGTTCCAGCTGGTGCCTGCCGCTTCCCTTTTCGATTATCTGAAGGATATGTTTGCATCCCATACGGAGATGGAATTTCATTTTCAATATGAGTCGGGTATGGTGAGGGCCGAGGCCAACCTGATCAAGTCGGTGCTGGTGAATCTGCTGGATAACGCCTGCAAGGCTTCGGAGCCGGGAAGCCCTATTGAGGTGAGGGGGAAGCTCACGGAGAGAGGCTACCGTTTTGAGGTAAAGGACATGGGCGTGGGGATCCCCAGGGAAGAACAGAAAAATATCACCAAAGCCTTTTACATGGTGGATAAGTCACGCTCCAGAAGCAAGAACGGGGCCGGCCTGGGCCTGGCCTTGTGTGCGGAAATCCTTCTCCTTCATGGGAGCAAGCTGGAAATAGAAAGTGAACCGGGGAAAGGCTCCTGTATCAGCTTTGTCCTCCCGGATAAAGGAGGAATGGAATGAAAAAAAACATGAGGAACATTGCCTTTCTTCTGTTTGTGTGCCTGGTCATGGCTTTTTCCATCTGGGGGCCGGAGGCCATTGCGGAATACCGTGACAGGGAGATTCTGGGCGTGACCCATGCCCAGACAGTGGAAACGGCAGGCGAAGGCTACCGCTATACCTTAAGCAGCAACGAGCGGCTTTATATTCTGGCGAAATGCCTGAACAGCCAGTCCTTCCCGGAAAGCGATCAGAACGCCATGACCCGGAAGGACGAGGACGGCCTGGAATATCAGGAGCCGGAAGGAAGCTATGCCTTTGTAGTCAATCACAGAGGGCCTTCCGGAAAGGAAATTACGGATGCGGAAATCATAGAATCCTGTAATGAAGGACTGCAGATATTGAAGGATTTGGGGATACTTCCGGATTCCGTCAGAAAGGTGGAAGCCTCTGCCTACGACGCGGTGCTGTATTCCGCCATTGACGTGCCGGAGCCGCAGAACAACGTGGCGGTCTGGAAGGTGAGCCTGTCAACCAGCCAGAAAAATGCCAGAAAAGAAAACCGCCTCATTGATGCCTATATTGACGCGGATGATGGCAGAATTTATGAATTTTACGCCAGATCCTCCATGCGCTGGGAGGAAATGGACCCCGATGAAATCATTGCCCGGTGGAGCGAGTACATGGGCCTTGAGGCGCCGGAGGTTTATGAGGATCAAAATCCCCTGCTGGAAACCACCCCCTACTTTAAAAAGTATGTGTTTGCAGGCATGGGAAACGAAAAAACGATAGTCACAATCGGCTTCTATGAGGGGATTAACGAATTTTTCCTGAAGGTATCCAAATGATGAGACTTTGATGCAGATATGAGGCGGAGCCGGTGCAGTTTCGGGGGAAGGGCTGAACCGGCTCCGGTAATGTCTGTACAATAAATTACTTTACCCGGAAGGCCTTCGGCGAACGAAAATATACAAGAACAAGCGCCGCCGCAATATATATCACCGTAAAGCCGAGTACGCCCAGCGTAAACAGGCTTCCGGTCACTTTGATTTCCAGGCAGAGGAAACAGAGAGCATACATAATGATATTGATGACGGAAAAAAACGGGTTTTTTATCTGCAGGCTCTCCGAATAAGGCTGGAAAATGTAGTACAGGCACAGGTGATGGGCGGTAAAAAGGACGGAAAGCAGCAGGATGGCCAGACAGAACAGCAGCATATCCGCCGTAAAAATGCTGACGCCGCACAGCAGGCGGAAAATAACGGCGCAAGGGCACAGGGCGCCGGCTATGACCGCGTCATAAAGGGATACATACATCAGCCGCACCCGGAAATTCTTCAGTATGGTATCCGGCCTGCGGTAAAAGGAATAATGGAGCATATCCTTGTCGCAGTTATAGAACATGGCCCGGCAGGCTTTGTCCGCTACCGTGAGAAAATACATGATATAGACGAAGGAGGGCAGCAGGGAGGTCATGTTTTGCCCAAGCTTCACTGCCGCGGGCCGGTTCAGAAGCAGGAAGACAACGGAGAGCGCAAAGATGGCAGCCACTGCGATCAGGCGGTAGTACACCGGGCGCAGGAGCTGTCGTCTGTGTCTGGCAAAAAACAGGCTGTTAAAATAGGCATAGCCCCGCAGCGCCGATGTATGCTGTTTTACGGACAGGGAAAGCTCCGCGTCCTTTTCCCGGACCTCCACCTCTTTGAAGGAAGAAGCGGAAGAGGATTTCATTATGGTTGTCAGCAGAAAATTAATATCAATGGAATGAATCAGTTTTTGCTCATAACCTTTATAGCCAGTAATAATGTAATACAGACTGAAGCCGCCGCAGGCCAGCCAGAATACCATACTGACCGGATGCAGCAAAAATGACGCCGGCAGGGAAATCCCTGACAAAGGAAGCAGGTAAGCCCCGGCCAGTCCGATACCGATAATGGCCCAGCTGCATGCCATATTCCGGTAGTACACCTTGCCGGTCCTGTCAAAAACAAACAACTGGAACGCTTCTCCCATACCGCGGGCAGCCGCCAGCAGAATCCACAGAAACAGCCCCTGTACCGCCGTCCCTCCACAAAGTAAGGAAAAGAGGATAAGAAAAGGCAGGTAATAGAGGAAAAAAGGGACATATTTCAGACAGAGGGCCGCATGCGTATAGCTGCGTACATCGCCCTTCATATATTTCAGCAAGGTGATTTTATCCCTGGTTACGGTGAAGATCTGGCTGTCTCCCAGAGAACCGATAATACAGTTTAAAAAGAAAAGGATATGCGCCATCAGGGAAAAGGTCTGTCCTTTCCATACGGGTACTTTTCCGGACAGCAGCTGCGCTGGCAGCAGGACAAAAAACAGAAGATACAGCGGCTTGCCTGTAATGTCAACAAGCTGGCGAACCAGGAAGGCGCCGGCAGCCAGTATTTTTTTCGCGGAATAATTGGCGTACACCGAATCAGGGACCAGTTTACCCGCCAGGGGAAGGCGTTTCAGATAATAGAGAAAGGCGTTAACCCAAAGGGCGGTCCTCATAAAAATGATTTGTTTCAGTGTATTAATCATGGGCATTTTCATCCTTTAATAATTCTATCAGCCTGGCTTCAAAGTCAGGGCTATCCAGCAGGGAATGGTCGAGCCGGCTGAGCCGCCCGTCACTGAGCACTACGATTTCGTCACACAAATCTGTGGCAAGCTGCAGGATATGGGTGGAAAAAATAAGAATATGATCCGGCCGGATTTCACGGAGAAGCTGTTTGATTTCCAGGGCCACCACCACGTCGAAGGAGGTAAGCGGCTCGTCCAGTAAAATCACAGGCGGGCGGGCTATGAGGAGCATGAGCATCTGCACCTTGTTTTTCATTCCGTGGGAATACCCCTTGATCAGCTTGTGCCTGTCGTGGGCATCGATTTTTACCATATCAAAATAGTCATCAATTGTCTTTCCCACAGGGACATTTCCTTCATGAAGATCCATAAAAAAACGTATGAATTCATAGCCGGTAAGAAAATCCGGCAGAATGGGCGTGGAATATACATACCCCACCTGATCCGGCGTAAGCGGCCGCGGCGCGCCGTCGCCGTCAAAAAGCAGCGCGCGTCCTCCGTCCGCGGGCACCTCATCTGTCAGGCAGTTAAAAAGAGTGGTTTTGCCAGCTCCGTTTCTGCCCAGGAGGCCGTATATTTTGCCTTTTTCAAAGGCAAAGGTGCAGTCCCTGAGCACCTGCTTGTCGCCATAGGCTTTTCTTATGTTTTCCAGTTGCAGATCCATGCTTTTTCTCCTTTTCATCTCGCAGGACACAAAAAAGCATGGCCCGTATTCCCGGAGGAACGCGGACTATGCCTGTGTGTTCCTGTTTTTAACAGGCTGCCGTTTAAAAAACAGGTATGTGTATATATGTTTGGGGCAGCGTCACTGTGGGCGTCGTCCATGGGGAAATTCCTTTCTTTGATAAAACACTGAGGATTAATGTTGTCCCTATTATAGGGGAGCGGGTGAGGGAGAGCAAGAGACAGGGCGGTTTCTTTACATAAATTTTACATGGGAGAACCGTTGTTATGGCTTTCATTGTCAGCCTGCAGGCGCAGGGAAATGCAGGCTGGCAACGAAAGCAGAAAGACGCCGGATTTTCTATACGTACCGGAAGCGATTACGGAAAAAGCATTGCTTTTGCCCCTTTATAATGAAGCAGCAGGTGTTCCAGGGGTGTGCGTCCGGCAGGAATGACGGCGCTGTCGCTTTCCAGGGTATAGGAGCCTTCATAGGAGGAGGCATCGATAATATCCCTGACGTTTGCCCAGTTTACCATTCCTTCTCCGGGAGCGAGGTGTTCATCGTTGATACCCATGTTATCGTGAAGGTGAACCGCAAACAATCGGGATTCTTGTGCCGTTCTTCAGAAGGGGTGAACAGTAACCAGAGGGGCGCGAAGGAAGGTGGTCTTTTTAGTAGTTTTAGTAGTTGTTGATAAAGGCGGAGCAGGCATGGTAGAATGAAGAAAACAATTATTTTACTGTACATATTTGGGCGTAACAAGGGAGGGCGGTGCATGAAAAGATTAAATTATGGGATATTGCTAGCAATCAGTATTTTGGTTGCAATATGGTTTTACTGGACGGGAATGGGGGAGGAATTACTGAATCGGATATCAGATAAATTTATGGAAGAAAGAGGCGATAAGTCTCTGCTTGACGCCGCAGTGAGAAAATTCAAAAGAGGCCGGGAACGTTGAATGAATTCGGAAAATCCCGGATAAAGATATAAAATATTCTGAACAGATATGAAATCGGGGAGAAAAATTTGTATAAGGACACTAAATGGGCGAAAGAAATTCTGGCGCAGCAGGATGAAAATGGTCTGTGGGGAAATTTCCATACATTAAGTAAGCCATCCAAAGCGCCAATCACAACGGAACAGGCGCTGCGCAGACTGTATGTTTTAGGCTTTGATATCAATGATGAGGTGATTGCCAGAACCGTTACATATATGAGCGATTGCCTGAAAGGCAGGAAACAAATGCCGGACAGGCGGGAAAAAATGCATAACTGGGATATTTTTACGGAGCTGATGCTCGCTGTCTGGATCAGGAAATTCACATTGGCAGATAGGAGCGCGAACCGTGTTGCCGGGAAATGGGCCGATATTATAACCCGGGCGTTCTCTTCCGGGAGCTTCAGCCATGAGGACTGTGCTTTGGCATATACGGAGATTTTCGGAGAACCGCCGCGAGGCGGACGGCTGGTGGATTTTGTGACTTTTTATCAGCTTTCCCTCCTTCCCGGCATGCTGAATGAAAGAACGGAGCGCCTGATGATGGATTATGTGCTTCATTATGACAAAGGAATTTATTATGTTTTTAGCAGACCCTCGGGAGATTCCCGGATCTGTAATGTACCGGAAACGTTTGCATCCAGAGAGGCGGGAAGATATCTGGCGGCGCTGGAACTGCTTGCGGAATACAGGAACAGCATCGACATGCTGCATTTTGCATCAAAATGGCTGTATGCAAATCAAAGGGAAGAAGGAAATTGGGATATGGGAAGCGAGGTAAAAGACGGGATATATTTTCCACTTTCCGACAATTGGAAAAAGAAAGAAAACAGGATTGCCGACTGTACCTGGCGTATAAGGAGGCTGCTTGATAAGCTTGAGGACAGAAATTAAGAATCAGAAATCAGAGGTTGGAACAGGGAGGACAGGCAATGAAGGAAATAAACGGCTTTCAGGATTTTGTAGACGATCTGAGGATAGCGGGCTTTACAATCGGCGGTGAAAACGGAGAAGGGGTTTTTACATTAAGCGATTACTTTAGTGATAAAATACACTGGCATACGGAGGACGATGATACGGATCCATGGGAATGGAGGATACGGGTCCTGGATGAGTATCGTGATATTGCCTATGGAAAGCTCTTTTTTAAGAAAAGCGGTTATATAACGAAAGAATGGTTTCCCTATTTCCTGGCAGCCAGGAGGGGAAAGGCGGACCTTTACGAGGAATATGAGGAAGGTAATGTTACCCTGATGGCGAAACGGATTTATGATGTGCTCAGTGAGGAAAAGGAGCTTCCGGTGCATCTTCTGAAGCAGTACGGCGGTTTTTCCAGAGAGGACAAAAGCGGATTTGATAATGCGCTGACTGAGCTGCAGATGAAATTTTACGTTTCACTCTGCGGCAGGACAAGAAAGAAATCCCGGAAGGGTGAGGAATACGGATGGTCTTCAACGGTTTTCTGCCTGACGGAGGATTTGTTCGGGGAAGAGGTATTTGACGCGGCCGCGGGGATTTCCGGTGAAGAAGCCTTCCGAAAGATTGAAAAACAGATTTATAAACTGAATCCCCAGGCGCCGGAGAGGAAAGTGAAGAAGTATATTCTCGGATAAAACGGCAGATATGGCGTCGTCTGCACGCAGAATGTATACAGAAAAATACGAAAATACATATAGAGATTATCTCCTTCCTGTGATAGTATTTATCTGTAATCAGAGACAGCAGGATAATGGCTCCGGAGGCCTGTAATGCACAAAGAAGCTGAAAGAAAAACACTTTCAAAAGCTGAAAGAAATATACTTTCAAAAGCTGAAAGAAAAACACTTTCAGCTGTAGGTTTGTTATGCGGATTAGAGCGCAGATAAGGAGTAAAATGGACGAGAAAGTACTGATAAACGTATTGTCAGGATTATTAGATGAAAAATTGCAGCCCGTACATAATCGGCTCGACAGGTTGGAGGGCCGGCTTGATGGTATGGATAGCCGCCTCGACAGAGTGGAAAGCGAAATCGGAGCCCTGAAGGAAGGCCAGCAGAAGCTGCGTCAGGAGTTAAAACGTGTATCCGATAAAGTATATGAAACATATGAGCTTGCCCTTGAAAACTGGGGCCAGGTACAGGAATCAAAAGCAAGGCTGACTGCTTTGGAGTCCTGAATTATATAAGAAGCCAAAAGGTGATGCCCTCACACAGAGGAAAGCATCACCTTTTTTCATGCCAGGCTTGAGGCCCGGACTACAGCCGTTGCGCCACCCGTCTGTTCCACCGGGCGAAAAGCATGGTAGCCGCAGCGGTCACAACAAACACGATCCACAGCATCCCGCGCAAATGCTCCAGCAGGAAGCCATACATGATCTGCCCCAGTGGCTGCGCACAGGTGGAAAGAGCGATAATCCATGAGATTACCTTGCCGATCAGCCCGGGTGGCGTCGTGATCTGGATATAAGACATTACCTGAATCGTATAAAGGGATGCCATCGCCATGATAAGAATCCCCGACACCGCCAGAATCAGATAAGCCAGATATACCGGAAGCCCCTTATAAAGAGCCGCGCCCATGGGAAGCAGCAGCATTCCGCAGCAAAACAGCAGCTTCCAGGTGCTTCTGACATTCAGCCGTTTGCTTAAAAGCCCTGCGCCAAGCCCGCCCAGCAGTCCCCCTCCCGCCATGAGGGCTTCCAGAAAACCATACATTTCCGAAGCATTGTTCCGGGGGAAAACGAGTACCTGTGTAACAATAACAGGCAGGCTGACAATCATAAGAGCCGATAGGAAAAGGTTTACCGCAGCGCAGCAAAATGTCAGCTTTCCGATTTCTTTTTTTTCACGTCCGATAAAAATAAGGCTGCTCTTCATATCTGCGATAGTTTCATGAAGCAGCGTATCCGTGCGCACCCTTTTAACGAACGGAATATGGATAAAAATTTCCATGACCGCAGACAGGAAAAAACAGCCCATGCAGACATAAAGTATGGGGGTGATGCCCCAGAGACCGTAAGCAATGCCGCCCAGGGCAGGCCCCAGCAGGCCGGAAAGGGAGGACACCATATTGATAATGGCATTGGCAGGCATGACGGCTTCCTCCGATACCAGCAAAGGAATGCTGGCCTGCACGGAAGGCTGATAAGCGCCGGAAATCCCATACAGGAGAAAAAGCATAATCAGGATGAGCGAAACCAGGCTGCCCCTCCCGCTTAACACCAGGAAAAGAAGAACCAGGCCTGCCGTAAAGAAATCCAGCACAACCATGATATTCCTTTTATTCATCCGATCCGCAATCAGGCCGCCGATGGGAGACATGACAACAAGCGGAAGGAACGCTACGCCGGATACCACACCCAGAAGCGCCGCCGATCCGGTAACGGAAAGCAGGTGCAGCGGAAGGGCAAACCGGATGACCGCATTTCCGAACAGGGAAATGATCTGACCGATTACAACGAGATAAAAATTCTTGGAAAATCCTTTTTTCATATAAACCTCCAGACGAAACTGTCGGCGCATAAAACCAGATGCGCCGGAAAATGTATTCATGCTGCCAAAACTCTGGCGGCGGCCGGCATTTACATCAGCCGCCCGGTTCCAAAAACAAGCTGTACATCAGCCGCTTTGCGTCAGGTTCACAGAACCTCCATGAGAGAAACCTTACGGGAAAGGCTCCGGTAAACAATAAAATACAGCGCTCCCATGACCGCGGCAAAGCCTGCCAGGCTCATCCAGCCGTACATGCCCGCGGATGCAAAATTAGTCATTGGCGCGGTGAGGATAAGCGCTGAAATGATGACAGTTGTCGCGCTTTTTTTCCGGAAACCGAACCATACGGCGATAAGAGAAGTACAGGCGGTCAACAGGATAGGAAAAAAGCAGCAATACTTTTTTCCCAAGATAACCGTCCAGAATGACTTTGGAGCCAAGAACCGCCCCAAAAATGGTAAAGGAAAACATGCTGACGCAGGAAACCAGCAGAATCAGGGAATTCCAGCTGCCGGAAAACTGCGCGTCATCCACGCCCCGTTCCGACTCGGGAAGAAAGCAGAAAAGCAGGGCGATGAACAGCCCGAAGGCCAGCAGACCGCAGGCCGCGCCCAGATAAGGCCTCCAGTTTATTTTTTTCAATTCCAGCTGCATCAGTTTCATAAAACGTCTCCTTTCATTTCAGCAAGTACTTCTTTTTCAAACAGTTCCTTTCCTGCCCCCTGATAGTCATTCATATGGAATTCCCTGTTTTCCCAGACAGGCATATCCTGAAAACATATTTCTCCATAATCAGGACAAAGAAAACCTGCCGCCAGCTTCAGCAAGGTGGATTTTCCCGCCCCGTTCTTTCCCACCAGCGCATAGACGCTCCCTTCCGGTACGCTGAGTGAACAATGCGCTAACACCGGCTCATCCGTTTGATAAGCTTTTGTTACATCTGAAAATTTTATCATAGAATCCTCCTTTAAACTTTGATACCGACCGTTGGTATGAAAAACTGCCAAAAATAAGCTGCCCATGAAGAGCAGTTATTTTTCTGAACATAAGACAAATTCTCAAAGAACGGCTGCCGCCGTATTATCTGCGACCCTGATGCTCCTGATAAAGCTGTGCGTACTTTTCCAAAGGAATGAACATTTCATCATCAATAATATCCAGTCCCAGGAGACGGAGCATATGCTGGAAAAATCTCATTCTGTTTATCAGTTGCAGCGTGTCACAATGATAAACAAGCGGATTCAGCCAGAGATTGCCCATCAGCATAAGCACCTCAGACAGCTCCTTCGGATAATCCGTACAAATTGAACCGTCCGCGATACCCTCCTCTAAAATAGGCTGTATCATGGCCGGAGCCTCCTGCTGCACGGAATTCCGGATAAACAGCGACAGAAGCTGCGGATTATCCAGCATATCCGGGGCCGCGGCAAACAGCTCCTCCTGCGCCGAGGAATAAATAGACGCCTGAAATACCATCCGGAGCTTCTCAAGCCCCGTCAGATCCTTACGCCGGACAATCTCATTCATTTTTTCCGTAGCCCCCGCATAAAGCTTATCGGCCACCGCATTCATTATCTCATCCTTAGATTTAAAATGATGATAAATAGCTCCCTTGCTCAGTCCGCCCAGATTATTAATAATGTCCTGGATGGAAGTACGTTCATACCCCTTCTCCACAAACAGCCTGGCCGCCGTATCCACAATCAGATTACGCGTTTCCTCCGGATACTTATTCCTCGCCATGAGAACCCTCCTTCACACTATGTACAATAAACATACCATCGGTATGTCTGATTATACATACCAGCAGTATGTATGTCAACTTATTTTTGAAAAAAATAAAAAACGCGGCAAAACTTTTCATGTTCTACCGCGCATCAATCTTTCTTAAAAGTTATTATATCTGGCACATCACAGTCCATCAACGTACACAACCTGTCAATGGTAACAGTACTGCAGGGCTTCCCCTTCCTCAATGACTCGTAAGTTCCCTTGGAAAGTCCGTGCATAATTAACCAATAGGAAGAAATATTTTTCTTTTTCATAGTATCAAAAAATGGTTCATAACTAATCATACGCCACTACCTCTGACGTAATTATATTTCCCGTTTTTTTTCTTGAAAATACCCATCGAAATGGGTATAATATAAAAAGGGTATAAAATCAACCAAAAAGCGGTCATCCTGTCTATATAAGGATGGCCGCTTTTTTGATGCCATATCATATCATTTTATGTAAATTCGCCAGGCCCGGGAGGAAGAAAGCGCCAAAGCACTGATTGCTGGCATTCTAAATCATAAATTTTCAATTATAATCTTTCAACACAATCCTGTGCGCCTGAAATTTATACACTTTTCCCCTTTAATATGGTAAGATAAAATATGCGTGGAAAACCGCTTGTAATGTAAGGAGGTTAGGCAACTGAAGCTGCCCTTTCTTTAAGGATGCATTGCCTTTGGCCGGTTCTGTATGCCCCATCCCTTTCCTCCCGGACACTGTAAGCGGTACACATTATACATTTTTATCTATCCCAAATGGAGTTAATAACATGGAAAATACAACGAATTTTCAGCCTTACCGCTGTGTTCTCACGGGAGGCACCGCTGAAATAACAGAAAAGAAGTCACGCTTCATAGCCACAGTGCGCAGAACCGAATCGGAAGAAGAAGCCGTCAGCTTTATAGAAGAGATGAAAAAGAAATACTGGGACGCTTCCCATAACTGTTCGGCGTTTGTCATCGGCCGGCGCGGGCAGCTGACCAGATGCTCGGATGACGGAGAACCTTCAGGAACAGCAGGCCGTCCCATGCTGGAGGTACTGCTGGGGGAAGGCATCTGCGATGCAGCGGTGGTGGTAACCCGGTATTTCGGAGGAACCCTGCTGGGCACCGGCGGGCTGGTGAGGGCATATGGTGCGGCGGTGAAGGCCGGGCTGGAGGCGAGCCAGACGGCGACGATGCGCTATGGAAGCCGGATACGCATTGGAACGGATTATTCGGATATCGGCCGGATACAGTACCTTCTGGGACAGAAGGGCTATCCCCAGGAAAATGCGGAATATACGGAACGGGTGGCGCTGGAAACAGTGGTGCCTGCCCCGGAGGAGGAACGGCTTATAAAGGAACTGACGGAGGCAACCGGCGCGCGGGCGGAGTTGGAAGTGGTTGACAGGTACTATTTTGTTGACAAAGATTAAGCGGGAAGTTATAGTGTAAAAGTATTAAATAAGTAAAAGAGGCACTAATTGCCTGACAGACCGGCGTTTTTACGCGCGGACACAAAAATAATTTTCCGGAAGGTGGTGGTTTTAATGAAGAGCAAAAAGGCAAGCAGCGGTGATGTTCCTGTCCCCGGGCGAAGTTGGAAGCAAAACAAAATAACGTGTAAGGCGGATGTGATGCTTTCCGGGGATGCTGCCGGATGCACCCCGCCGGGGATGAAGCCATGCCTGAAAGCTGTCATGACACCGCCGGAAGGAGATTGTCATGGAAGAAAGCAAGGAAGTAAGGGAGCTGCTTGACAGCAAGCAGTATACAAGGCTCCGCCAGATGCTGGCAGAGCTGAACGACGCTGATATCGCAGTCCTGCTGGAGGAGCTGGAAGAGCAGGATATGCTGAAGGTTTTCCGTATTCTGCCCAAGGATCTGGCGGCTGACGTCTTTTCCTATATGGATGTGGACAATCAGCAGTTTATCATCACCTCCCTGTCAGAAAGGGATGCCGCGGGAATCGTGGATAACCTGATGGCGGATGATGCGGCCGATCTTATGGAAGAGATGCCGGCCAATGTAGTAAAGAAAATCCTGGCAAACGCCAGCCCGGAGACACGGAGGGATATCAATCACCTTCTCCGATATCCTGAGGATTCCGCCGGAAGCATAATGACGGTGGAATATGTGGATCTCAAGGAAAATCTGACTGTGGACGAAGCCATAGCCAGGATCCGGAAAATCGGCGTGGACAGTGAGACTATAAATATCTGCTATGTGCTGGACAGCAGAAGAAAGCTGGTGGGAACGGTGGCCCTGCGCTACCTGCTGCTGAGCCAGCCGGATGAAATCATTGCGGATATCATGCATGAAAACGTAATCTCCATCAATACCCTGATGGACCAGGAGGAGGTTGCCAGACAGTTCCAGAAATACGATTTTACGGCCATGCCTGTCGTGGATAATGAAAACAGGCTGGTGGGCATTATTACGGTAGACGATATCGTGGATATCCTCCAGGAAGAAGCGACAGAGGATATTGAGAAGATGGCGGCTATCGTGCCCAGTGACAAACCATATATGAAGACAGGCGTGCTGGAAACCTGGAAAAAAAGGATTCCCTGGCTGCTTCTGCTGATGGTGTCCGCCACCTTTACCGGGCGGATCATCGCCAGCTATGAAACGGCGCTCAGCGCCTGTATGGTGCTTTCCACCTTTATCCCCATGCTGATGGATACGGGCGGAAATGCAGGAAGCCAGGCAAGCGTATCCATCATCCGTGGTATTTCCCTGGATGAAATACAGTTTGCGGATCTGCCCGGGGTTATCTGGAAGGAAGCCAGGGTGTCCCTGCTGTGCGGCGCGACTCTGTCGGCGGCCAATTTTGTAAAGCTGATGCTTTTTGACAGGGTGGGAGTCATGGTCGCCCTTGTTATCTGCCTGACCCTCATCGTAGCTGTATTTGTAGCAAAGATTGTGGGCTGTACGCTTCCCATGTTTGCCAAAAAGGTGGGCTTTGACCCGGCCGTTATGGCAAGCCCTTTTATTACAACAATTGTGGATGCGCTGTCATTGATCATTTATTTCCAGATTGCGACCAGGCTGCTGCATTTTTAGTGCGCCTGCCGGAAACGGAATCAGGAAGCCGAGGAGAATAATATGAAGCTGATATCATGGAATGTAAATGGCCTGAGAGCCTGTATGGGCAAGGGCTTTATGGAATTTTTTGAGGAAGCGGACGCGGATATTTTCTGTATCCAGGAGAGCAAGCTGCAGGAAGGACAGATCTCCCTGGAGCTGCCGGGCTATCATCAGTACTGGAATTATGCGGTAAAGAAGGGCTATTCCGGGACAGCTGTTTTCACAAAAAAAGAGCCGCTTTCCGTTTCCTATGGAATCGGGATAGAGGAGCATGATCAGGAGGGCAGGGTGATTACCCTGGAATTCCCTGATTTTTATATGGTTACCGTGTATACGCCCAATTCCCAGGAAGAGCTGGCAAGGCTGCCCTACCGTATGACCTGGGAAGAAGAATTCCTGAAATATCTGAAGAAGCTGGAAGAAACCAAACCGGTGATATTCTGCGGGGATTTGAATGTGGCCCATAAGGAAATCGATCTGAAGAACCCGAAGACCAACAGGAAAAACGCGGGCTTTTCGGACGAGGAGAGGGAGAAGTTTTCCGTGCTGCTGGAAAACGGCTTTATTGATACCTTCCGGTATTTTTACCCGGAGGCTGAAGGTGCCTATTCCTGGTGGTCCTACCGTTTCCATGCGAGAGAGAAGAACGCCGGATGGCGCATTGACTATTTCCTGGTATCCTCTCAGTTAAAGGAAAGGCTGGAGGATGCGGTGATCTATAAGGACGTAATGGGTTCCGACCATTGCCCGGTGGGGCTGTTCCTGAAAGAGGAATGAGCGGTCCCGGTAACTGTAAGGGAACGGAATAAGGGACAGCTGCCGGCCTCTGTTTTAAAAGCACGCATGACGTGCGGATGGGAGTATATATGAAAAAAATAAGTTTGGCAAAGAGAAAGGCGGCAGGTGCATTTCTGCTTGCGGCGCTCATGATATCCGGCCTTGTTTTTACGGCCTGCGGGAAAAAGACGGAGACTGTGACGCAGCCTGCGGAGGAAGTGGCGGAAACGGCGGGCGCCCAAGCGACGCAGACAGGATCCGCGCAGGAAGGCACTGAGGAAACAGGAAGTACACAAGAGACAGGAAGCACAGAGGAAAGCGGGACCTTTGACATGGCATCGGAGGAAATCCCCATGGCAGTATCCGGAACCTATGACGGAATTGTTGTGGATGCGGCCATGAACAGCCTGGTTATTGATACGGCGGAAGGGATGATGTATGCAGTAAGCCTTCCTGAAACTGAAGATGTGGTGGAAACCAGTGACGGCATCCTTCTTGGGCAGGCGGTGACGGTCACCTGCGAGGACGGCGTTGCTTCCAGTATAACGGACTGTGCCGTGAAGCCTGCGGCGGATCGGGAAGCGCTGGCTTTTGCAGCGGATATCCTGTTTGCCTGTAAATACAGGGATATCAATTCCCTTTCCTCTCTGGCCGGATATCCTCTTTATGTGAATCTGGGAGATGAGGATCAGACGATTGAAAACGGAGGAGATCTTCTGAAGCTTCCTGTATCGGAGGTATTGTCGGACGAACGGGTGAAGGCCGTGCTTTCCACCAATCTTTTCGAAGTAAAGGAGCTTTCCGGCGGAAAATATGTGCTGGGAGCTGAGGAAGGCCGCCCTAACATTATTTTCCAGAAGGATGAAGGACGGGACAGCGGATTTGCCATTACCGGAATTAATTAAAGGATAAAGGTAGCTGGTTAACACAGTTACGCATATAAAATAAGCCCCGCCCCAGGATACCCTGGGGCGGGGCTGTTTTCAGCCGCTGTTCAGGCATATTCTCCGCAGATGGGCTGTCCGGAGATTTTCCTGAGAAGGCCTGCAAGCGTCATATCCGGATCCAGTGCGGAAAGAAAACTTCCGTCCGGCAGGGAAACCTTTCCGTTTGCCTCCACCTCAAGCAAGCAGGTCCGGCCGGAGATGATCTGATCCACCCGTATGAAATCCGAGTGCAGCTCCACGGGAAAAACAGGGAATTCGGGATGATAGCGTATGTCGTAAACCGCATCCGCCACCCGTCTGCGATCCTCCGGCATGCAATCGTCTCTGGCGATAAATAGGAGAAGCGGCGAATCACAGTCCTTCACCTGCCGGGTAATTTCCTCCGGATCGCTGCTGTAATAATAGTAATGGTTGGCTACGATACAGCCGCGCTGCTTTAACAGGCGGATATTTTCACGGTAACAGGAGGCGATTTCCGCGGAAACCAGCAGATTGCGGCATCCTGAAAGCAAATCTGCATCCCCGTCCTCCAGTTCCCTGTCGGGCAGAAACAGCAGGAAGGCGCTGTTGTCAAAGCTATGGAACAGTTCCGTCAGTTCCGTCCAGTCTTCCGGCATTTCCTCCAGATAAATAAAATAGGTATAGATGCCGATAGAACGCCCCTCCTCTATCAGTCCCCCGATCTGTTTCAGACCGAGTGGGCCGTCCGGGAGATAATGCATGAAAACCGTCCATGGAACGTCATAGCCGTGCTCCTTTTCATAGGAACGGATCAGGCTGGCGCCGTAGGTCCAGCTGGTATAACCGATATTTACCCCAAATTTTTTTAAAGTTTCATGGTTGGTCTCCCGGGTGAGACGGGAGAGGATGGTATAGTAGGGGCTGTTGTCATCCTGAAGCAGGGTCTGGGACAGGTCAAAAAAATTCTTCTGGAACCGTCCTCTGGAGAACTGCCTTCCCAGATCGGCAAGCTTGCGTACGCTGCGCTTGGGATCCTCCTGCATTTCCCGGATTCCCCGGTCTACGGCAGCCTCTATCATAAATCGCGTAATTTTTTCCGGTTTCAGTGGTATCACTTCCTAATCGTTTTTTCGGCAGAATAGCTTCTCCCGACTAATTGTATCATACTTGTACGTCTTTGTCATGAAAAGGGACGTTTTTGGCAGGTTGTCCAAAAATTGGACAATTTTTTTATTTGTCCCAAATAAGGACACAGGGAATTAAGTGTCCAATGACAGGCAAAAGACCTGCGGATAAAATAAAATTAATTAGTCGGCAGCCTGCGAAAGATACGTTGGACTAAGCCGCAGAATGGAGGATTTTATTATGGAATTAGCACATGCAGCAGAACGGAAGGCATTCAGTATCGCCATTGACGGCGCTTTAAAACATGTTAAAAAGGACAGGGAAAAGAGCTTTTTACAGCTGATTGATTTGGCCGAGAATTTCATGGGCGGAGATAAATTCGAAAAAGAGGACTATGACAGGGCGCGGGAGCTGGTCAGGGATCCGGAAGGAAAGTGGATGCAGTATGCGGACCGCATCCTGAACGAGATTGATCCCCATGTTGTTAAAATGACGGCATTGAACCTTGGCTTTGAAGCCTTTTTCTATGGAACCAAGAGAATTAACCAGATGAGAAAAATACATAACTGCAACATCCCCTGGCTGCTTCTTGTGGATCCCACCAGCGCCTGTAACCTGCATTGCACCGGCTGCTGGGCGGCGGAATACGGGAACAGGCTGAATTTAAGCTATGATGAGCTGGACAGCATCATTACCCAGGGCAAGGAGCTGGGCGTCTATCTGTATATGTACACCGGCGGCGAGCCTTTGGTGCGCAAGGATGATATCATAAAACTGTGCGAGAAGCATAATGACTGTGAATTTCATGCATTTACCAACGGTACGCTGGTGGATGACGCCTTCTGCGAGGAGATGAGGAGAGTGGGGAATCTGTCCCTTTCCATCAGCCTGGAGGGCTTTGAAAACGCCAACGACGGCAGAAGAGGGGACGGCTGCTTTGACAGGGTTATGGAAGCCATGGACCGTCTGAAAGCGCACGGCCTGATTTTCGGCACCTCCATCTGCTATACCAGAAATAATGTGGAGGCGGTGACAAGCGACGAATTCCTGGATATGATTATTGAAAAGGGCTGCCGTTATGCCTGGTATTTCCATTATATGCCCGTCGGCAACGATGCGGCGCCGGAGCTGATGCCTACGATGGAACAGCGTACTTATATGTTCCACAGGGTTCGTGAGATCCGTGCCATGGAGGGTGGAAAGCAGCTGTTTGCCTTTGACTTCCAGAATGACGGGCAGTTTGTGGGCGGCTGTATTGCCGGCGGCAGGAATTACTGCCATATCAATCCCAACGGCGATGTGGAGCCTTGCGTTTTCATCCATTATTCAGGCGCGAATATCAGGGAGGTATCCCTGCTGGATGCCTTAAAGCAGCCGTTGTTTATGGCTTACAGAGAGGGACAGCCCTTTAACGATAACCTGCTTCGTCCCTGCCCGATGCTGGAAAATCCGGAAAAGCTACAGGAAATGATAGCAAGGACCGGCGCGAAATCCACAGATTTGCAATGCCCGGAAAGCGCTGCCCATCTGTGCGGAAAATGCGAGGCCTATGCAAAGGAATGGCAGCCGGTGGCGGAGGAGCTTTGGTCAGCGGAAATGGAAAAGAAGCAGGAAAAAGAAGAGAAAAAGGCGGAAAGAAAAGCGGAAAAGCAACGGACGGAGAGCGCCCATACAGGGATGCACCATCAGGCGAAAGGATGACAGGCTTTGGAAACCCTGAAAAAATACTGGAAATGGCTGCTTGTGCTGACACTCGTCATACTGGTTTGTCTGGCGAACAGGCAGTCACTGCCTGAAATACTGCGGGAGGTAGGAAAAACGCCGCCGATGGTTATCGGCGCGGCATGCCTGCTTTCCGCAGGCTATTTTCTGGCGGAGGGCGCGGTTATCCATTATATGACAAAACGGTACCGGCCGGAATTTACCTGCAGGGAAGGGATTTCCTGCGCCCTTTACTGCGCTTTTTACCGGGTGGCCACATTGGGGAGCGGTTCCGGCGTGGCGGAAATCTACTATCTGAATACCAGAGGAATTGAAGCGGGCACAGCCACCGGGATGAGCCTTGTGCAGTATATTCTGCACAAGGTCGCAGTGGCGCTCTATGGAATCACCGGCTTTATTATCCTATGCATCCAGGGGGACGCCGTGGTACGAAGCTACCGGCTGCAGATGGTTCTGGGATGCATCCTGACGGCCCTGATAACCGCGGTTCTCATTACGGCGGTCGCAGGAAAGAAAATCACCGCCCGTATTTTCCGGTTGCTGGATAAAAAACTGAAGCCGGGAAGCAAAGCGGAGCAGAAGGCGCATACCTTTCGAAAGCAGGCGGAGCTTTGCCAGCAGGAGGGAGGCGTTTTGCTGCATGATAAAAAAGCTCTTTTAATTATCTGCCTGCTGGATGCGGTGAAGCTCAGCTGCTGGTATATGGTTCCCTGGCTCCTGTTTGCCGGGACAACCTCCTTAAGCCTTCCGGATACCATGCTGCTTACCGCCCTGATACAGACGCTGGCGGCTGTGATACCGTGCCCTTCCGGAATCGGCGCTGTAGAGTATGTGTTTTCTCTGTTTTTTGGCACCTATGTAAGCGGCGTGAGCGCGGTTTCCGCCTCTCTTGTGTACCGCTTCGCCACCTTCCTGTTTCCCTGCATCCCCGGCGCCGCGCTGGCATGGCGGCATTACCGGTGGAATAAAAAAAGAAGGATGGACCGCATCCGTAATAACAATGAAAGGGCCGGCAGTCAGAAGTGACAGCCAGCCCTTTTATTGTTAATTTTCGGTATCTATGGCGGAGGCATCGTCCCCCAGCTCCTGAAAAACTTCCCGGGCGAAGATGAGCAGAATTTTTTTCAGATGTCCAACAAATTCCTCAGCGGTGGTTTCATTTTCTACGGAAAGCCAGCGGACGAGGGCAGATACAAAACCGTCGCAGAGAAAATCAAGGAAGAACTTCTGATCCTCGCCGTTTACGATACTGTCTGAAAGAAACAGCGGAATCAGGGGCTTTATCACTTCAAAAAAATAATCCTGGAAGGAGTTCTGGCCCTTAATGGCAAAGGCGCAGCGGTAAAACTCCTTTTCACTGTAAAAATAGCGGCAGATATCCTCCAGCAGCAGCCAGCCGTTGTCATATTGCTCCAAATGGATGCTGGAAACAAATTCTGTATAAAAGATCCAGTTCACCAGATCGTATTTATCCTTAAAATGATAGTAAAAGCTTTTGCGGTTCATGCCGCAGCCTTCACATATGTCATTTACATTGATTTTGCTGAAGGGCTTCTGCGTCATCAGCAATTTCAGGGATGATGCAAGCGCATTTTTTGTGATATTGGAATCAGCCATTCTTCTCTCCTGACGCGGGACATTTTATTACCATAACTGTTCAGTACCCCTCACAGTTACTGCTAAAATCCATCCTAAATCGCCTTTGGCGATGGATTTTAGCACTCCTGAATCACTTTCTTACGGTCAGCACAGTAAATGCACTGACCTGCTGAACAGTTACACCGTACCTATTCATTATAAGCAAAATTTCTCCATGGGGCAAGCAAAGCCGGGAAATTTTGGGGGCCTTCGTGTTCCGTGCCGGCATTGTCCTGATGTGTGTGGATAAATTTAAAGTAATAGAAAACTGCCCGGCAGGTAGGGATATCTGCCGGGCAGTTGCGTTAAACTGGCTTCTTGGATATTTATGGGTGCTCAGGATTCTTACTGTTATGAATTCCTGTTCATGTTTGCTCTTTTTCTTTTGGTGGGGTCCAGGATTTTCTTGCGGATGCGCAGGTTCTTGGGGGTTACCTCAAGCAGCTCGTCCGTCTCGATGAAGTCCAGGGCCTGTTCCAGGCTGAGGATTTTGGGCGGGGTGAGGCGCAGCGCTTCGTCCGCGCTGGAGGAACGGGTGTTGGTGAGCTGTTTTTTCTTGCACACATTGACCTCGATGTCCTCGCCTCTGCCGTTCTGGCCGATGACCATGCCTGCGTATACCTTTTCGCCGGGTCCGATGAAAAGCGTTCCGCGTTCCTGGGCATTGAAAAGGCCATAGGTGATGGATTCGCCTGTTTCAAAGGCGATCAGGGAGCCCTGTTTTCTGTACTGGATTTCTCCCTTATAGGGGCCGTAGCCTGCGAAAGCGGTATTCATGATGCCGTTGCCCTTGGTATCCGTCATGAACTCACCGCGGTAGCCGATCAGCCCTCTGGAGGGGATGTTGAATTCCAGACGGGTATAGCCGCCGTTGGCCGCGCCCATGTTGATAAGCTCGCCCTTTCTCTGGCTCAGCTTTTCGATAACGCTTCCGGAGAAAGCTTCGGGAACGTCGATGTAAGCGATTTCCATAGGCTCCAGCTTCTTGCCGTGTTCGTCTGTCTTGTAGAGTACTTCCGCCTTGCTCACTGCAAATTCATAGCCTTCGCGGCGCATATTCTCGATCAGGACGGAAAGATGCAACTCGCCGCGGCCGGAAACCTTGAAGCTTTCCGTAGTGTCGGTTTCCTCCACATGCAGGGAAACGTCCGTGTTCAATTCGCGGAACAGCCTGTCCCTTATGTGGCGGCTGGTAACGAATTTCCCTTCCTGGCCGGCGAAGGGAGAGTCATTTACAATAAAATGCATGGCAATGGTAGGTTCGGAAATTTTCTGGAAAGGGATCGGCTGCGGGTTCTCGGGAGAGCACAGGGTATCCCCGATATGGATATCCGTGATACCGGAAATCGCCACAATGGATCCGATGGAAGCAGTTTTTACAGGGATCTTGCTCAGTCCGTCGAATTCATAGAGCTTGCTCACCTTCACACGCTTCTGCTTTTCAGGTTCGTGATGGTTGACAATAACCACCTCCTGGCCTTCGGAAATGGTGCCGTTGTCCACCTTGCCCACGCCGATGCGGCCCACATATTCGTTATAATCAATGGTGCTGATAAGCAGCTGCGTTCCTGCTTCGGGATCGCCCTCCGGCGCGGGAATATAATCCACAATGGTGTCAAACAGCGGCTTCATGTCTTTGTTTTTTACGGTCAGGTTCAGCGTGGCGCTTCCTGTCTTGGCGGAAGCGAATACAAAAGGACAGTCCAGCTGTTCGTCATTGGCATCCAGATCCATGAAAAGCTCAAGGACCTCATCTACAACAGCTATCGGCCTGGCTTCCGGACGGTCGATCTTATTTACGCATACAATAACAGGCAGCTGCAGCTCCAGCGCCTTGCGGAGAACGAACTTTGTCTGGGGCATCGGCCCCTCGAAGGCATCAACCACCAGGATAACACCGTTTACCATCTTCAGCACACGCTCCACCTCGCCGCCGAAATCGGCATGCCCGGGAGTATCTATGATATTAATCTTGGTTCCCTTATACATAACAGCGGTATTTTTGGAAAGAATCGTGATACCTCTTTCGCGCTCAATATCATTGGAATCCATGACCCTGTCGGCCACGTCCTGATTTTCCCTGAATACGCCGCTCTGCTTGAGCAGCTCGTCTACAAGTGTCGTTTTACCATGATCAACGTGGGCGATGATCGCAACATTCCTCACGTCTTCTCTTTTCTGATTCATACAAAATTCCTTCCTTGGACATAACATGATTACAGTTCATTATCTGCATAAAAGGCAGTACGCATACCTGAATTTTTCCCCGGATTCTGACGCGTCGGCGTTATGGAAGCCGAAGAGCTGCGCCCAAAGACCGGCACAATGCCGTTCCGTCAGAATCCGGGGAAGAATTCCGACATGAGGAACTACCTTATTATTATGCAAAATGCTTCAAACTAAAATAGTATAGCACCGATAAAATCAACTTGCAACACCAAACCTGCAAAAACCCCCGATATCTGTCGATTTTACGGAAATCGGGGCGACCCATGGCGGTTCTAGGATGGGCTTTCGTGCCATAAAATAGTAATACATGACAGGAAAAAATTCTTACATGCGGTTCCGGTCAAACCGGGGCCCAAGAAGGGAGAACAAAAAATGACAGATAAGGTAATTGAAAACAACCAGGTAATCATTATGGGGAAAATCGTGAGCGACTTTGAATTCAGCCACGAGATTTTCGGAGAGGGCTTCTATATGGTGGACGTTGAGGTTGCAAGACTCAGCGATTCTTATGACATCATCCCCCTGATGGTTTCCGAAAGGCTTCTCGATGTGGAAGAGGATTATAAAGGGGCCTATGTGTGTGTGTCCGGGCAGTTCCGTTCCTATAACCGCCACGAAGAGAGAAAGAACCGACTGATTTTGTCCGTATTCGCAAGAGAGATTGAATTTGTGGAGGAACTGGAGGAAAGCTCCAAAACCAATCAGATTTATCTGGACGGCTATATCTGCAAGGAACCGGTTTACAGAAAGACTCCTCTGGGACGGGAAATTGCCGACGTGCTCCTGGCCGTAAACCGGCCGTACGGAAAATCCGATTATATCCCCTGTATCTGCTGGGGACGCAACGCCCGTTTCGCCGGCGGCTTCAACGTGGGAGAGCGCTGCGAAATCTGGGGCAGAATCCAGAGCCGTGAATATATGAAAAAAATCGGCGAGGACCAGCTGGAAAAAAGGATTGCCTATGAGGTGTCCGTCAGCAAGCTGGAGCTGGTTGAAGAATAATGGAAAATTATGAATAAACTGTACGGCTGCAATAAAAGTTGCATCGGCCTGATGCATATGGTATGATAAAAAATGGAAAAATGAGACAGTCCGCCGGGCAGGCCTGTTTGGCTGTCGCTGCCGGAGGGCGGGCGAACGGAAGAAGACGGCGGCTGCGGCCGCGTAAATACCGTAGAGGGGCGTACATATGGCAGAAGGAAAAGTATATATTTATGGGGGAACAGGACACGGCAAGTCGCCGGCAGCCATAGGCTGTGGGTTGATAGCGGCGGCCAAGGGCGCGCAGGTAGTGATTATCCAGTTCCTGAAGGGCAAGGGCCTGACGGAGAATGATTATCAGCGCAGGCTGGAGCCGGAGATCAAGCTGTTCCGTTTCGAAAAATCCGATGAAGATTTTGTAACTCTTCCCAAGGAAAAGCAGGAGGAAGAGGCCAGGAATATCAGAAACGGCCTGAATTATGCCAAAAAGGTGCTCAATACCGGAGAATGCGATATGCTGATCCTGGATGAGGTGCTGGGCCTGATTGATAATAAAATCATTACCGTGGAGGATTTGAAAAATGTCCTTGAATCCAGGGATGGTGAGACGGATATTATCATGACCGGGATTTCCCTGGATAAGGATGTATCCGCCCTGGCAGACTATGTTTCCGAGATACGCACAATCAAGTGACGGATCGGCAGCGGCTGTATGCCTCTGCGGAAGACCGCGTTGCAGGGATGCCTGCGTTATAACAAGGAAGCGGCGGCAGCGGGGCCGGATAAAAAAATCAAAGATTGGTTCCGCGGGGACTTTCCCTGCGGCGGCCGGAGAAGCGTGCGGGGCATGCTTCTCCGTTTTTTTTGGAGAAAGGAACACACATAATCATCACATCTGCGCGTTGACAGGAACCTGTGCGCGTGCTATGATTATTTCCAGATAGAGGTTGCGTGATTCAAGAGTAGCTTTTCCGATGTGACAGGCACAGTTGAGGAAGAGGGAAAGGGGAGAACGCCGAAAGAGAAAGGCTCCTGCGGCCGGAATCTTGGGCATAGGGTGAACAACCATATGACTGTCATCTATAACAGATGGGGCGCTATCATAAAAAGGAAATTTATCTCCGGCCGCCTCTGGATTTTTACATAAGCAGGATGGCCGGAGAATTTTTGTTGCTGCCGGCTGCACAAATCTGCAGCTGTGTGTCAGTTACCGTTTCTGCCGTATCCGGCAGCATTATATTCATGGTAACTTTCATCAGGCGGGCCGGAAGGCGCCGCCACATAAGAAACGCAGTACAGTGCGTAAACAAGGAGGAGCATATGGCAATTTTTACAGGAGCAGGCGTAGCGATTATCACCCCTTTTCATGAGGACGGAAGTGTCAATTACGAGAAGTTCGCTGAGCATATCGAGGCCCAGATTGCGGGCGGCACGGATGCCATCATTGTATGCGGGACTACAGGCGAGGCTTCCACGCTGACCCATGAGGAGCATCTGGAGGTAATCCGTTTCTGTGTGGAGCAGACGGCCGGAAGAATCCCGGTTATTGCAGGAACAGGATCCAACTGTACACAGACAGCGGTCTATCTTTCCCAGGAAGCGGAAAAAGCCGGAGTTGACGGTGTTCTGGTGGTAACTCCCTATTATAACAAGGCTACCCAGAAGGGGCTTTATGAGCATTTTAAAATCGTGGCGGAGGCCATCCATGTTCCCATGATTCTTTATAATATCCCGGGAAGAACCGGCGGCGTCAATATCCTTCCGGAAACGGTGGTAAGGCTGTGCAGGGAGGTTCCCAATATTGTCGGCGTAAAGGACGCAACCGGCAATATCAGCCAGGTGGCCCAGCTGATGAGCATGACGGGGGAGGATGTGGATCTTTACTCCGGCAATGACGATCAGGTAGTGCCGCTGCTTTCCCTTGGCGGAAAAGGCGTGATTTCCGTTCTTTCCAACGTGGCGCCCAGACAGACCCATGATATGTGCGCCAGATTTTTTGCAGGAGACGTGGCGGGCAGCCGGGAAATCCAGCTGAAGGCAATTCCGCTCTGCAAGGCATTATTCTGCGAGGTGAACCCGATCCCTGTTAAGAAGGCCATGAACCTGATGGGACTGGAGGCAGGTCCCTTAAGAAGGCCGCTGACGGAAATGGAAGAGGAAAATGCGGTGAAGCTGGAGAAGGCCATGAAGGATTTCGGCATCCTGTAATCCGTATTTCGTTTGGAAGAAAGGCGCGCGCCCCGGCGCGGATGGTAATGATATGGTAAAAATACTGATGCACGGCTGCAACGGCCACATGGGACAGGTGATTACCCGTCTGGTGGAAGCGGAAGCCGATATGGAAATAATAGCGGGAGTGGACGTATCCGACCACATTTCCAACGCTTATCCGGTTTATAAAAGCCTGGAGGATTACAGGCAGGCCTGCGGGCAGGACGGTTCCCTGCTGGCGGATGTGGCCATTGATTTTTCTTCGGCAGCCGCTGTGGATAAGCTGCTGGATTACTGTGAAGCACAGCTGATGCCCAGTGTGCTGTGCACTACGGGACTTTCCCCGGAGCAGCTGGAGCGGGTGAAGGCCCTTTCCCGTAAGACGGCGGTTTTGAAATCTGCCAATATGTCTCTGGGAATCAACCTGCTGCTGAAGCTTTTGAAGGAAGCGGCTGGCGTGCTGGCCCCGGCTGGCTTTGACATCGAAATTGTGGAAAAGCACCACAACCAGAAGGTGGATGCCCCCAGCGGCACCGCGCTGGCGCTGGCGGATTCCATCAATGAAGAATTTAATAATGAATACACCTATGTTTATGACAGAAGCACCAGAAGGCAGAAAAGAGACAAAAAAGAAATTGGACTTTCTGCGGTGCGCGGTGGTACAATAGTAGGAGATCATGACGTGATTTTCGCAGGGGAGGATGAGGTCATCACCTTTTCCCATACGGCATACTCCAAGAATGTATTTGCCAAGGGCGCCGTACAGGCGGCCAAATTCCTGAAGGGCAAGCCTGCGGGACTGTATGATATGAGTGATGTAATCGAAGGCGTGTAATGCGGACTTTGACTCCCGCGGCAGTCGCCAAATAGCCATGCAGGCATGGCTGCTTGGCTCGTTGCCCGCGGAAATAAAGGGAATCTGAGGATTCCCTTTTTTGTTAAGTCCAGAAGCGCCTGAGATCGGAAAGGGGTAAACAGCAAGTATGCAGGATTTGGAATTAACTTACCTGAAAAGTCTGTCCAAGCAGTTTCCCACCATTGCGGATGCTGCCACGGAAATAATTAACCTGCAGGCCATATTGAGCCTGCCGAAGGGAACGGAGCATTTTCTGACGGATATCCACGGGGAATATGAGCAGTTCAACCATGTGCTCAAGAACGGCTCCGGAAGCGTAAAGCGTAAAATCGACGAAGAATTCGGGAACACCTTAAGCAGCAGGGATAAGCGCAGCCTGGCGACACTGATTTATTATCCAAAGGAGAAGCTGGAGCTGATCATGCAGGAGGAGGACAGCCAGGAAAACCTGGAGGACTGGTTTAAAATCACCCTTCACAGGCTGGTGCAGATGACCAAGCGCGTAGCCTCCAAATATACCCGTTCCAAGGTTAGGAAAGCCCTTCCCAAGGATTTTTCCTATGTTATTGAGGAACTGATCACGGAAAAGGAAGAGGTGCAGGATAAGGAAGCGTATTATAACGAAATCATCCATACGATTATCCGCATCGGCAGGGCGCCGGAATTCATTATTGCCCTGTGTAATCTCGTACAGCGGCTTGTGATAGACCATCTGCATATTGTGGGGGATATTTTTGACAGGGGCAAGGGGCCTCACATTATTATGGATACCTTAAGCCAGTACCATTCGGTGGATATCCAGTGGGGTAACCATGACGTGGTATGGATGGGCGCGGCCAGCGGCCAGACCAGCTGCATCGCCAATATTATCCGGGTTTCCGCCCGGTATGGCAACCTGGATATCCTGGAGGAGGGCTATGGAATCAACCTGATCCCTCTTGCCACCTTTGCCATGAATACCTATGCGGACTCAGACTGCAGCGTTTTTTCCATCAAATACGGTGAAGATTACGACATGAAGGATATGGAGCTGGATATGAAGATGCACAAAGCCATTGCCATCATCCAGTTCAAGCTGGAGGGCCAGCTGATTCAGAAACGGCCGGAATTCGACATGGCCGACAGACTCCTTCTGGACAAAATAAATTATGAAAAAAATACGGTAACCATTAACGGTACGGAATATGCCATGAAGGACATGGATTTCCCCACCATTGACCCGGCCGACCCTTACCGGCTGACGGAGGAAGAAGAGCAGGTGGTGGAGAGGCTGCGCCATGCGTTTGTGCACTGCGAGAAGCTGCAGCGGCATGTACGTTTCCTTTTTTCCAAGGGAAGCCTGTACAAGGTATACAATTCCAACCTTCTTTACCACGGCTGCGTGCCCATGGATGAAGAGGGAAATTTCCTGAAGGTGAACGTCTACGGGAAGGAATACAGCGGAAAGGAGCTGTATGATATTCTGGATCACTATGCCAGAAAGGGCTATTACTCCCAGGATAAGGAGGAACGGGAAAAAGGGAAGGATATTATCTGGTATATCTGGACCGGCCCCAATTCCCCGGTCTTCGGAAAAGATAAAATGGCCACCTTCGAACGCTATTTCGTTGAGGATAAGAGCACCCATGTGGAGATAAAGAACAGCTATTACCGCCTGATGGACAACGAGGAGGTGCTTAACCGGATTCTGCGGGAATTCGGCCTGGACGAAAAATGCCACATCATCAACGGCCATGTCCCTGTAGAGCTGAAAAAGGGGGAAACGCCCATTAAATGCGGCGGAAAGCTTCTGATTATCGACGGCGGCTTTTCCAAGGCCTATCAGGGGAAAACAGGAATCGCAGGCTATACGCTGGTGGCAAATTCCCACGGCATGACGCTGGTGGCCCATGAACCTTTTGAATCGGCGGAGGCGGCCATTCGGAAGGAATCGGATATTTTTTCCGACTCCATTATTGTGGAAACGGCGCCCAGGCGGATCCGGGTTGCGGATACGGACATCGGCGCGGAGCTCAAGGAAAGCATCTGTTATCTGGAGGAGCTGCTTGCGGCCTACAGGGACGGTACGCTTATAGAAAAAGGCGTGTGATAAAAATAAAACTGTGCGGTATTTTCACAGTTACAGATATTTCATGTTACAGACGGCCTGATATGTACAGGGCAGGCGGGGCCTGCCCTGTTTGTGGTTAAAGGTTTGCGGTCAAAGACAGGAGGAAGCGGCAGGATTATTTATTGTTGGTAATATCCTTGACGCCGTTTGCCACTCCGTCAGCTGCATCCTTTACTGCATTTCCGGCATCATCGACAACATTGCCCACGGCATCGCCTGCGTCATCAATGGCATTTCCGGCGCCGTCAACGATATTGGAACCTTCGTTTGCAGTGCTGTTGCCGCCGGTGGTGCCGTTGTTGGTGCCGTTTATACCGGTAGTATCATTCAGGCCCGCGGTTTCGGTAGTGCCTTCCATGGTGCCTGTTTCATTCATACCTGTCGTATTTGTTTCATTTGCCGTTTCGTTGCCAGCAGTGCCGTTTCCAGCAGCGCCGTTTCCTGTGGTGTTGTTCATACCTGCTGTTTCTTCCGTAGCAGAAGCAGACTCTGTTGTATTTCCTGCCATGTCATCCGCGTTGTTTTTCTTACTGCCGCAGGCTGTAACACTGGCAAGCATCAGCAGAATCAGAGCTGCAGGTATTATTCTGTTCAGCTTTTTCATTTTGCTCACTCCTTTTTTCTTTGTGATTGGGTGTGTCTGTAAAACAGAAGCGCACTTTCGAACAAAATATCTGTCCGTTTTTTATTATGTTCGGAAAAATTCTTTTTATTCGGAAAAGGGAATTGTCAAATGGGATAAATTCGTGTAAAATATACCTAATTTTGTAAAAAAAAGTGTAACTGTTCAGTACCCCTCACAGTTACTGCTAAAATCCATCCTAAATCGCCTTTGGCGATGGATTTTAGCACTCCTGAATCATTTTCTTACGGTCAGCGAAGTAAATACGCTGACCTGCTGAACAGTTACAAAAAAGTTTACTAATTCAGAGGCAGGGAGATAAAAAAATGGAATTCAGACCATGTATAGATGTGCACAACGGAAAAGTGAAGCAGCTGGTTGGCGGGAGTGTGGCGGATATCAGTGACAGCGCGCAGGAAAATTTCGTGTCTGAGAAGGATGCGGCCTGGTATGCCAGGCTTTTTGAGGAAAAAAACCTGAAAAACGGGCATGTAATTCTTCTCAACAAGAAGGGAAGCCCCTATTATGAAAGCTCCAGGGAACAGGTCCTTTCAGCGCTCCGGGCATTCCCGGGAGGGCTGCAGGCCGGTGGCGGCATAACTGCGGAGAACGCCCATGAGTATCTGGACGCGGGCGCTTCCCATGTCATTGTCACTTCTTATGTATTCCGTGACGGGACGATTTCCTATGAGAATCTGAACCGCCTGCTGGAGAACGTGGGAAAGAAGAAACTGGTCCTGGATTTAAGCTGTCGGAAAAAGGACGGTTCCTATTATATCGTTACCGACCGGTGGCAGAAATATACGAAGGTGATCCTGAATGAGGATGTGCTTGACATGTTTGCCTCCTTCTGTGATGAATTCCTGATTCATGCGGTGGATGTGGAGGGCAAGGTATGCGGCATTGAAAAGGATCTGGTGGCGCTTCTGGGAAGATGGAACAGGATACCCATTACCTATGCCGGCGGAATCCGCTCCCTGGAGGATATCCGCAGCATTAAGGAGCTGGGCCGGAATAAGATACACATTACGGTGGGAAGCGCACTGAACCTTTACGGCGGCAGCCTGGATTTTGACAGGGTACAGGCATATGCGGAAGAGGAGCTGTGAGATACTCCGGCGGCTGTTAACTGTTTCTGGCACGTAAATGTGGCGGGCTGGCCGGAAGTGAAAAAATATGATGTTTCGTACAGAGATATAAAAGGAGCGTTCCGATTCGGCAGATGCCGGTTTCAGAACGCTCCTTTTTAAATTCAATGGTCGTTTCGGTACATGGGGAAGCGGAGCCATTGGTGGAATCCATTACAACTGTACAGCTTATTCTACAAATATATATTTGATCAAAAAAGGCACATTGTGATGGTTCGTGATAAGACAGGTCAACAGGATGCCTGATCTTATAATTTGGTTACGTTAACAGCCTGGGGTCCTTTTTCACCTTCGACAACATCGTATTCCACAGCTGCTCCCTCGTCCAGAGACTTAAAGCCGTCCATGTTCAGTCCGGAGTAGTGTACGAAAACATCATGTCCTGCTTCATCAGAGATGAAACCGTAACCCTTTTGGTTGTTAAACCACTTTACTGTACCTTTGTTCATTCTAGGATACCTCCGCAAAAAAATAAGAATTAGTATGTTGCCTTGCAACATAGTCAGAATATCACAAGAATATTCGAATGTAAAGTGCTTTTTTACGTTATACCACTTATTTTCTGAAAATATTTACCAGCAATTTTCCCGGCTTACGCTTCCTTATTCAGCCTTGAAAATACCAGTTCGTAGCCATCGTTTCCATAGTTCAGGGAACGGTTCACGCGGCTGATGGTGGCTGTGGATGCGCCGGTTTTCTCTGCGATATCCAGATAGGTTTTGTGATCACGCAGCATGGCGGCAACCTCAAAACGCTGGGAAAGGGAAAGGAGTTCATTTACGGTGCACAGATCTTCAAAAAAGCTGTAGCATTCCTCCTTATTCTCCAGTCTCAGAACAGCTTCGAACAGATGGTCCACTGCGTCTGTTTTTATTTTCTTGTTCATTTCTTTACCTCCGTACGATTCCTGTGTCTATCCAGGGAAGACAAAATATAGTTTACTTCTGTCCCTCATATACTGCGATTTTAACATACTAAAGTTTTAAAGTAAAGAAAAATGTCTGCGCCAGGAAGATTATGCTTGTCATGTAGTTTTCGATACTATATAATAAAGAACAGATATATATTATCATATATCCGGTTCCATATTTACAGTTTGGGAATTCCGGGCCGCGGTGTCCGTGCATGAAAGGGCGGAAGACAGGAGCAGAGAATGACGATTTCGACAGAAGATTTACTGAACAGCATTTTGAAAAGCCTTGACAGAATTGATTATGTAAAGCCGGAGGATATTCCCAATATTGATTTATATATGGATCAGGTAACCACGCTGATGGACAGCAAGCTGAAAAACAGCACCAGGAATCCGGACGGCGACAAGATCCTTACGAAGACGATGATCAATAACTATGCAAAGAACAATCTGCTTCCGCCCCCTGTGAAGAAGAAATATTCCAAGGAGCATGTTCTGATCCTGATTTTTATTTACTATTATAAAGGTGTGATGTCCATAAATGATATCCAGACCATTCTCCAGCCGATTACGGAACGGTATTTTAAGGGACAGTCCGATCTTACGCTGGAGGATATTTACAATGAGGTGTTCAGTCTGGAAAGGGAAGAGGTCGAGGTATTGAAGAAGGATCTGGTGGAGAAATTCACCAAAGCCGGCCAGACCTTCAAGGAGACGGAGGAAGAAGAGCGGAAGTTCCTGCAGCTGTTCTCTTTTGTCTGCATGCTCAGTTTTGATGTATATGTGAAAAAGCTGCTGATTGAAAAGCTTCTTGACGCATACAGCGCCGAACTGGCTCCTAAAGGGAAAAAAGGACAGCCTAAAAATGCCAGGGAAACTGCGGAAAATGGGCCTTCAGGTAATAATGCCTGAAAATTTACAGGATTTTTGTCAAACATTCTCTTGCCAATTTCGAAAAATGTGGTAAAATAATACCCATGGAGACATAGCTCAGCCGGGAGAGCGTTCGCCTCACACGCGAAAGGTCACGAGTTCGAGCCTCGTTGCCTCCATTTTTTTCGGAAAATTAATTTGGGCTCGTAGCTTAGCTGGGAAAGCGCTGTGTTCGCAACGCAGAGACCGAGGGTTCGAATCCCTTCGGGTCCACTCAAAAAGTTTAAATCCGAACTCTCTTACGGGGGTTCGGATTTTTTTATCGTTATACGGCGCTTACATACCCATGCTTTCATAGTGCAAAATCCCTCTGTAGAAAACAAATCTGGCGCCGAGAAGGCTGAAAAGACTTATCAGGACCAGTGCCGCGCACAGGGACAGCATATGCTGCCCGGTAAGGATCATTACCGGGACCATGCCGATAAAAGCGTAGGGCACAACAAAGAGCAGGATAAATTGCAGGATTTTGGGATAGATCATGATCGGATACCGGGCATAGGAGCCGATTTCGGTTATCATATAAGGAATGCTGGTCCTGCCGCCCGCATCGTACCAGAAGACCAGGCTGTTTGTAAGCAGGTAGCTGGACATACAGATTATGGTGCCGCAGAGGACAAAGAAAAGGCACATCAGCATGGACGCAGGACGGAAAATCCCCAGCCGGATCAGGCTGTAATTCAGGCTGATGAATCCGAACAGGACCACGCCGATCCCATGAAGCCCCATGCCGCCGCACAGCACCTGGTAAAAAGGCGAAACAGGGCGGGACAGGATGGTGTCGAAATTTCCGTTGAAAACCATGGAAGGCAACTGCCAGATCCCTTCAAACAGAACGCTGCACAGCCCTTCAGACAGGTAAAGAAAGGACATGATCAGATAGATCTCTTCCTGCTTCCAGCCGGCAATCGTTTTGATATTGCTGCAGATAATAAATGGAACCAGCATCCCGAAGAACCTTGTCACAACGCCGGAAAGCAGCATGAGCCAGAAGTTCAGCGGATATTCCATTTCTGTTTTTATGTACTGTTCCTTCATTTTCAAAAATATCTGTATCATTTCAGCCTCCTGCAATTATCAGGTTTTTGCGGATGTTTTTGTAGAACAATCCATGCAGCGCCAGAAAAATGCCGATCCAGAAGAATTGGACGGCGTATACCTGGAACAAGGGAACGTTCAGCTCCTGGCCCAGCAAGATGCTGATCGGGATCTGTATCATGTAGGGGAAGGGAGTCATATAGGCCATGCTTTTCAGCCAGCCCGGGAACATGACGATAGGGATCAGGGCGCCGGAAAAAAATTCAAATATGGCGTTGCGGGTCCAGCTGATGCCCAGATATCCTGTGGTATAAAAGCACAGCAGGCTGCACAGCTCGATGAGGAGGATGCGCAGCAGGAGGGCGCCCGCCATGCAGGGCAGGAATAAAACGATATTCTGCAAAGAGGGCACGAGCAGAAAACGGCCGAATAAAAGGAATCCCGCGGATGCTATGATCAGATTGAGCGCAAGCTGGGGCAGCAGGGTACCGGTCATTTCCGCAACGGACTGAGAGAGAAAGGAAACCGGACGGATGCATCTTTTCACAACGGTTCCATTTTTTATTTCCTTGGATAGCGCGTTCTCAGAGGACCAGCCCATGATATGGTTCAGGGTAAAGGCAATGAGCAGGTAGGAGTACATCTGGGCGGCGTCCATACCGCTGATGATGTGATCCGGCTGCTGCTGGTACAGGGCATGCCACAGAAGATACTGCCCTGCAAGCAGGACCATGGGAGACAGAAGATTAAGGAAGAAACTGGTCCGGTAGTACATCTGGCTCTGCAGGGACATTGCGGTCAGCTTCAGAAAGTTTCTCATAAGGCGGACGCCTCCTTTTCCCGGGAAAATATGTGGGAAACCACCGTATCGATATCCGGGGCCTGGATGGAAATATCTTCAATGTCAAAGGCCTGGGATACGGCATTCAGGACGGTTTCCGCCCCGTAGGCCTGCATGGGGTAATCGATGCGGGTGACGCGGCCTTCCCTGGAAATCCTGGCATCCGGAAGATATTTACGGATATCGGACTTCTGGACGCCGGTAACCCTGATGGAACGCTCATGGACATACTGCTGCTTCAAGGCATCCAGAGAACCGTTGTAAAAAAGCTTTCCGCCGGAAAGGACTATTGCGTCGTCACAGATTTCATCAATATCATCCAAATCGTGACTGGTGAGGAATATGCTGACGCCCTTTTCCTGATTCATCTGCCTCAGAAAACTGCGGATGGTATGCTTGATATTAATATCCAGGCCGATAGTCGGCTCGTCCAGGTATAAAAGCCTGGGAGAATGCAGGAAAGCCATGCCGATATCGGCCTTCATACGCTGGCCCAGGGAGAGCTTTCTTGCGGGAGAGGATAAAATCGGGGCAAGCTCCAGCAGCTGCACAATCATGTCATAGTTCTTCTTGTATTCTCCGGGATCCAGCCGGTACAGGGTTTTTACGGCCTGATAGCTTTCCTCGACGGGCAGGTCTGTCCAAAGATTGGATTTCTGGCCGAAGACAACGCCGATTTTCCGAAGATATTCCTTACCGCTTTCCCGGGGATGCCCGCCGTAAACTGTTACATCGCCGGCAGTGGGGGTGAGAATGCCGATCATGATTTTAATCAGGGTGGATTTTCCGGCGCCGTTTTCCCCGATGCAGGCCAGGGCCTGTCCCTCCTTCATTTGAAAGGAGATATCGTCCAGCGCTGTTTTTTCCGTCCATCTGGCATGTGCCAGGTTCCGGAAGGCGCCTTTAATTCCGGGCTCCTTTATATTCAGACGGTATATTTTTTTAACATGATTTACTTCCGCCATAATATCGGCCATGATAGTTCCCTCCGTTATTCTTCCATGCATAATGCGGCGAATATTTTTTGCAGCGTTAATGGCTTTATGGTAAATTCCGGGTCCTCCGGCAGGCTTTCTCCGGGCCGCAGGAGCACGGCGATGCTTTTGCTTCTTCCGAAATTCCCCATGTCATAGGATTCGTATTTTGAGGCAAGGGCTTCTGTTTTTTCTTTCAGGCCGCTGATGAGGAAACTGCGTCCCAGCAGCTGTTGGGTATTTTCCATGAGGCGTATTCTGCCGCAGTCCAGCGTGGATTTCAGGTAAAAATCCAGGAAAATCACTTCTTCCGTAAGATCGGAGACTTCATCAATGAGATGGGTGGCGATCACAAAAGCGCGGCCGCTGCCGGAAAATTCATCCAAAAGCATTTGGTAAAATTTTTCCCTGCTGAGGGTATCCATGCCGGCTTCCGGTTCATCCAGAAATGTAAAATCAGCTTTGCTCGCCAGGGCGGCAATAATGGATGTCATGGACATCATGCCTTTTGACAGCTCGCCCAGTTTTTTGTCCGGGGAAAGCTGATAGCGGCCGGCCAGCGTTTCCGCCAGACTGCTGTCCCAGCCGGGGCAGATGTGTGACAGCTCCTGGAAATAGCCGGAAAGGCTCTGGGCGCCGCGTCCTTTTTCCTGTATGGTCAGAGAAAGATCCTCCGGAAAAAAGACGCGCCCGAGAGTCAGCTCCAATTCCCGGCCGTTGTCATCATATAGATGGACGGTTCCGGCGTCCGGGAGGAGCTGTTTGGATAAAATGGAGAACAGGGTGGTTTTGCCTACGCCGATTCTTCCTGTGAGGCCGTAGATTTTGCCCTTTTCCAGGGTGAGTTGAAGCTGATCCAGTACTTTTTTTCCGTTACATAGTTTGGTGATGTTTTCTGCTTGCAGTTTCATGAAGAATTAGACTCCTTTTTTATGGTTAGGGCCGCGTCCGGCGGCAGGATATTCAAATTGGGGCCGCCTCTCCGGAAGGAGAAAGGTAAGCCGCGAAAGGCAGCTGCGTAGGGGGAGAGGAGGAAAATTACGCAAAGTCTCCGCCGGTTTCAATTGTGCGTATCACTTCTTCTTTGGAAAGGCCGATGCTGGCGGCTTCCTGAAGCAGCTTCGGGATATACTGCTCTTTGAATAATTTTCTGCGCTTTTCAAGAATCTGCTCCCTGGCGCCGGGGGAAACGAACATCCCGATGCCCCTTTTTTTGTAAAGGATTCCTTCCGCAACTAAAAGGCTGATTCCCTTGGCAGCGGTTGCCGGGTTGATGGTATACTGCTTTGTCAGCTCATTGGTGCTGGGGACTTTTTCATCTTCCAGCAGAATTCCGCGCAGGATGTCCGTCTCTATGATTTCGCTGATTTGGAGATAGATGGATTTGTCGGAGTTAAGGAATGTATTCATCAATATGGCTCCTTGTGATGTGGTTAACTACTTATGTAGATAACCATATCACAAGGAGAGGGGGACTGTCAATGATGGGGGAGGAAGTTTTTATGGCAAATCGGAAAAATTATTTATCATGGAGTCCAGAAAATCGGCTGTTATTTTCCAAACTGGAATTTAGTGCAGCTCCGAATTGCGCCGACCCGGTAATTATGGTAAAATAAAAACAAAATTTGGGGAAAGAAGGTATTAGGTTATGGACAGAGAAGTATTGGATTTTGTAGTGAAAAAAACACATGAATTAATGGACGCTGCATCCTGCAGCAGCGAGGCGAAGGCGGCGGCCCAGGTTTGGCTGGATGCGGTCGGGACTGACAGGGAGGCGGCGGAGACGGCGAAGTATATTGCTGAGCTGGAAGCGGATATCGTGACGGTTGACGGATTAATCAGTTTTGCGCAGTCCGAAGCAGGAGCCAGTGTTTTCGGGGCTGACAATGCAAAAAATATTGCGGCCCATGCCAGGGAAATTAAGGCGGCCGGGGCTAAATATTGTGACTGTCCGGCCTGTGCGGCCGTGGAGGCGATTCTTGAAAAGAAAGAGCTGATGCAGTAGACAGATGTGAAAAACCACAACAGTCTGTGATTTGAAAAAAGAAATGTATTTTTGCAGGGCATCAATCAGAAATGAGGGGTGCCCATTCTGATGCATGTGAGGAAAGAGGAGCGTATGATTAACAGAGAAGACATGCTGGAGCTTACGAGGCGGATGACGCTTTCGCGGACTTCCATAACGAGGATTGCAGGGTGTTATGTGGACAGGGACGGGGAATTTGAGGGAAGTTTTAATACGAATTTTTTGAAATTATCTTCACCGGAAAGAGCGAAAAAGCTGGAACTGGCCAAAACCATTCCCTTTTCGGCAACCAATGTAAATCTGAAGGATTATGAATTCCCGGATAGCGTGCAGAAACCGGGGAGTATGTGGCAGATGCTTATGGCAATGAAGGCGTGCGGGTTGAAGAATGACGCTCTGATGGATACTTTTTATGATATGGTTATGGAACATTATCATGCGGCTTCGGAGTATGCAATCCTTGTTTTCCATGACTGCTATGATATCCCGGCAAAGGCTTCCGACAAGGAGCGGCTTTGGGAATCGGAAGAGGTATTTGAATATCTGATATGCGCGATTTGCCCGCTGGTGGGGGAATATGAACCGGGAAAGCCGGAGTGCGGTTTTTTATTCCCTGCTTATATTGACAGGTGCGGGGATTCGGGGCGGATTCATGTATTTCAGGAGGATGCGCGGCGGCCCCACGGGGAGATACTGGATATTTTGGGAATTGGGGACGGGCGAAGCCATACATCTTTGCATGAAAAATCCGGAAGAGGACTGCATGGATGAATATGGAAGAAGGAAATCTGAACATAGATAACAAATGATGAAGTGAAAAAAACTCCGGCGCACGTACATTTCTGCTGAAATGGCAATGCGCCGGAGGGTCAGAAGCTGATATTAGTAAATTGAATTATTTTTGTCTTCTTGCTGCCCGGATTCCGTTTGGGTATTATTGCTGCTTTCCGCCGCCCCGAGCGTAACGGATAAGGTTTTTTCCGTATAAGTTCCGCCGGTGGCAGGGATTTTAACTGTGATTTCCACGGTTTCTCCAGCGGGATAATACTGCAGAAGTTCGGTCAGCTCCTGAATCTGTGTGATAGTTTTGCCGTCAAAGCCGGTAATCACATAGCCTTTTTTGATCCCGGCTTTATCTGCGCCGCTTCCTGGCGTTACGCTGGCTACATAGACGCCGGAAGGAATGCCATAAATGCTGTTAACAGATTCATTTACGGTAAGGCCGGAAATGCCGATGCTGGATTTCTGATCCGCGCTTACCTTAGTGCGGGTGGTTTCGTTCATGAGGTTTTCAATAATATCGGAAACTCTTGACATGGGGATGGCATAACCCATGCCTTCTACCTCGGTGCTGGCCATTTTGGCGGAGTTTATGCCGATGACTTCACCCTTCATGTTAACAAGCGCGCCTCCGCTGTTGCCGGGATTGATGGCGGCATCTGTCTGGATATAGGTAGGCAGGGCGGAAACGTCAGCAGAGGTATTTACCACCTGGGTATTGGAGCCCATGGTACGGTTCGTAGCGCTTACGATACCTGTGGTGACTGATTGGCCGTAGCCCAGTGCGTTGCCGATGGCTACCACTTGTTCGCCCACTTTCAGGGAATCGGAATCACCGATGGATGCAACGGCAATTTGCGACATGGTATCCGCTGAAATGCTTTCAAGAGGAACCGCAATTACGGCCAGATCGTTTGCGGGATCCGTACCCTTAACATTTGCTTCGTAAACCTGGTTGTCGATGAAGCCTGCGGAAAGCGTATCCGCGTTTTCAATGACATGGTTGTTGGTTACGATTAAAAGCTCGGTATCATTTTTACCGATGATAATGCCGGAACCCCGGCTTTCTGTTTCCTGAGGAATGGTCTGTCCTCCGTAACCGAACATGCTGAAGTAATTTTGTATCTCCTGAACGGATTTATTGGTGATGGAAACTATGGAGGGCATGACGGTTTCCGCAATATCCGATACATCAAGGCTGCCCTTTTCAGACGCTGCGCCGGGGATGGCGGCTGCCTTTAAAAGGCTGGCGGAGGTGTTTTCTGCGGCAGCAGTATTATCTGAAGTCTCCGTAGGGCCGATGAGTGTGTTGACAGCCTGGAAGGAGCCTGCGGCAACACTGCCAAAGAGCGCGGCGCTTAAAGTTATGGCGCCGATTTTTTTTACAAGCTTCCCTGCTTTTCCGGTTTTTTTAGGGCCTGAAGGTCTGTTGGAGGCCGGCCCGCCGGTTTCCGGCATCTGGTAATAATCATACATCTGGTTTCTGTTTTCATAGTTATTATTCTGATATTCAAACATAATGGTCAACTCCTTTTCACCTTTTTTATGAAAGAATCTTTATCTCCTGTTTCTAAGATGTAGTATAAAAAGAAATTGTGATGGAATTATTATGGAATTGTGATGAGAGTGCGAAAAAAATGTGGTAATTTTGTGTTTGCTGCCTGAACTGTCAGCTTTGCTCATGCAGAAGAAAATGAACGCGGCAGGGTTTTATAAAGGAACAGAGTGTCCGGGCGGCTTTTACCTTAAGGTATTTGCTTTGTAATCAGGCAATATACCGGAAAAGATTGCGCAGTCAGCCGTTGCATGCTAGAATGCAATTAGTATGTGAATAAAGATGAAACCTGTTGTATGGGGGGGCAAAGGAGGAGATGCTTTTTTGGCTGTATACGGAAAAGCTTAAGTCTGAGGCATGAAATATAACGGAACAGCTGGGAAAATGGTGTGGGAGGTACACGATGAGAAAATTTGATGACCCAAGAACGCGGAATCTGGCAAATGAAATAGAACGGCAGTATGGAAATCTGAGGAAATTTTCACAGAGAATTGAAATACCCTACAGTTCACTGGTATCAATGCTGAATAACGGGGCATATACCATGAGCTATGGTACAATGTTAAAAATATGCATGCTGCTGGAGCTTGATCCCATTGATTTTACGCCGCTTACGGGTAGCAGGAGTATGGGTGAACATCTTTTGGAGAAACAGATTATGGACACCTTTTCCAGGTTCAACCAGGAGGGAAAAAGAAAGGTTATGGAGCTTCTGGAAATTTATGTACAGATAGAAAAGTATACAGTATCATTTTCCCGGGTTCCCGACGGCGGAAATCAGGAACAGGAAGTATAGGGGGCGGGGATACAGGGACAGGCCGGCTGTTGGGGATTGATTCCCATTTGACAAAACCATTGGAGGCAAAAATACAATTGAAAAATCTGAAAGTATCATGGAAACTGTTTATTTCATATGCAGTATTGCTTGTATTGCTTGTTGCGGGCTGTGCTGTCAGCATAGCTCACCTGGCGGGGCTGGGCAGACAGATAGAAACCTTTTATGAGGGGCCTTTTATCGTAAATGACAGCGCAAATATTGTGAATTCCAATTTTGAGAGGATGCAGAAGGCTGTTTATCGTGCAATTGCTAATTCTGATCCGGAAATAACGGCGGAAGCTATTGCCAACGCGAGGGATTCGGCTGCGATTATCCAGGAACAGCTGCCAGTGATAAAGGAACATTTCCTTGGGGATAAGGATATTATTGCCCGTTTGGAAGCGGCTCTCACAGAGCTTGAACCGATGCGGAAAAATGTTCTGGAGCTGGCAACCCTGAACAGGCGGGAAGAAGCAGCAGATTATATGGAGCATAACAATATACTGGTGATTAAGAAAGCCCAGGCAGAGCTGGAGCTTCTGATAGAAAGCGGAAAGACCAGGGGGAACAGCCTGGTGGATGGCTTAAGAAGCAGGCAGAGGAAGGCTGTTGTCACACTGTTTTTACTTGGAAGCATCAGCGTGGCTGTCAGCATCGTTTTTGGTATATACATAACACGCGGTATTACGCGGCCGGTAGCCCAGCTGGAAAAAGCCGCCCGTAATCTGGCGGAGGGGAAGTTATCCGATGTGAAGATTGATTATCAGTCAAAGGATGAATTGGGAGTACTGGCTGATGATATGCGGGGGATGGTATATCTGCTTTCAAATGTAATACGTGACGAATCCAGCTTGCTGAAGGAAATGGCGGCCGGTAATTTTAATGTGCACAGTAATTTTGAAAGCAGTTATGTAGGGGAACTGAAGCAGCTTCTGCTGTCCATGCATGAGATTAACGTCAGGATGAGCGGGACTTTGCTTCAAATCAGGCAGGCTTCCGCCGAAGTGGCGTCCGGTTCGGAGCAGGTGGCCTCCGGCGCCCAGAGCCTGGCCCGGGGCGCGTCGGAACAGGCTGTTTCCGTAGAAGAGCTTTCCAGTACGATTAGCGGGATATCGGTCCGGGTGGAAGAAAATGCCCGGAATGCAAAACAGGCTAATGTGGAGGCGCAGAAGGTAAAGGCCGGAACACAGGAAAGCAGCAGATATATGGAAGACATGCTGTGTGCAATGATGGAAATAAGCGACAGTTCAAAAGAAATTATAAAAATAATAAAAACGATTGAAGATATTTCCTTTCAGACGAATATCCTTGCCCTGAATGCAGCTGTGGAAGCAGCGCGGGCAGGCGCCCAGGGAAGAGGTTTTTCCGTGGTGGCCGGAGAAATACGGAAATTGGCAAATCAGGCGTCGGCAGCTTCCAAAAATACGGCCGCTTTCATAGAAAAAAATTTGCGGAACATAGAAAATGGGAAAAATACGGCGAACAAAACGGCAGGTGCATTAGCTGAAGCGGTAAGAGGGGTTGACCGGATAACCAATGCGCTTAATACGATTGCCGGGGCATCCGAAGGCCAGGCAGCGGCTGTCCGCCAGGTTATGGAAAGCATGAATGAAATATCCTGTGTTATCCAGTCGAACTCCTCCACGGCGGAGGAGAGCGCGGCTGCAAGCGAGGAGCTTTCTTCCCAGGCGCAGTTATTGAGTTATCTGGCGGAGCAGTTCAAACTGAAGGAATTGCAGGAGTGTATCTGATATGAATATGCAACAGGCGCAGATGATTATCTGCGCCTGTTGTGCCTTTTATATTAAAGAGGCGTATAATAGTAACATTTAGAATGTTTTTATTGCAGGATATTATCTATTGGTATATTGAATGTATATATCTAATGGCGTATAATTTTTCTCAATATAATTTACAGGTAACTACAAATGAGAAAAAATTTATACGTTTTGGAAATTTTACAATATTTTTGCCAGGATAAAGATTTAGTTGAATTTTTCAGTAAAGATGAGATGTTGATAGGATATTGTCCAATTATATACGTACCAAGAGAGTTTTGGTATGTTATTGTGGAATCGGTGGCAGTGGATTTGTTTAAACTGAAGCTGACATGTGATTTTAATAATGGAAGCTGTAATATAAAAACTGACATGGATGGAAGACTGTATCCTTATGCCGGTTTGTTTCACTGATGAACATAGCTTTTCAGGCCAATTACTGCATGTGGCAAATTCTTTTCCGGTTTCCGGGGGAGGCTGCCTGTCCTGAGCTGGAATCATTTCAGAAATATATCTAAAATAGTAAAAATTGAACAATAGAAGAGGAACAGCTAATCTGGGGGAAATTTCAGGTTAGCTGTTTTTTTCTCAAGGAGATTCCTTCAGGCATCTTTTTTTGTGCGGCGTGAACACTTTCGCCTGCCCGCAAAGGAATGGAGGGACTGAGAAAGGAACGTATGCCGATTTCAGCAGTAAAAGGCGCTGTTTTCATCATGCATGGAGGATGCGGGATATTTTTGCATATAATTTTAGTAAGACAGGTGAGTTCACCAGAGTAAAACCGGTATGAATCGGACGGAGCTGTCTGTAAAAGGGACTGTGGTTTGTGAAAATGGTTCTATGTCCCTGGTTTACATTGCGGAAGACGGGACAGAAATACTGGTTTATGACGGAGAAGGCGGAGAAATAGACATCGCAGTTGAAGTATCAAAAGGAAAAGGCAAACTGTACTTTGTCGGCGATAATGCAGTGTATACTTTTTCAATGGAAATAAGCAACCATTGGATTTTATGTTATATGTGACCGTATCCGGCTGGCGGAAATAACGGCAAATAATGATACCCGTATTCATGTATTAGGTACTATGGAAAGCGATATGCTAACAGGCAGCTATTTTGTGGGTTTTGATCTTGAGGGCAGCTATATAGTGACTATTAGTGCGAGACAGCATACCGGTAAATTCAGTATTTGCGCCATAGAAAAAGAGGGATAACGGTATCGGTGAAAATGCTCAAAACCGATATGGCGGCCACAAAATATGCTATAATGAAAGTCATGATACATTTTTTGAGGGAGAAATGGTATGCCAGTATATAATATCGGGATTTGTGACGATGATAAAAATATGTGCTGCGAACTGGAAAGTATGCTGATTGATATTTTTCGGGAATTTAATGTACATGTAGAAATTGAACCCTGGTATTCAGGAGAAACCCTGTGTAAGCATCTTGAAATGGGGAATGCGTTTGACCTTCTCTTTTTAGATATTGAGCTTCTGACGTTGAATGGTGTGGAGGTGGGAAAATTTATCCGTGAAAGCCTGAATGATATTAAAACAAAAATTATTTTCATTTCCTATCATAAAGGGTACGCCATGCAGTTGTTCAGTGTACAACCCCTGGATTTTATCGAGAAACCGTTAGAATATGATGCTGTTAAAAAAGCAGTGGGGATTTTTCTGAAAATAGAGGGCCTGGGGAAGATATTTTTAGAATACCGGAATGGAAATGTGTTTTGTCGTGAATGGTGTGAAAATATTATTTATATTACCAGCGATAACAGAAAAGTTTAGATTGTTGCCTTTCAGGGGATAAAAGAATTTTATGGTAAAATAAAAGCAGTTCTTACCCAACTGCCGCCAAATTTCCTGCAAATCCACCAATCATATGTCATTAACCAGGATTATGTGATTGAATATACATACGAACGGGTAAAAATGTTTAATGGGGATGAACTGAATATCAGCAGACGCTACCGGAACCAGGTCAGAAATCAGATAATTGATAACAGAAGGAGCCAGGGATGAGTATACATGATATTTTGATCGCCGCCGTAACAAATCTCTTCCGTATCTATATTGTCTGGAAGTTTGTCGGTCTTTTTCTTACTGAAAGAAAGGCAGGAAAAAGAACTGAAGTAATCGCTTATGTGATATTTTATGTGATAAGTTTTGGCATGTTTCTGATTTTTCATTATCCAATCGTGAATATTGCCACGAATCTGATATGTCTTTTTTGGTTACCCTTCTTTATGATGGCAGCATCCGCAAGAAAATAACTACAACCGTGCTTATTTACACGATAAATATGGTGAGCGATATTCTCGCAAGCTTCCTTTTCTTTGATTATAAAGTCGGACAGACAACGCCGCAGTTATTTTCTATTGTAACAGTCCTTTTAATCCAAATCTCAGAACTTATTGCTGCACGGCTCCTGGATAATAAAGCGAAACAGGAGTATACGCGGGGGATAAAATACCTTCTTATAATACCGGTATTAAGCATAATAATGCTTTTTATGCTGATTAGCTTTAACCTGAATAACAGATTTCTGCTTGTATGTGAGAGCATGGGAATACTGCTTATTAATATCGTTGTATTTTATTTGTATAATATGCTTATGGAAGTGCATCATCAGCTCCGTGAAAAAGAGATGATGGAGTTAAAGGTAAAAGTTTATTCCAGCCAGTTGGAAACAATCACGCAGACGCAGAAAAAAATCAGGCGGCTGCGGCATGATATGGTCCATCATATTATGCAGCTGTATAGTATGGCTTCGCTTAATAAGAACGCGGAAATGTTGGAATATCTTGATAAAATGGAGCAGGCAATGATAAATCCCAGGGAGCATGTCAGTTCGGGGAATAAGGATATCGATGGTATTCTCAATTTTATGCTGGAGAAAGCGGTATCTATTCTTAAAAAAGTTGATGTTCAGGTCAAAATACCGGAGGATTTGCATACCTGTTCATTTGAGCTGGCGGTTATTCTTGGAAATATTATTGATAATGCGATTGAAGCAGCACGGCAGACGGAGGTTAAATGGCTGTCCCTGCAAATTACCGCGGATAAAGGGATACTTTTTATTCGGGTATCCAATTCATATTGTGGCTGCATTAAGACCTCAGGCAATAAACTTCTAACGTCAAAAGAGGATAAGGAAAACCATGGCCTGGGACTGGATAGCGTAAAGGATATGATTAAAAAGTATAATGGTGATATGAAAATAACCTGCGATAAAAATATATTTACAGTGGATATATTACTTTATCTTACGGTGAAACGTGGCTGAATGATTTTATATTGCTGGTCAGAAAATACCTTTGTGGGAAGCGTTATTTTTTAGAACAGTTATGTTTATATATGAAAGCATTGACGCTTCTTAGGGGCATTTTCATAAGTGACAAAAAATAATAAAAAAATCACAAAACATATTTTTGCAAAAATTAAAAAAACATATTGACAGATTTGGGATTTTTTTGTATACTAACATTCGTCGGTTGGAGCGAAAGCCCGGACGACATAAGAAAGCTTCGGGGTGTGGCTCAGGTGGTAGAGCGCTACTTTAGGGAAGTAGAGGCCGCAAGTTCAAGTCTTGTCACTCCGATGGAAAAAGCCTGGTTTTTACCAGGCTTTTTTGTTGCCCATAAAATGAACGTTGTGCCTTTGCAGTTTATTCCATATACAGATTACGATATTTCAAACCAATAATAAGGGCGCTTCTTGAATAAATAGAAACTGCATTTTTCTGCTGCCATGCGGGAGGCGGAATTAGATTCCACGCAGTCCCACTGTACTGTCAGGTTTTCTTCAGAACAGCTGCTGAGCATATGCTCTGTGAGAAAGGCGGCGATGTCGCGCCTTCTGTACGTTTCTTCCACTTCAATATCCACAGCTATTATATTTTCATATCTTGCGGAGCCGAAAATGATACCAACGATTCTTCCTGCTTTTCGTTTTTTATTGTTTTGGAGTTTCCGGCCACAGCGGAATATTTTTCCGTCTGTACCCATAGCGGTTCTTTCTTTATTTTTATGATGAAAAATATCCTACGGTATATTATGATTAATACATCAGGATTAGTAGAAAAGCATTGGCTTTGTCGGATGAAAATCCGCAGAAAGCCAAAGAAGAGGAGAATACAGGGAATGAGAGTTTTATTTATTGGCAACAGCCACACCTATTTTAATGATATGCCGGAGATTTTTGCGGAGCTTGCAAGAAAGAAAGGGATTGCCTGTGAGGTGACAATGCTCACCCATGGCGGCTGGTTCCTCCATCAGCATCAGAAGGAGCCGGAGGTCAGGTTTAACATTCTTTATGGAAATTATGATTATGTGGTCCTTCAGGAACATGCCCATCCGTTCGGGCCGAAGGAGGACATGCTTGAAGCGGCAAAGTCGATTAATCAATGGATTCAGGAAGCCGGAAGCACACCGGTTGCCTATATGACCTGGGCTGAGAAAACGAATGAAGCCGGACAGCAGAAAATGACGGAGACATACCGGGAAATGGCGGAACAGCTGGGGGCCGTGCTTGCGCCGGTGGGCGAGGAATGGTGGCAGTATAAGCAGGCCCATCCGGAAACGGAAATGTATGCGCCTGACGGCGAGCATGCCTCAGAGACCGGTTCCAGGCTGGCTGCGGAAATCCTGCTGCGGGTAATTCTGGAGCATGACGCGGGGAAAGGCCTTACGGCGGATAGGCCCGCACAGACCGTGTGAATGCGTGGCGGCAGGTATCAGGCCTGCGTCCTGAGAATCCCGCGCAGAAAAGCTTGCGCACCTGCAATGTCACTGGTGTCAGGATGTCCCTTGGCAATCCCGCCGATAAGCTTCCAGGGGCCGAAGGTATCAAACCCTTTACATTGGTAATTCCCCAATACGGTACAGCCATAGCCTTCCAGAAGGGAGGAAAAGGCTGTGCCGTATTTTTTCTGGTTGGCGCCGCTGGTCAGAAGTGTAAAAACCCTGCGGCCCTTCAGCTCCTTTTGGTGAGCCTCCAGGAAAGACTGCATTGAGGCATGGGGCCTGCCCATATAAATGCCGGAGGCCAGGCCGATGAGCTCGTAATGGGAAAGTTCCGGGAGGCAGTTCTCTGACAGAGGCATAACAGCAATGTCAGACAGCTGTGCAGCAGCTTTTTTTACAAGGGTCTCCGTGTTCTGATGATGACTGGAGCAGTACAGGATCAGGCATCTTTTTTTTCGGACTTCAGGGGCCGCTTTTGATTTATTCATTTGGAATTCCTCCTTTGGGGGCGTTTCCATGCGCCGGTCCCATGGAGACAGACGTGCGGAAACAATCAGTGTTTTCATGGGGCATACAGGGGAGCGACACATACAGAGGAGCAGCACATACAAAGGAACAGCACATACGGAGGTTCAAGCCGCAGAAAACAGGCCGATCCAGGTATGAATGAGCGCACATCCAAGCATCATTGCAGATAAAATCCGGTGCTGCTGCAGTTTTCGCCTCTCGTCCCGGCAGGTGTGGCACAGGGTTATCAGGACAAGCATGCACAGAAACAGGCAGCCTCCCGACAGATAGCCTGGCAGCCGTGCCGTCTGGGGCAGCCGCGTCGCCTGGGACAGCCCTGCAGTCTGGGACAACCACATTGCCCGTGGCGTCCGCAGCACGAAAAAAATGTGAACCGGGCAGAGGAGGAAAAGCACGGCGGATAAAGGCTTATGCAGCTTCATAAAAAGCCGGTCTGCTTTTTTCAGGCCGAATTTCCTGGATGCGGCCTTGGCAAGCAGGAGGAGAAAGCATAAAAAGCACAGGATTCCCATAAAAATTCCCATTCGTCAGTCCTCCTTTTTCAGTGAGGTGAGCAGCAGGCGGAAGCCGTACTGCAGAAAGTCCGACCTTTTCATTCCCATCCTGTTTTCAATATAGGTTTCTTTTTCATAGGCCATGGGGATCAGGCTGCCCAACGAGGCCCACAGGGTAAAAACAGCGGGCAGGATGGAGAGATCCTGCCGCAGGTATTTTTCCCGGATTCCCTGCTCAAAACATGCAGCTAGGATATCGTTGATCTCCTCGCCCACGTCATAAATCCGGCGGAGGATTTCACTTTCCACTAAAGCCTGCTCGTCAACGCTTATATATCCCAGTATACTTGTAAAATACATAGGCTTGCCGGCATAAAGGGAACACAGTCTGTTACAGACCGCAAAGTACCTGCTTTCAAAATCCGGGTTTTCCCGGATGCAGTCACGCAGGGTATCCCTCAGACTGCACATGTAGCTGTGAATAATGTAGTTATATATTTCATCCTTGCTATGGAAATAAACATATATGGTTGATTTGCTGTATTCCGCAGCCCTGGAAATATCGTCCATGGTGGTCTGGCACATGCCCTTTTCGGAAAAAAGCTTCTCCGCGGCAGCCAGGATATTCTGCTGATGAAAGCGGACTAAGTGTTCTTTTTTCATATTTTTCATCCTTACTATACTGATATTATGATAATCGTACTATGAGTTCGATTTTCTGTCAAGGACGACTGCCAATATTTTACTCAGAAAATCAGATACAAGGCCATTGACAGATAATAATACAACTGTTATAGTGATGTGCATAACAGCATATCAGCCAGCTGATGAAGGAGGGACCGAGATGTGAAAATTGTGGTATCAAACAACTATGACGGCCCGATTTACGAGCAGATAAAAAGCCAGATACTTCAGGCAATACTGTCCCGGGAGCTTATGCCGGGAGATATCCTGCCCTCACTGCGTTCCCTGGCCAGAGATCTCAAGGTGGGGGTGCTCACGATTAACCGCGCTTATACCGAGCTGGAAAGTGAGGGCTACATAGAGAATATCCAGGGAAAGGGCTGCTTTGTCGCCCAGAGCAGTGAGGAACTGATTAGAAACCACCTGATAGGGGAGGCCAGGGCGATGTTCGCCGACGCCATCCGGGAGGCGAGGAAAGCCGGAGCCGGCGATGCACAGATAACCGACCTGTTCAGACAATGTATGGAGGAAAAAATAAATGGATAGCATGCTGCATGTGGAGGCATTGGAAAAATCATACGCGGATTTCAGGCTGGATAATATCAGCTTTGATCTGCCCGAAGGCTATATCATGGGCCTGATCGGCCCTAACGGCTCCGGTAAAACGACGACAATTAAAGCGATACTGAATATGACGGAACGCGAAGGCGGGAAAATAACCGTGTTCGGAAAAGACAATATTGCCTCCGAGCAGGAGATAAAGAAGGATATCGGCGCTGTTTTTGATTCCAGCAGCTTTGTGGATGAGTGGACGATGGCTGATGTGGAAAAAGCCTACACGCTTTTTTATCCCGCCTGGGATTCTGAGAAATATTGGTCCCTGCTTTCCAGGTTCAGGATTGGCAAGACAAAGAAGGTGAAAGAACTGTCAAAGGGAATGCAGATGAAGCTCATGCTTGCCTGCGCCTTTTCTTACGACGCCAGGCTTCTGATTCTTGACGAACCCACAAGCGGCCTGGATCCGGTATCCCGTGACGAGCTGCTGGATATCCTGTGTGAGTATATTGAGGACGGCCGCCGAAGCGTGCTTTTTTCCACCCACATTACACCTGATCTGGAAAAAATCGCAGACTACATCACCTATATCCACCTGGGACAGCTGATTTTTACAGGAACAAAGGAGGATTTTGCGGACAGCTTCCGCGTTGTGAGGGGAGACAGGAAGGAGCTTACCCCCAGACTGGAGGCCCGGCTCATCGGACTGCGCACTTTCCCCACAGGCTTTGAGGCGCTGATCAGGAAAGAGGATTTGGCCGCTGCCGGCCGCCTGGAATGTGTTCCTGCATCCATTGATGATATTGTGGTCTTTATGAGCAGACAGACCGACAGAAACAGTCAGGAGGAAAACATATGAACCCTGCTATGAAATGTATGAAACTTGATTTTATGCTGCTGAAGCCCTATGCAAAATCCGTGCTGCTGGTGCTTCTTGTACCGCTGATGTTTCCTTTTTTTACAGGATCCTTGCTGGAAGGGCTGTCCTTCGGCGTTACGGTGACGGCCATGACGACAGCGTACACCTTCTCCATATCTGAAAAAAATGGGATGGAGCGGTTTTACGGCTTCCTGCCCGTGGGCAGGGGAAGCCTGGTAGCGGGCAGATATCTTGCCGTATTCGGAATCGGTTACCTGGCGCTGCTTTTGGAAACGGCGCTGCAGAGCGCAATTCTGCTCTGGGCGGTAAAGTCCCCGCCGTCGGGCGGCGATCTGCTTTCTTCCCTGCTTCTTGGCATGCTGCTGTTTACCATATACGCAGGGGTACAGCTGCCCGGATATTATAAGTACGGCTCGATTAGAGGAAAAATATTTATGTTTATTCCCACTGTCGGCTTTCTTGTATTTTATTATCTGGCAGGAAAGCTGGGGATAGGCGAAGCATGGCAGCTTCTTTCCCGTCCCGCCGCCGCTGCGGGCTGCGTATTGACGCTGTCGGCCTGTATCATTGGAATTTCCGCGGCGTTTTCCATACGGATTGTAAACAAAACCGGCCGTTAGAATAAAGGTCGGAGGGTAAGGGCCGGTCTGCCGCGTGCAGGCCGGCTTTTTTCTTAAAAAAGCAAGATTGATGAAAAATGTCCCGTCACGGTTGGGTATAATAAGGCTTCGGAAGGAGGAGAACATGCAAAAGAATATACAAAATATTACGGCAGTCATTGAATATATAGAAGCGCACCTGACCGAAAAACTGGACCTGGATACCATAGCGGATGCCGTCCACTATTCCAAGTACCATCTGCACCGGATGTTTGCCGATATGACGGGACTGACGGCGCATGACTACATACAGAGAAGGCGGCTGACGGAGGCGGCGAAGCTATTGGTTTTTTCAGATAAGCCGATTCTGGAAATCGCGCTGCTGGCGGGGTATGAGAGCCAGCAGGCCTTTACCGGGATTTTTACAGCCCTGTATAAAATGCCGCCCAACAGATACCGGGAAAATGAACGTTTTTACCCGCTGCAGTTAAAATACAGCCTGGAGGGGAGCTACAGCATGCTGGAGAATAAGGAAAACAGGCCATGGGAGGCCGCTTTTGCCCAAGAAACCGACATTCCCTGCTGGATGGAGCTGGTTCGCCTTGTGGTGGATGGCTTTCCCTGCCTGGATGAGGAAGAATATATCCGGATCCTGCAGGAAAAAATCCGTGCAGGACAGGCGCTGATACTGAAGGACGGAGGTATCGCCGTGGGAATCCTGCTTTTTGACACTGAGACAGGAAATATTGATTTTATGGGAACCCATCCGTTTTACCGGAAAATGGGCATTCCCAGGGTTTTTCTTAATAAGGTGATGGACGAGCTGGCAAAGGGCAGGGAAATCAGCATCACCACGTACCGGGAGGGGGATAAGGCGGACACCGGACAGCGCCGTGAAATCAAGGGGCTGGGCTTCGCAGAGGCGGAGCTGCTGGTGGAATTCGGCTATCCGACGCAGCGGTTTGTGCTGAAGAAGGAGGAAACAGGCGATGCATAAAGACAGCGGGGGAAAAATAACGTGCAGGCGGCAGGAGAAGCCCCTCCCTTTCCCTGAGGAGCAGATCCACCTGGCACAGACACTGGAACGGCTGGAGGAGGCGCTTGCGGAAGCGGGAGAAAATGCAGACAGGCTGGAACAGGAATACAGGGAGGCCAAACGCTACATGGCGGACAACCGGGGCGAGATCGACCCGCATGAAATGTTCCAGAACGAACTTCTTTTAAAACAGACCGACAGGACAGGCGCTTTTGCCGCAGGAGTGAGGGACAGAATCGCCAGACTGAAGGAGTCCCCCTATTTTGCCAGGATAGACTTCAGAGAGGACGGCAGCCCTGCGGATGAAATCTATTATATCGGCCGCTTTGGCTTTCAATATAAGAAGAAGCCACTGATATATGACTGGCGCGCCCCGGTATCAGGCATGTTTTATGACTATGAAAACGGACCGGCCTCTTTCGAGGCCCCGGCAGGCAGGATCACGGGGCTGCTCACGAGAAAACGGCAGTTTAAAATCACAGACGGTGTGATGGAGTACGCGCTGGAAAGCTCCCTGAATGTGCAGGACGATGTGCTTCAGAAGGAACTGAGCGCAACCTCGGATGAAAAAATGAAATCCATCATAGCCACAATCCAGAAGGAACAAAACCGGATCATACGGAACGAAAAGACGGAAACCCTCATCATCCAGGGAGTCGCGGGTTCCGGGAAAACCTCCATTGCCCTTCACAGAATCGCCTTTTTGCTTTACCGCTTCCAAAAGGAATTAAGCTCGCGCAACGTGACCATAATTTCGCCCAACCGGGTTTTCGGCGATTACATAGCAAACGTTATTCCTGAGCTGGGAGAGGAGCCTATTTTCGAACTGGGTTTTGCCGAGCTTGCACAGCTGCAGCTGGAGGGCGTTATCGGCTTCGTGCCGGAAAGCGATCCGTTGGATACGAAGGATGAAAAATTCCGGGAACGGGTGCGGTACAAATCAACCCTGGAATTCGTAAGACTTCTTGAGGAATACCGCAGACAGCTGCCTTACACTGTTTTTTTGCCGGAGGATTACCGTTGGGGCCGTTTCTTTGTGGAGAAGGAATGGATCCGGAAGCGATTTTTAGCCTACACAAAATTCCCGGTAAAAAAGCGCCTTGCGCTGACTGCCGGGGATATCCGGGAGCGTATGCAGACGGAAAATATCAGAGGGGAAGAACTGCCGCGTGCAGCGGCAATAGAAAAAAGCCTGATGAATATGCTTACCATAAAGGATTCTCTGGCGCTATACCGTGATTTCTATGAAAAAATGGGAATTGCCGGGTTGTTTGCCATGCCTGCCCCCCGGACGCTGGAATGGGCGGATGTCTATCCCTTCCTGTACCTGCGTGCCGCATTTGAAGGGTTGAAGCAAAGCGGAGTGACAAAGCACCTGGTCATAGATGAGATGCAGGATTATACGCCGGTACAGTATGCCGTCCTCAATGAAATGTTTCGCTGTCACAAAACCATATTGGGCGATTTCGGCCAGCGCCTGAACCCAGACCATCTGCACACGCTGAAGGATATCCGGCGGATGTACAAAAGCGCCGAATTCGTGATGCTGAATAAAAGCTACCGCTCCACTTATGAAATCATTTCCTTTGCCAGGCGCATCTGCCCCAACGATCTGCTGGAAGCCATGGAACGGCACGGAGAGGAACCTCAGGTAATTGCCTGTGGAGATAGGCAGGCGCAGATAGGCATAATCAGAGAAGAGGTGCAAAGCTTTGAGGAACGAAGGGAAATGGGGAAGAGCGCTTCCATGGGCATTATCCTGAAAACGGACAGGGAGGCGGAGGCGATGTATGATGCCCTGGCAAGACAGTGTAAAGTGACGCTGATATCCCCGGAAAGCACCGGGTTTTCCGACGGGGTATCCATAACGTCGGTGCGGATGGCGAAGGGGCTGGAATTTGACGAAGTGGTGGTGGCGGATGCGGATAAAAATACGTATGGGGCCGAGTTTGACAGAGGGCTGCTTTATGTTGCGTGTACACGAGCTATGCACAGGCTGACGGTGATTGGGGTGGGGGAGTTGGCGGAGTTTGGTGACAGGGGAAAATAGGGAGAGACAAGGATGCGGCAAGGAGGCAGTGGGAAGAGAAGCTATTATGGATTGCAGCGTGGATGGAGCTTATGACATTGGATGGTGGACGGGAGGGATTTGCCTGCGGTTCAACTGATTCAACTGATATTTGAATGGATGTTTTTAACTGTATTCAACCATTACTTGTTGGAAAAGGCGGTTGGGATTTGATACGATAATGCTGCGGACGGAAAACTGTCAGTGAAAAAATGTTAGTGGAAAGAAAACTATCAACGGAAAGGAAACTATCAGAGGAAAGGGAGAAAATATGTTTGATACGAAGGAAATAGGCAGGAAAATTTCAGAATTCAGAAAGGTCAGTAATATGACACAGATGGAGCTGGCGGATCGACTGAATATCAGCTTTCAGGCAGTGTCCAACTGGGAAAGGGGAAACTCCATGCCGGATATTTCGAAGCTGCCTGAGCTTGCGGAGCTGTTTGGCATTAGTATTGATGAACTGCTGGGAAAAAAATCAGAGCTGATTACCAATATAATTGAGGGAGATATAGAAGAGTTTTTAGGAAATACGCTGGTAGCTGCAGAAGAACTGAAGGAGGCTGCCCCTATTTTACAGCCGGCTCAGATTGAAAGAATTGTGGAGAATGCAAAGCAGGAATTTGAACTGGGAGAAATGACTGAATTGCTGCCCTTCATTAACCAGGATACGATAAATAAGCTGGCATACAGGGCGGCTGAAAACGGCAGGTATGATGATATCGAGGATGCGGCTCCGTTCCTGGAGCAGAAGGTTATCGTCGATACCGTAAAAATGATGATAGCAGACAGAAAAAATATAGAAGATATTGCGCCGTTTATAGAAAGAAGCAGCATGGGTGAGCTTGCAGGCATGATTTATGAAAATGATGGACTTGCCGGAGTGGAGGATATTCTGCCGTTTATTCCAAGGGAAATCCTTCAGGAAATTGCTGAAAAAGAATATGAAAGAGGCGGTCATGATTTTGATGTTATAGCCCCCTTTTTGGACAAAAAGTATCTGAATGAGCTTGCCATAAGATTGCTTCGGGACAAGCGGATAAAGGATCTGGAAAATACTATAGCTTTTGTGGATACTAATGTGCTGAGTGAATTTATTCAGGAAAGCCTGGGATAACGAGAGTGTTTCAGCCAGGTAGATAGTATAAAAATATTTGTCTCAGGAAAGAAGAGTCTCCTTTTGAGTTAGAATCAAAATATTAAGATTCTTATTCAAAAGGAGTATTTTTATATTATAGTTGATATCAACAAAACTTGCAGGGAGGCTTTGGAGTGTTGTATTCTGTTGTGTTTAGTGCCTATATATTTTGCCAACGTTCTTGAGAGAAATAATTCGAGTGGATGGAATGGAAAAGGTAATACATTAATTATTAATTTAAATGATAATATGTATGACAAGTTGAGAAAAAATGAATAAAGAACTTTGGATTTTTCTCGACTAATTAAGCAAAAATTGTGCAAATAGCCATATTTTATTTTTTTGGGACTAATTTGTTGTAAAAAGATGTCTAATGTGATATATACTACATATAAGTTGTAAATACTGTTGAGATTAAAACTTGTATTACTTGTCAGTCAATTGAAAGGGTGGTATAACAAAATGGAGCGGACATTAAATCTGATTTTTAAAGAAAAAATTATTGCGATTATCAGAGGAATTGAACGGGATGCCATCCTGGATATGGCACGGGCGATTAAAAAAGGCGGCATAAGCTGTCTTGAGATTGCTCTGGATCACAGTACAGCCGGCTCTGTAAGGAATGCATATGAATTAATTACTTTGCTCAAAAAGGAATTTGGAGAGGAACTATGTGTTGGAGCCGGAACCGTTTTGAGCGAAGAAGAGGTTTGGCAGTGTGCCAGGGCTGGCGCTGCTTATATTATTTCTCCGAACACAAACTGTGCTGTAATTCGAAAAACGAAGCAATTAGGATTAGTTTCCATGCCCGGAGCATTCACTCCATCAGAGGTCGTAATGGCTTATGAAGCAGGAGCTGATATTGTAAAGTTATTTCCTGCTGGAATATTGGGCATAGAGTATATAAAGTCAGTTCGCAGTCCGTTAAAACATATAGCCATGTCGGCGGTGGGAAATGTGACGCCTGAAAATTGTACTGATTTCCTTAATGCGGGATGCTGTTGTGTTGGAGTGGGCAGCAATCTGGCAGACAGAAAAGTAATTGCTTGTGGAGATTTTGAAAAAATAACCAGTAATGCCAGAGAGTATGTACGAAATATAAGAGAGAATGCCTTATAATAAGAGTAAGGTATGAGTTGCGGGGGGATAAGCTGATGAAGAATTATGTGATAACAATTGATGGGGGGACAACGAATACACGTTGTATTTTGTGGGATAATACGAATAAAAAGATGGCGGAGGAGCGGCGAGGTGTAGGCGTAAGAAATACAGCTATTGACGGAAATAACCAAAAACTGAAAGCTGCGGTTAAGGAGTGCCTGGAAAACTTGCTAGCTGCAGAACATTTGGGGTATGATCAGGTTTACAGAATTATTGCCAGCGGTATGATTACATCAGATGTGGGACTTGTGGAAATACCCCATCTGACAGCACCGGCAGGACTTGAGGAACTGGCTCGTGCAGTTGTTCCGGTGAAGCTTGAAGAAATATGTCCGCTGCCGATTTATTTTATTCCGGGAATAAAGAATGCAATAGCAGATATAAGCCTAGACAATTATGAGGCAATGGATATTATGCGTGGTGAGGAAGTGGAAAGTGTTGCGGTGATTGATCGATATTTCAGTGGAAAGCCCATGCTTTTAGTTCTTCCGGGTTCACACAATAAATTTGTCTCTATAAACGATAAGGGAAAGATTGAAGGATGTCTGACATCTATTTCAGGAGAAATTCTTGCTTCTATTACAAATAATACAATTTTGGCGAAATCAGTTAGCCGAGAATATGTGGAAGAAGAATCCTATGATAGAAAATGGCTTTTGGCCGGATATCGAAATGCCAGAAAGACAGGACTGGGCAGAGCTTGTTTTTCTGGAAGGATACTGAATCTTTTTGCAGAGACAGATACAAGAAAAATTGCAAATTATATTCTTGGGGCAAGTCTTCAGGGGGATATTGAGGCGATTCAAAATTCGGATGCTATAAAAATATATGAAAATATGGATATTATTGTGTGCGGGAAGAATCCTCTCAGACAGGCACTGGTTGATATTCTGAAGTTTGAAGGCGTGGGTGGGGAAATCCGTAGTTTTGTCTCGGAAGAAGAGAATGCAACAGCGGCTCTTGGGGCATATCTTGTGGCATTAAAATCAAATATTATATGATAGGTGGTTTGAATGTTTTATAAAAAATAAAAAGGAAGTGACGTCAAACGAATGAGTTCATCAGAACATAAAAATGTAACCGAAGATGTAGTGGACTATTTAAAACAGAAGATTATGGACGGAACCTGGAAACCAGGTGATAAAATCAGTTCTGAAAACGAGCTGACTGCATGCCTTTCTGTAAGCAGGGCAAGCGTCCGTTACGCGATTCAGCATTTGATTGCGGTTGGCGTGCTGGAAAGCTTTCAGGGCAAGGGAACATTTGTTAAAACGAAGCCCATCAGTGATATCGAGCAGAAATTAAAAACGTTGTATAATAATACAAGTGTGGAGCAGCTTGTTGAGTTTCGTATTATTATTGAGGGAGAGAGCTGCAGGCTGGCAGCACAGCGTATGACTGAGGACGCTTTGAATCGTATGAAAATCCATCTTGTAAATATGATGAACAGTATATCCGACAGGGAAGCTTTTATCAATGAAGATATTGCTTTTCATAAAGAAATACTGAAAACGACAGGAAATGATCTAATCGTACGAAGCATGGAATATATTATGGGACAGATTGAATCTCAGCATCATGCGTTTAATACAGAAGATAAGTTCTCTACTGCGGTGGAATGGCATCGGAAGATATTGCTTGAACTTGAAAAAGGGAATGGAAGAGAAGCGGCCCGTTGTATGAAGAAGCATCTGCTGGACAGCGCAAAAGTGTAGGTGGAAGGAAAAAGAACAGGAGAGGTATGCATATGGGAATTTTTTTGTTCTAACTTGTCATACAACTTAATTTTATAGAAAGTTAAGTTGTATGAAGAATTGGCAAAAATTGGTAATGAAAGGGGTATGTCATGAAAAAATTTTTAAGGAAAAACAGTTTAAATCTGTTCTATTTACCTGCATTAGTGTTGATGTTGTTTTTTATAGCCTTTCCATTGTTTAATGGATTGCGGCTCTCATTTTATAACTGGAACGGATATTCTCAGAATAGGAGATTTGTGGGAATTGATAATTACGTTAATATGTTGTCCGACAGAAGTATGCGGACAGTATTTCTAAATACATTGTTGTATGGGTTCGGTTCCACGATCCTGCAGAATATATTCGGATTGGCTACAGCGCTGCTTGTAGACTCTAAGTTTAAAGGACATACGGCAGTTAGGACATTTATTTATCTTCCAATCATGATATCCGGTCTTATCATGGGTTACATTATGTATTATTTCCTACAGTATGATGGAGGAATACTTAATGAGATTTTGGGCTGGTTTGGACGGAAACCGGTGGACTGGCTTGCAGATTCCTCACGAGGGAGGATTATCATTCTGCTTGTCAACAGTATTCAGTATTATGGCAATGCCATGGTTCTGTATCTGGCAGGGCTTCAAGGCATTCCTGCATTATATTATGAAGCTGCTGAAGTGGACGGCGCTACTGCCATACAGCGTTTTCGTTATGTAACCATGCCTTTGCTGATTCCGGCGATTACATCTGCAGTAATTGTTAATCTGATCGGAAGTCTGAAACTAAATGATGTAATTGTTTCCTTAACAAACGGAGGACCCGGGCATGATACACATTCACTTTCTACTTTTATAACGCTAAATTATTTCAGATTGGAAAAGGCCGGGTATGCTTCAGCAATTGGGGTGTTTATGTTTGTATTTATTATGCTGGTTTCCAGTGTCACAAACAGATACTTCAGGAAAAGGGAGGTGGAATATTAATGATAGGGAAAACATGGAAAAAATATATTAGAAAGCATTGGTGGAAATACATTTTAGGCTTAATTCTTGTTTTTTTGACAATGATGCCATTGTATGTATTGATTGAAATGTCTTTGAAGGAGCCTACAGATTTGGCTTCCCGTCTGACCTGGCCCAACTATATTTACTTTGATAATTACATAAAGGTTCTTAAAGAAAATAATATGCTTAATGCCTATAAAAACACCTTAATCGTGACGATAGGGACAGTTACGGTGGAAGTTTTCTGTGGATGTTTGGCAGCTTATCCATTGGCCAGAAAACAGACACGGTTCAATGAATTTATCCGCAGTTTAATCCTGGCCATTATGATGGTACCGGCGGTGTCGGTATTGGTGGGTGTATATTCAATTTTGAGTGCCATTCGAGGGATTAATACACTTTGGGCACTGATTTTGATTACTGCGGCATTTGGGCTTCCTCTTTCAATTTTTTTATATACCAATTACATTACGTCTATTCCGCGAGCTTTGGATGAGGCAGCCAGGATAGAAGGGGCTAATTATTTTCAATGTTTCCTATATATTATACTTCCACAGCTCAAGCCGGTGACAGTGTCGGTAATAATCATAAAGGGTGTGCAGGCATGGAACGATTATTTGTATCCCAGTTATATTCTGCAGAAGCCTGAGCTGTATACCAATGTATTGATGGTAAAACAGTATTTTTCTTCAACAAGTTCCAATTTTCAAGGGGCAGCAGCTTGCTGTGCGGTGGCAATGTTACCGGCATTAGTGGCATATATACTGCTCAACCAATATTTTATAAAGGGTGCAATTGACAGCGCTGTTAAATAGAAATGATTACGAGGTGACAAAATCATGAAGGGTGGAGAAGAAAAGAAATATGATGTACTTTGCGTTGGTCTTGCATTGGGAAACATTGTGGTACATCCGTTTCCTGAAAAATTTGAAGGCGGGGATACCATGCAGGTGGAGGAGATTACGGTCATGTGCGGCGGTGACGCTTTTAACCAGGCGACAGTTTTGTCGGCGCTGGGGCATAAAACAGCGTTGATATCCAAGGTCGCAGATGATGTAACAGGAAATATGGTGTTGGATCAGATGAAGGCAAGAGGGGTAGATACCTCTTTGGTTGCTCTGGATAAGGAGATTGGGACAAGTTCCTGTATCGTTATGGTATATCCGGGAGGGCAGAGGCGGTTTTGTACATTTAAAGGGTGTCTGCGAAACTTTGGAGGAAAGGATATCAATTTTGAAGCGGCAAAGCAGGCAAAGATTGTAAGTATAGGTGGACTTTACTCGATGCCGTCTTTTGACAGGGAGGCAAGTATCGAACTATTCCGGAAAGCACGAGAAGGAAAAACAGCTACGGTTCTTGATACAAAATACGATGCTTTTCATATAGGGCTTGCAGGAATAAAAAATCTTCTGGAATATACGGATTATTTTTTCCCGAGCTATGAAGAAGCCTCTTACCTGTCCGGGCTGGAGAAACCGGAAGATATCGTCCATTTTTTTGTTGATAGAGGGGCATTGCATGTTGGCGTTAAGCTGGGAGGAAGAGGCTGTTATCTGTTAACGCAGGGATTTGAGGGGCTGATTCCTTCATTTAAGTCCCCAGTGCTTGATACGACGGGGGCGGGGGATAATTTTATGGCAGGTCTGATACATGGGCTTCTAAATGACTGGAAACTTACCGACAGTGTGCTTTATGCCAATGCGGCGGGGGCCCGTGCTGTATCAAGGCTGGGAGCTACTGATGAAGGGGAGTATATAGAAACAATTAACCATATTTTAATGCAGACTCCAGAAGGGGAGAAACTGGTAAAGGAGGCAGTGAAACAACAATGAAAGAGAATAGGAAAACATTGCGAATAGGCTTTGCGCCTACCCGCCGCGTGCTTACAACTCCAAAGGCTTTCAGTACAGATGAGGCGCTCAGGATAAAAAAGGAAGTGGAAGAATATGTAAAAAAATTTCAAGATGTGGAATGGGTCAATCTGGACAGTATAAATAAAGAAGGGCTTCTGTTTCAGGTATCCGATGTTAATGCCGCCAGTGAGTTATTTAAAAACAAAAAAGTGGATGCTGTATTTTTCCCATTCTGTAATTTTGGTTCTGAGGAAGCTGTGGCGAAAATGGCAAGAGAAGTTGGAAAGCCGGTACTGGTCTGGGGGCCGAGAGATGAGGCGCCGGATGAAAATGGGGACAGACTGCGGGATGCTCAATGCGGAATGTTTGCACTTACAAAGGTACTGCAGCAGTTTAGGGTTAAATATACCTATATATCCAATTGTTGGATGACAGATAAAAAGTTTGACATAGGATTTGAGAACTTCCTGGGGGCTGTATCCATTGTAAAGGCTCTTAATCATTTAAGAATCGGACAAATCGGTGTAAGGCCAGATGCTTTTTGGAGTGTAAAAGCTAACGAGAGAGAATTGATGGAAAAATTCGGAATTGAGATTCATCCGATTACATTGGCGACATTGGATGAGATGTTAAAGATAAATCTCACAGAAAATAACCATTTGGTACGGGAAGAGGTTGATTCACTTAAAGAAAGGTTTCCTAAAAATAAATATAGTGAAGATATTTGGACAAAGATGGCTAATCTGAAACTAACTATTAAAAAATGGTGTGAGGATAATCATTTGTCAGCTGTGTCAGCGGAGTGTTGGAAGCCTATGGCTACCGTAGCAGGAATATCTGTCTGCTTTACTTTTTCAGAGCTGACTGGAGAGGGGATACCAGTCGTCTGTGAATCAGATATTCATGGGGCGGTTTCATCAGTTATCGCTGCCGCGGCAGCCAGATATAGTAGCGCAACGTTTTTAGCGGATCTCACCATTCGACATCCCGTTAATGACAATGCAGAACTTCTCTGGCATTGCGGTGTATTCCCAAGAGTATTGTCAGACGATCCAGATGCAGAAATTGAGCTTCATTTCAATAGAAAAACAGCCGCTGTGGGGCAATGGGAACTGAAGCATGACGATATCACAGTAGTACGCTTTGATGGCGGCAATGGTAAGTATTCCTGCCTGTTCGGACACGGCCGCGGAGTAGATGGTCCTAAGACATTCGGAACCTATCTATGGGCAGAATTTGACAACTGGCCGCTGTGGGAGAGACGATTTATGGAAGGCCCATATATTCACCATTGTGTTGGTGTCTACGGGAAAGTGGCGCCGAGAATCTGGGAAGCTTGCAAATACATACCGGAGTTGGAAGCTGATCCAGTAAAACCTGATGAAAAGGAAATAAGAGATTTTCTGATGTGAAGTGTGAGAAGAATTTCTAAGGCCGTGAAGGACGGGAACTAAGAGCGTTTAAGCTGCATATTGGGAGAAGGTGGGAGGTGTGTTCTTCTGATTCTCACTATATTATTTGAACGCGCGCCGGAGATGCGCAGAGAGGAGTAACATGAAAAAAGAAACGCTTATGAAACAATTAAAAAAAGCCGATGAGGGAGGCTATGCAGTTCCACATTTTAATTTCTCAGATATCTGGGATTTGGAAGCGATCGTAAAGGGGGCTGAGGAGATGCATTCGCCGGTGATCGCGGCGGCATTGCCCAAAGTAAATGACGCTCTGGGAATGCATGTAGTTGGTGCAATGGCAAAAGCACTTGCGGAAAGTGCAAAGGTACCAGTTTATCTGCATCTGGATCATTCTACAGAAGTTCAGGTATCACAGAAAGCCTGTGATGAAAACTATTCCCTGGTAATGCTCGATGCCTCTAAAGAGACTTTGGAAGAGAATATTAAGAGGGTGAAAAAGGTAGTGGATTATGCCCGACCCCGCGGTGTTTTCGTAGAAGGGGAGATTGGTATGATTAAGGGACGTACTGAAGAGGGGAATTATACAGAAGATGATTTTTTGGTTCGAGTAGAAGATGCTGTGGAACTAGCAGAGAAGTCAGGTCTGGATATTCTGGCTGTGGGAATCGGAACAGCACATGGCTTTTATCAGGGAAAACCGGAAATTAATTTCAAAAGACTTGCAGAGGTGAATGAAGCGTTAGAACTTCCACTTGTGATGCATGGAGGGACAGGAATCCCAGAGGAAGATGTGAGACGTGCGATCAGAAATGGAATTAATAAGGTGAATGTAGGTACTATTATCAAATATACGTATCTAAGCACAGTGAAAGAAGTTCTAGACCGGGAAGGACCGACGATCTATACGACAGAATTGATGAAACCTGCGGTAAATGCGGTGAAGGAAGAAGTAAAACGTTGGATCAGGACATGTATGGCAGATGGAAAGGCCTGAAAGAGACAGGGAATGAATGTTGAAAGAAAAATAACTTTCAACATCCTTGATTTGTACATACGCCTTTGGCGTGCAGATAGGAGCAAGGATGAAAGTGGTAATTACAGATTGTGACCATGATAATATCGATATTGAGAAAAGCATATTTTCTGAGGCTGGAATTAGTGTGGACTTAAAAGATGTAACAACAGAAGATGATGTAATTGCAAATTGCCAGGATGCGGATATTTTTATCATTCAGTATGCGCATATCACAGAAAAGGTAATGCAGAATTGTCCGAGACTGAAGTTTGTGGTTCGGTATGGCGTAGGAGTGGATAATGTGGATGTTCTAGCGGCCGCGCGATATGGAATTCAGGTCGGGAATGTGCCGGACTATGGAATGAATGAAGTAGCGGATCACGCAATTTCACTGGCTCTTTCCATGATAAGAAAAATTATGGAAATGAATGAGCTAACAAAGAAAGACAAATGGGATTATACAAAAGCGATCCCAATACACAGGTTCAGTGAAATGACTGTAGGAGTAATCGGTCTTGGAAGGATTGGAAGGAACTTTGCAGAAAAAATGCATTCAATCGGATTTCATGTTATAGGCTTTGATCCATACTACAAGCCAACTTCTGAAACTAAAAAGTACGTATCTGCTGTTTCCATGGATGAACTGATTGTAAAGTCGGATATTATATCCATTCATTGTCCGGCCGAGGAAAATCAAAATCTGATTGGAGCGGCGGCTTTCAAAAAAATGAAAAACAGCGCAGTGTTGATAAATGTGGCCAGAGGCGGGATCGTAAATGAAGCAGATTTGAAGCAAGCTCTTGAAAACGGAGAGATAGCCGGCGCGGCGTTGGACTGTATGATTGGAGAGCCGGTAAGCAAGGATTCTCCGCTATTTGGACTGAAAAATCTGATTGTAACACCGCATATGGCATGGTATTCAGAAGAAGCGCAAAAGGAACTGAAAAGAAAGGCAGCACAGGAGGCAGTACGCTTTGCAAAAGGAGAACCGATTCATTATCCTGTAAAATATCTTGAAAGGAAGGTAGTAAAGAAATGAGAATAGCGGTTATCAATGAATTCAGTACAAAAAATAGAAATGGCGATGTACTAAAGGCACTGGAAGAACTGGGATATGAACCTGTGAATCTCGGAATGAAGGATCTTGAGGGTGAACCACAGCTGAACTATCTGGAGACGGCATTTTTATCGGCACTGGCACTGAATCTAAAGGCGGTTGATTTCGTTGTTGGAGGTTGTGGGACTGGCCAGGGATATATGAATGCTCTTCTCCAGTATCCAGGTACGTTTTGTGGCCTTCTGACCGATCCTACAGATGCTTTCCTCTATTCCAGAATCAATGCGGGGAATTGTGTATCGCTGCCGTTAAACAAAGGTTATGGAGGAGTAGGCGGTGACATTAACCTAAAATACATATTTGAAAAGCTTTTTAACGACACATATGGCGGCGGTTATCCTGAAACAAGAAAAGAATTTCAGGCCGATTTAAGAAAGATATTGAATAACCTTTCCCTGAACGCACATAAGTCCATGGAAGAAATTGTAGATACTATGGATGAGACAATATTGAAAAAAGCATTACTTTTCCCGGGAATCAGGGACATGATAGAGGAGGCTCCGGAAAGCGTACTAAAAAAGAAGATAAAGGAATGGTATGAGAAGCAATGAAAACGAAAAACGTAAATGTACTTAATCCGGGGAATTTCCATAAATTCGGAACATATCACAGCATGGTAATCATGGATACAGAACGGCTCGGACCGCCTCCGGTTGAGTTTTATCGGGATATTCTTAAAGTAGATTTCAATGGAAAGAATCCTGCATTTTCAGTGACACAGATTTCACCGAGACCGCTGATTGCCGAAAAGTTTGAATATCACAGTTATACCGGGGAGGCATTCATGCCGCTGGATGGTGATATTTTGATTCATGTAGCTCCGGCGGGAAAGAAGGAGACGGTTCCGTATGATAAGATCGAGATTTTCCTGGTACCGAAGGGAACTATGACGGTGATTAATCCAGGCGTATGGCATGCTGCGCCGTTTGTAAAAGGAGAGAAGCCAATACATGTACTGACGGTGCTTCCAGAACGTACCTATGCAAATGACTGCCAGACGTTACAATTTCCTGAACAGGAAAAAATTCAGATTATTTTGACATAATAACTGCAGCCTTAATCAGTAATTACATTATCGTAAATAGAGCAGAGAGGAATGTGGTATGGAAAGAAAAACTTTTTTTACTGTGCAGGGAAAGCCATTCTATTCCCTGGGAATTCAGACTCATAACTCCAGCAGCAGTACACCGGAATACCTGCAGTATTCCTGGAATGCTGCAAAAAAAATAGAAGCGAATACGGTGGCTGTCCCCGTTTCATGGGAACTGTTTGAGCCGCGGGAGGGTGCATTTCGAGAAGCTTTTGTTACAGATATTATCAGTCAGGCGAGGGAGAATAACCTGAAATTGATTCTGCTTTGGTTTGGAACCTGGAAAAATGGAACAATGGAATATACTCCATCCTGGGTAAAGAAAGATACCGAGAGGTTTCCCCGTGCAGAACTAAAGGATGGCAGGAAAACGCATAATCTTTCCCCTCATTGTCCAGAAAATTTGGAAGCAGATAGGAAAGCATTTTGCCGGCTTTTAGAGGTGGTAAAAAGATTTGATCAAGAATTCAATACGGTAATCGGAGTGCAGATTGAAAATGAGGCAGGTATGCATTCCGCAACGCGTAGGGACTTCAGTAAATTTGGTGATAAAGCATTTAAAGAGAATGTTCCGGAAAGACTGATTACGTATTGTAAAGAAAATCCCAGCTGCTACCTTGCAAAAGAATGGTTAAGGCAGGGGGAGAAGAGCAATGGAAACTGGACGGAAGTATTTGGCGCTGCAGGGGGGGAATGGGTAACGACATGGGCTGTGGCAGCCTATATCGATGAAATTGCCAGGGCAGGAAAGGAAATATATGATATTTTTCTTTACACGAATGCCTGGCTGAATGAGGGGAGGGGGCTGGCTGGTGTAGATTGGCCTTCAGGGACGCCACGCCAGAACAATCTTGATATTTATTATGCGGTTTGTACACATTTGGACAATATCGCACCGGATATTTATCTGCAGGAGGTGACTGGTTATCTGGATGTTTTGAAAACATATTCTCATCCGGAAAAAGGATTCCCGCTCTATGTGCCGGAATCATCCCGCTCTGTATTCAATAGCGGAATGATGTTTGAGGGAATCGGGGATTATGGTTCCATTGGTTACCATATTTTTGGAGGGGAAAGTCTACTGACAGATGATCAAAAAGAACTGAATACGGAAGAAGGTATCAGTATGAAGCATTCGTTCCATATGATCAGGAATGTGGTTCCAGTGCTTCCAGAATATACGGGAACAGACAGGATCCATGGGATTCACCGCAGGGGTATAGAACCTTCTGCCCTCATAGAAGGGCTTTTAGGAGGATGGAGAGCTTATGTGAGTTTTGAGGGAACGATGGATCAGTTTTACAGAATGGATTTTCTGCATAAAGAAGCTTGCTGGGAAGAAACATTGGGAAATAAGGGGGAACCATGCAGAGGATTGCTGCTTCAGGAAAGTGAAAATGTTTTTTATGTGGTGGGACATAAGTTCCGTATTTACTTTCTTCAGGAAGAAGAGGCGGATGGTTCACTAAGTGCTGTGACAGTTTCAGGGAAAAATTTTTCTACAAATGCAGAATATCTGAGTGTGACGGAAGGACATTTTGATGAAACAGGAAGATATTTTCCTGATGTGGTTCGGACAGGGGATGAAACACGTCATGGTACCTATGCGCAGTGGGACAGTAATGTGCTGAGAATTGAACTGATGAAAATATAAAACCCACGATTGATGCTCCGTGCATAGCTGAGGGCCCACTATGCATAGATCAGTTGTTTGCCGATTAGTTTGGCAATGGGATTTATATAGGAAACAAGGAAATGTAAGTAAAGAAAACAGGAGGGAAAAAAATGAAAGGAAAGAAATGGATCGCATTATTTTTATGTGTTACCACATGTTTCAGCCTGATGCTTGGCGCATGTGGACAGAGCGGAGAAACGGCAGCAGAGCCAGATGGCGCAGGGAAAGCATCAGTAGAGGAAAGTGAAAAACAGAATGAAATGGAAGAAACTGCAAAATCTGATGTGACACTGGAGCTTGCTGTGACATGGACGGATGAAGTTCTCGCTAAATTCCGGGAAGTGGCGGATGAATATACGGCAGAGACTGGAGTAAAGTTCGATATTGTTGCCCCCGGGCAGGAATATGAATCTCAGCTTAAAGTAAGAATGGCTAATAATGATCTTCCGGATATGTGGATGACTCACGGCTGGTCAGTCATTCGTTATAGTGAGTATATGATGGATCTGAGTGGTGAGAACTGGGCATCCGATGTTTCAGATGCAGCAAAAGGCGTAATACAGGATAAAGACGGAAAATTCTATGTTCTGCCCATCTCCATTGTTTTATCCAGTATTTGTTTTAACAAGGATGTCTTGGAACAATCGGGGGTAGACTGGACAAAGTTAAAAACAATGGATGACTTTGACGCTGCCTGCGTAAAAATTCGTGATGCAGGATTTGCACCAGTAATCATATCAGGTATGGATTCTGGAAGTGCGGGTTCTGTGCTAAATCCTTTGCTGTTTATGCAGTTTGCAACACCAACAAGCCCGTCTCATGCTCAGTTGGATTCTCATTTGGATGGTACAATAAATATTACGGAAGAATGGGCTCCCTGTTTTGAAAAGATGCTGGAGTGGCGTGATAATAATTTTTATAATGCTGATTATTTAACACAGGATCAGCCTGGCGGGCATAAGATGCTTGGTAATGGAACCGGCGCTTTTTATTTCAGAAATACGGCTAATATTGCGTCCGCATTGTCTTATTATCCGGATGCCAATCTGGGACTCCTGCCTTTTCCGGCAATGACAGAAGACGGCGGAGCATCCATGTGTATATCTGAAGGAACTACCTTTGGTATTTGGAAAGACACAGAATATGAGGCAGAATGTAAAGATTTTCTTAACTGGTTGGCTCAGCCTGAAGTGGCGGGCAGGTTCTTTGCTTTTGACGGTGGTACTGCGGGGTTAAAAAGTACTCCGGATGACTCTCTGATTGGAAAATTGCATCAGGAGGTTATAGAAGCTTATGGCGAAGATATCTATTATGATAATATTTTTGACAGAAAATATCTGCCCAATGGTGTGTGGAATTCCATGTGTGAAGCTACTTCTATGCTTTTAAACAATACGCCTGTACCTGAAGTTGGGAAATATATGCAGGAAGGGTTTGATTCCTGTTATGCAGAAGCGCAGATGGAAAAATGACCTGTTAACCAGTACATAATTAAATGAACAAGGTATTGATTATGAAAAAAATTACGTTTGTCGGTGCCGGAAGCTTGGTATTTACAAGAAATCTGGTGAAAGATTTAATGGGAATTGAAGCTTTTCGGGATGCCGAGTTGTGTCTCATGGATATTGATGAGAAGAGACTGGAGTATTCGGGCAGATTTGTAGAGAAAATCATCAATGCATTTCATAATCCGGCGGTAATTACGATGACAACGAATCGCAGAGAAGCGCTCAGAGGTGCGGATGGGATTATCTGTACAGTATACAACGGCGGAAATGATGTTCTGAAAACAGAAGTAGATATTCCGTATAAGTATGGTGTCAGTATGAATGTGGGGGATACCAGAAGTGTTGCAGGGATTTTCAGGGCTTTAAGAAACATTCCTCTTATGCTGGATATTTGCAGGGATATTGAAGAGATCTGCCCCGATGCGGTACTTCTTAATTATACGAATCCAATGGGAATGTTGTGCAGTGCAATGCAGAAGTATACGAGCGTTAATATAACCGGACTTTGTCATAGCGTGGTAAATACAGCAGATATGCTGGCCAGATGGATAGAAGCACCGATTGAGGAAATTGATTATACCTGTGCAGGTGTTAATCATCAGGCTTTCTATTTGGAGTTTAAGTGGAACGGAAAAGATGCCTATCCGCTTCTCAGAGATAAAATGCGAGAACCTCAAATTTTGAATGAGGAGCAGGTAAGAAACGAAATTTTCCAGCAATTTGGTTATTATGTGACAGAATCTTCAGGACATAGTTCAGAATATTGTGCTTGGTTTCGGAAGAGAAGAGACTTGATAGAAAAGTATTGTACCCATGGAACCGGATGGAATCCTGGAGAACATGCATTCGCTGTCAATAACAGAATCAAAAGAGAGAAAACTTTATATGAAGATATTGATAAGTGGCTGCAGGAAGAAGAAATTGATCTGGAATCCAGCGGAGAATATGCAGCACATATTTTCAATGCAATATTCGGCGATAGAAAACCATTTGTATTTAACGGAAATGTAATAAATGAAGGATGTATTACCAACTTACCGAAGGAAGCATGTGTGGAAATTCCGATGCTGGCAACCAGAGACGGCTTAAAGAAAATTTTCGTGGGAAAACTGCCGGATAATATAGCAATTCTGGTAAATACAACGGCACAGATAGAAAATCTTGTGGTGGAAGCCTGTATGGAAAAAGACAAAGAAAAAGTCATTAATGCCGTACAGATGGATCCTCTTTGTTCAGCAGTATGCAGTCTACAGGAAATAAGGGATATGTGTGAAGAACTTTTCGTGATAAACAGAAAATATCTGGGTGAATACAAGTAGCATAAAGATATGGAATGTAGAGTATGAAAAGTTACGGCCTGCTGTTAAGTGTTATTTTCTTACAGCAGGCCATTTCTAAATAGTAAATTGGAAAGAGGGGAAGGAAAATTGAATTATAATAATTTATCAGGGAAAATGGCAATCGTAACAGGGGCGGCGCAGGGACTGAGCCGCGGTATGGCGGAAGGACTTATGGAAGCGGGGGCTGCAGTATGTATTATGGATATTAATCCGGTAGCAGAGGAAACGGCAAAGGAATATCGTAAAAAGGGGTATGCATGTTATGCTGTTATCACTGACTTGGGAAATGATGAGACAAGAGAGAGTTTTTTTCGGGAGGCAGTCAGGAAACTGGGAGGACATCTTGATATTTTGGTAAATGGAGCGGGAGTGCAGCGCCGATATAATAGTGAAGAGTTTCCTCTGAAGGAATGGGATTTTGTTATGAACATCAATCTGAGAAGTGTTTTTGCTCTTTGTCAGCTCGCGGGACGTATATTCATGGAACAGCAAAGCCGAGGAAAAATTATTAATATAGCTTCTATGCTTTCATTCTTTGGAGGTGTTACAGTTCCTGCATATGCAGCGAGCAAAGGGGGTGTTGCTCAGATTACGAAGGCACTCTGTAATGAGTGGGCCGTGAAAGGAATCAATGTAAATGCATTGGCCCCAGGATATATGGCAACGGAAATGAACACAGATTTATTGGATGAAAAGAGTCCGAGGTATAAGGAAATTACAGATAGAATTCCAGCAAGAGCCTGGGGACAGCCAGAGGATATGAAAGGTCCTGTGGTATGGCTTGCGTCTGATGCTTCGGACTACATTAACGGAGCAGTTATACCGGTAGATGGAGGATATCTAGTACGTTGAGGGACGTATCGTTGAAGGAATGTTGGTAGGGAATTTTATAAAGGTTAGAAGAAAGTATTCTTATTAGTGAAACTTTATATTCTTGGACAGGATATTTTTATTCACGAGAGTTTCTCCAAGAACGTAATGGACAGAAAGGTAGGTGGAAAGATGGGAGGAATACCAAAGAGAATGAAAGCATTGGTTGCTTATGGAATTGGTGATTATCGACTGGAAATGGATTATGAAACTCCTATCTGTGGAGATGATGATATTATCATTAAGACGGAGGGCTGTGGAATTTGTGCAGGGGATTTGAAGTGCGAGCAGGGAATCAGGAGATTTTGGGGAGATGAGGAACAGAAAGCGTACGTGGAACCTCCATTCATTCCTGGTCATGAATTTGTAGGCAGAGTGGTATTGGCAGGGAAAAATGTAAAAGAGTATCAGATTGGAGAAAGATTGGTTGCAGACCAAATTGTGCCATGCGGAGAATGCCGATTCTGCAAAAAGGGGCTGTATTCTCTCTGCCAACCGCACAATGTTTTCGGTTTCAAATCTAAACTTAATGGTGGAATGGCAGAATATGTGAGGTATCCCAAAACGGCTGTACTGCACCGTGTGCCTGATGATATGCCGCTCAAGGATGCATTACTGATAGAGCCGTATTCCTGTTCAAAGCATGCAGTAGACAGAGCAAAAATTACTTCAGAGGATGTGGTAGTACTTTCCGGGGCCGGAACGCTTGGACTTGGAATGGTTACCTATATGCGTACGAAAAATCCTAAGAAGCTTATCGTTTTGGATTTGCTAGAAAAACGTCTGGAAAAAGCCTGTCAGTTTGGTGCAGACGTGGTGCTGAATCCTGCAAAAGAGAATGTAGTTCAGAAGATTCTGGAGATGACGGACGGATATGGATGTGATGTATATATAGAAGCCAGCGGAAATCCTGTCAGTGTGGAACAGGGACTTAATATTATCATAAAACAGGGACGATTTGTTGAGTTCAGTGTTTTTTCAGGCCCTTCAACAGTGGATTGGTCCATTATTGGTGACGAAAAAGAATTGGATATACTCGGAGTTCATTTAAGTCCATGGTGCTTTGACTATGTAATAGAGAAAATTATGTTGGGAGAACTGAATACGGATGGAATCATATCCGGTTTATTTCAGCTTGAAGATTGGGAAAAAGCCTTTATGCGTGCGACCGGGAAGGATGGTGATTTTAAGATAGCATTTACTTTTTAGAGAAGAAATTTTAGGATGTTAAAGGATTTTTTCGGCTAGATATTCTTATGATACCTTTATTGGGTCAAAATGTATTTGTGATAGTTACTGGCATAAAATTGTATAACCTGCAACTTTATATTTCGTGGTATGCCCCGTTATAATAAAGATCCCCTGTGAGTAAACAGGATTTCATTTCACTGTCTGCCCGCAGGGGAATATATCATTATCTGCCGGGATTTTTTATTCATCAAATTCCATCCGGTTACCGCAATAAATATCATGTACAGCTATTGTGGTCACTGATTTATCTCCCTCAGAAATTTCAAGGTATACCTGAATTCCCTCTTTAAATTCCAAGCTGCTGTCATAATCTTCTATTTGCTCATATTTTCCCCCAGTCTTTTTGTAGTTGATTACGGTGTACTTTTTTTCTTCATTATACTCAAAGCCGTATTTTTCATAATCCGTACTGCCAATGCCTAAACCATTAAAAAAAGTGGCGCCTGAATCCTCCCTGCAGTAAATGAAAGTCAGGAGGTCATCCGTATAACGAAGATCCATAAAACCGTAGTCATATATATTACGTCTTTTTATATACTCGTATGGACTCAAGATTTCTTCCACTTTATCACGGCTCATATATAATTGCAGTTTTTCCCCTGAAGGAAGCTTTACCCCTAACATTTTGTTGGGAGAATCTCCCGAACATGAGCAAAGTAACATTCCCATCATAAAAACAAGTACAAGAAACAGTAATTTCTTTTTCATAAAAATTCTCCTTATTATATAATTTTTTTTTGAAATCAGTTTGTCAAACGGAAGTGTGTGATTTGGCCGCTTTTTGACAGAAAATATCCTTTATTGGCTTGGATTCATATTCATACTATTTTATAAGGATACTCTGTTTAAAAGCAGTGTGTATACAAATATTTTTCTGTGTGACTATTGTACTATGTATGTGACGATAGGGCTGTAAACGGCTTTATTATTTGTATTTCCTGCCTAAATGACGCTCCTTAGTTATAACGGTTGTGTGCTCAGCAGGGCCGCCGTTGTCTAATGATAGAGAAGCCAATTGGTTTTTGTCAGGCGGCATACCGGTAAATTTCGGCCTGGATGGCTGAAGATTTGGCTGAGGATTTATTATGAAACAACAGATCCTTTTCAATACGATAATTAGCAATACATTTATTTCTAATGCATTTAATTTGATATAAAAAACGTTTATGAACGAAATAAAATTCCCTCTTTTCAATTCGGATTTCATATGATATACTTCAATACATGCAGATATAGTTCATCGGTAGAACGCTAGCTTCCCAAGCTGGAGAGACGGGTTCGATTCCCGCTATCTGCTTTTTTTATTGCCTGAATACCTTAAAAATCAAGGTATTCGGGCTTTTATTTTTTACTAATGCTTATTTTATCGTACGTAAAACCTGAAGGACACCATCATTCATATTCGTATCTGCGACAAAACGCGTCAGACCTTTGATTTCCTTTCTTGCATTCCCGATGGCATAGCTGTAATCCGCGCGCAGCAGCATGCTGGCATCATTCATATTATCGCCGAAGGCCATGGTTTCCTGCGGTGAAATTCCGTGCATGTTCTGATATTCGGAAAGCGCAATCCCCTTATCCGCATTAATCGGCGTAAAATTCATCCACTGCTTTCCAGCGCACACAAGCTGCAGCTCCCGGTGTCCATGCCATTTCTGATACAACCCCTGATGTGCGATTTCCTCAGCTGCCGTGGGATGATACAGCTCCACACTGAGAATTCCGTCATCGGCAGGCAAATCCTCAGGCATTCTCCTCAATTTGGTAATATCCAGCTGATACCCTTCTGTCAGCCAACGGTAAAGCTCATCGGCGCCTTCTTTTACATACCCGTCCTTCAGTGCGGAAATATAGGTCGTGCAGCCGGGAAGCGCTTCAATTTCCCGAACCAGCTCCATAGCCAGTTCATGCCGGATTGTATAGCATGACAGCAGGCTGCCCTGATAAATCGTACGAGCGCCGTTGTCGCAGATAAAAAGAATATCATCAATTACGGGAGCAAACAGTTTTTTCAGGCTCGAATAAGAACGTCCAGATACCGCGGCAAAAAGGATTCCGGCTTTTTTCAGACGCCGTATCTGGTCAAAATATTCCGGATTCAGCTCATGTCCGCCATCAGGCACAAGCGTGCCGTCCACATCGGAACAGATCAATTTAATCATGGAAAACCTCCCTCAGTCTTCTGTATTCAGAAACAACGGTAATACGCAGCTGCCCGAACCGTTGGTTATTATCGTAAAAATATATTACTCATTGTAGTCTTAACAAAGGGAATCCGTCAATACGGGTCTGAGAAAAAAAGAAATAAAAAAGAAACATAATTTTTTCCCCTTGATTCGCCCCAATTCAACAATTTCTTTTTTCATAAGGCTATGTTATGATAAAGAAAGCAGAAATTCAGGGGAAATGACGGCAGACGGCCGTCAGCTCCGGTAAGAGATAAAGGAGAGCTCATGCAGGATTTTCGGATGGAAACCTTTCTGGCGGTATGCCGGAATCTGAATTATACAAAAGCTGCGGAGGAACTGTGCATTACGCAGCCAGCGGTATCCCAGCATATAAGACATCTGGAGGAATACTATGGCACCAGGCTTTTTATCAGCGAGGGAAAAAAGATGGTGCTCACCGAAGCCGGGCGGCTTCTTCAGAGCGCGGGCCTGACCATGCGCCACGACGAGTGCGCCCTGAAGGAACAGATGGCCAGGGCCGGCGCGGAGGGCCGCAGTCTGCATATGGGGGCAACCATGACCATTGGCGAGTTCGTGCTTCCCTTTATGCTCAACCGTTTTATGTTGAACGAGCCGGAAGCTACCGTCCATGTCACTGTGGCCAACACAACGGACCTGCTGCGCTCCATTGACGAAGGAAAGCTGGATTTTGCTCTGGTGGAAGGCTATTTTTCGGGCGGAGATTACGACTACCAGATATATTCCACCGAAAAATACATCCCGGTAGCTGGCGCTGCCTACCAGCTGCAGGCCTCATCCCGGGGAAAAAAGCTGCTTCGCACCGAAGATTTGCTTTCGGAACCCATTCTCATCAGAGAACAGGGCAGCGGTACAAGAGAGGTTCTGGAACGAATACTGGAGGGAAAAAACCTTGCGGTAAGAGATTTCCGGAAAATCCATGAAATCAACAATCTCCAGGTTATGAAATACCTGATCCGCGAAGGCCGCGGAATTACTTTCCTTTATGAGGCAGCGGTCCGCCAGGAGATTGAGCAGGGCATTCTGCGCGAAATCAGGCTGAAGGATTTCAGTGTGGAGCATGATTTCTATTTTGTATGGAGAAAAGGAAGTATTTACGGTTCGGAATATAAAGAGATTTTTAAACAATTGAAGGGTGAAGAATACGATGGAAAAGAAACGCGGGAATGAGATGACGGGCAGGGAATATAAAGATGGGGGAAATAGCAGGGGAGATGGGAAAAGGAGAGAAAAGGGGAACTGGGATGAGATTGGTGGAGATAGTAGAGGAAGAGATAATAAGAGCAGAGAAAATAAAAGCAGAGATAATATGAGATGGGATGGTAAAGTCAGAGTTAGTAAATGCAGGGATGATATAAGTAGCGATAGTAAAGGTAGAGATAATAAAAGCAGTAATGTGGCGGCACAGAATTTTATTGGGAAGGATAGCGTTAGTAAGAGGGTGAAGGTGAGGAAGGATAAAATTAGGAGCGGACGGCCTTCAGAAGGAAGAGGGGCGGCAGGCAGGACTTCGGCAGGGAAATATAAAGATGAGGAGGAAAAATCTGCTGCAGGGAGAAGTATGTTCGGTAAAGCAGATGGAAGGTCTGTATCTGGTAGAACCATATCAGGAAAATCAATGGACGGGAAATCTGTAGCCGGTAGAAATATGTCAGGAAAATCGGCATATGGAAAAAATGTTTCTCAAAAATATACATCTGGTCAGGACAAATCCTCTGGCAGACAACAGTACGATCAAAGAAATAAGTCTGTGAGTAAAAAAAATGAGGTAGATGCAAAAAGTGATATAGCCCAAAGAAGCGGCAGAAGAGAAACAAAGTGTCCATATGAAAAGAAGTGCGGCAGCTGCAGGTATCTGTATCTGTCCTACGAAGAGCAGCTGAAGAAAAAAGAAGCTTTTGTCCGGCAGGAACTGGAAAAATGTCCTGAGCTGAAAGGCCATTTTAATCCGATTATCGGCATGGAGAATCCATGGAATTACAGAAACAAGATAACAGCAATTTTTGACAGAGACAGAAAAGGCAATCCCGTATCTGGAGTTTACGAGGAAGGAACCCATAATGTAATTCCGGTGGAGCGCTGTCTGATAGAGGATGAACTTGCAGACCGGATTATCGGTACGATCCGCGGAATGCTAAAATCTTTTAAAATTAAGGTTTATGATGAGGATATCAGATACGGACTGCTGCGTTATGTCTTGGTACGAAGAGCCTTTGCCACCGGCGAGGTTATGGTGGTATTGGTTACAGCCTCACCGGTGCTTCCTTCAAAAAGGAATTTTACGAATGCATTGCTGAAAGCTCATCCGGAAATCACTACAGTGATTCAGAATGTAAATACGCGTACTGACAGTCTGATATTGGGGGACAAGCAGCAGGTTCTTTATGGAAAAGGCTATATTGAGGATGTTTTGTGCGGCTGCAGATTCCGTATTTCCCCGGCTTCTTTTTATCAGATTAATCCGGTGCAGACGGAAAAACTGTATAAGAAGGCCATAGAGTTGGCTGGTCTGAAGGGAACAGAAACAGTAATCGATGCTTACTGTGGAATCGGAACGATTGGCCTGATTGCTTCTTCCAAGGCAAAAAATGTGATTTCTGTGGAACTGAACCCGGATGCGGTAAAGGATGCTATTGTGAATGCCAAAATAAACGGGATTAAGAATGTGCGTTTTTATAAAGCAGATGCTGGACAGTTCCTGACGCAGATGGCTGAGGAAGGCGCTAAGGCGGATGTATTGCTGATGGATCCGCCTCGGAGTGGGAGCACGGAAGAGTTTCTGCAAAGCGCAGCATTGCTTGGACCTGAGAAAATTGTGTATATTTCCTGCAATCCGGTGACTTTGGGGCGGGATTTGATGGTGCTTAGGAAGTTGGGGTATCGGGCAGAGGAGGTTTGGCCGGTGGATATGTTTCCGTGGAGCGGACATGTTGAAGTGATAATCGTGATGTCGCATTGTGGTTTGAAGAATAAATAGAGGAATAAACCACAAGATATAGTGTTTTTTTGCCTTTCCATAGATGTGAGAGAAAAGCCTGCAGATAGGAAGGTAAAATTCAGAGGATAGATAAACAGGTAAAGGAGAAACGAAGTATCATGTCAATGAGAGATTATGAAATGAACACCGCCATGTTATTTAATACCGGTTTTGATGACAGGGAATGTAATCGGTAGATGTTTGAAGAGATGAAAGGGAAAATTGTCAATGACATTAGTAGGGCATTCTAGAAAGATAAAACACTCTCCGAATATATCACCAGTAATCTGGATTTTACGTTTACCGGATACAAGATAAGGGTAGATTACACTTTTGTGTGTCATGATGAAAATGAGGCGGAAGCGGAAAGCTTTTCAAATTACTATTTGCAGAGTGTCCGGCATGGGTTGCAGGAGCAAAGGTACACAATGGAAAACCTTATCTGTAAAGCAAGTGACATGGATATGGGGTGGCCGGACAGAGCTGTGTCGGACGCAGCGAATGGTTGGAGAGCAATCCGCTTTACGAGATGGGATTTTACCGAGGAGGTTGTTTGGGCTGCTCCATGGCAGGGAAGAATCGGTGGACGGAATTTCGTCTGTTTCCTACCTGCCGGCAGGCGTATATACGGGCATTTGGGAAGATGCTGGATGTGATTTATGCCGGTGGAGGGGAGACGAAGTGGAAGACGTGTTCTCTTGGTAGATGGAGGAACAGAGTTTGGAGGGGCAGATGAGTTTGTTTTATTTGGCGGAGTGATTGGGGAAAATGTACAATAAAAAATGATATGATAAAGTTCCCGTTTTGTGGAACTTTATTGTTACATCTGTTAGAGGCATATATAGTTGGAGATGTATTAGGAAAAAACCAATATGACACATCAGAAATCAATAATCACAGAACGCTGTAATTTTAAAACTTACATATATTAGGTATAAGAGTTGAGAATGTTATTGCCAGGAGTATTTTCTACTTAGTAATAACATTTTATTATTTGCTCTGATGAAATGCTAAAATTAAATTCATGCTTAAAGGATGACTTGTTCTTAGGGATTGACGTAGATTTGGGAAAGTGATAGATTAAAATTAGTAGCACTCTAATAACACGAGTGCTAAAAAGTGCTGTATATATATAGAAGGGATGGGATGTATGAGTTTACAAAAATATTTTAGAGATTTTAATAAAACTATAAAGATGGATTATGATGTGAAATCAGAGCTTGCCAGTAAAAGAGATATCTTGTTAAAAAAATTGAGGGATAGTAATGAATTACCAGGTTTTACGGAATTAAACCAAGGAAGCTATATTATGTATACGGGCGTTGAACCATTGGATAAAGAATATGATATAGACGTAGGTTTGAGATTTAATGTTAATAAAAATGATTATGAAAGTCCAATGGAACTTAAAAATAAAATTTGTGATATATTAAAAAATCATACAGAATATGGTGCAAAAGTAAAGAAACCTTGTGTGACTGTAACTTATAAGAAAAATGGTGAGACAGCCTATCATGTTGATTTAGTTGTTTATACATATGAAGATAAAGATGATATGGAAAGCCAATTGTATTTGGCACGGGGAAAAGACAGTATTCCCGAAGAAATATGTTGGGAAAAATCAGATCCGAAGGGACTGGTTGATTACATTAATAATAAATTTGAAACTGAAACTAAAGATAGGGAGCAGTACAGACGTGTTATTCGATATATGAAGAGATGGAAAAATTTAAAATTCAGTAGCTCAGGAAATGCAGAACCACCTAGTATTGGAATTACATTGATTGCTGCGGATAAATTTGAAGTGTCCAAAAGTTATGACTACTTAGAAGAGGAATGGAAGTATGATGATTTGGAAGCACTCATAGGATTTGCTAAGGCGATTCAGAATCTCTTTAAGCTCCAGGGGGTCTCAGAAAATGGTAGATTGTTATATCGTATTAAATATCCATTACCCTCTTCCTTGAATTTTGAAAGTGATACAGATATATTTAAGAAAATGACAGATAGCTATATGACGGATTTTAAAGATAAGGTTGATAGGTTAGTAAACGATTTGGAAGAAGTAAAAGAAGAAGCAGATGAGGTAGAACAGTGTAAGTTACTGAATAAAATTTTCGGAGACGATTTTAAGATCCCAGAAAAAAAGAATGCCTCTAAAAAGCAGGTAAACTGTATACCTGTTTCAAGTTCTTCAGGAGTATAATATTTATGAACTTTGATGTTATTGAAGAAGCATTACACGCGAGTTCAGATGTTTTCAATATTGTTATTGTAGATACAACAATATTTGAAGGACGCAGTTATCAGAAGTTAATTGAATGTAATCTAATAGCTGGAGAGAGAACCATTCCGATTGTAATTGCCATACCAGAAAATTGGCAAAGAGTATTGATTGATATTTATATCAAACAGTATATGAATTTCCCCTTTATACCACACATAGATGTAAAGGGAAAAATCTGTTTGTTTGACATGGAAGGTGTTTTGATTGACCAGAATTTGTGTGGGATAATATTACAATCAATTAAGAGAGCAAAGAAAATTATTTCGAAGGGGTTATCAGGCGCCAACAAGGAAGATTTCATAAATGAATTTGATTTATATTGGCAACAACTTCCAGCTGTTCAAATGGCAAAGGTTGATGTACCGTGTGTTCAAAACGTTGGCATTGTAAAGTATTTTGTAAATACATCAAAAAAACGTAAAAAAGAATCGTATCTAAAATTTATGCAGAGATTAAGGGGAAGTATAATATACGTTTCTCAAGAAATTGAAAATTTGAAACGTTATTATAAAGAAGACAAAGGCAGTATAAGAAATGCCATTTACATTAAAATTAAAGTAGATGACTTCTTATATCCCCCGGACGCGCGTGGTACAAATTTAAAGGAATATTTTCAAAAAGTATTGGGGTATGTAAATGGGGAACAACTTCAAACAATTATTTCAAAAATAGGTAGCGATAAACTAGTGATTTTTGAAGTGTGGCAACCTAACGATACAATTACATTTTTGGGAGCTATATTTGAAAAAGTTTTGTTCTCTTTTGAAAACGGTTTATGTAATTTAAAATCAGTGAATCGAATTATTCCGATTACTGTTAGTAGAATAGATAAAATGTATTTAATGACTCGTTCTAATGAAGCAATTAATATCTTAACAGATAAAAAGATTTTGTTAATAGGATGTGGTTCTGTGGGAAGTTATATTGCTAATGAACTGGTGAAATCTGGAATAGAAAAGATGATGCTGATTGACGACGACCACTTATATGAGATTAATGTTTTTAGGCATTTACTTGGATTGGAATATGTAGGCCAGTATAAATGTGTGGCTCTGCAAAACTTTCTTGAAAAAAACATTCCTGATTTGAAGATTTTATCGCTAGTGGCGGATATAGAGGATGCGGTACAAGAAGGGAGTATTGAGTTTGAAGATTATGATTTGATTATATCTGCGACAGGCAGTCATAATGTTAATAGATGGATAAATAAATATATGTATTTGCATAAATTATCTACACCGATAGTTTATGCATGGAATGAGGTATTAGGGATTGGGAGTCATGTAGCATATATACAGTATGGGAATATAGGATGTTACGAATGTTTTTTTGGGCGAGATGAAGACACTGACGAGTTATATGATCGGACATCTTATTGTAAGCCTGGACAAAATATCGTTCAAAAAGTTGCCGGATGTGGAAGTTCTTTTATACCATATGGTTCTACTGTTTCTTTTAAAACTGCTGGTATGTGTGTTGAAACGGTAAAAAAGATTTTTGAAGGTAGATATACTGATAATATGATTATCTCTGCAAAAGGTGATGGTTATCATTTTAAGAAAGCTGGACTACAAGTGTCAAACAAATATCTAAGACAAATAGACGATGTCGTAGAATATAATGGAAAACAGTTTAGTAAACCAGGGTGTGAATTTTGTGGAGAAAAACATGGTAGTTGAAAATGACGATAGAAAGATAAAAATTTGTAATAGTATATTGCAAATTATGTATAAGTATATTCAAATTGTACGAAAGTCTTGCGAGGCCGGCGGCATTTTAATTGGTCGAGAGAATTCTGGTAATTCTAATTTAATTATAGAGTATGTTACAGAGCCAATGGCCTCGGACAAAAGAAGTAGATGTAGATTTTCGCGCAAGGATAAAGGACATCTTGAATTTTTTAAAAAAGTATATGAGGAAAATTCAGAAATATATGGTTATATTGGCGAGTGGCATACGCATCCAGAAAATATTCCACATTATTCATTTATAGATGCGAACAATTGGAAAAAAATCGGAGAAGAAATGAAAGATAGAAATCAATATCATATTATTGTTGGAATTCAACAAGTTGGTATTTGGGAATATAATGCTGATAAAAAGAAAATTACTCAAATATGCAGTGTGGATTGGAAAGGGATATTGAAAGAAAATGAGACACTTTTTTAAAAAGGTAAAAGAAAATTCTCGTTCTATTGCAGAGATTATTGTATTAGTGGTTGCTGTTTTTATACCGTCTAAAATTGACGCTACAGGTCTAATCGGATTATGTTTTAAAAATACGCTTATAGACTTTGATAATATAAAATATCTCTTTTTATTAAATGCAGGTAATTGGGTTATTGGATTAATTTTTATGCTGTATTTATTATTGAAGATTAGGGGGTATAATAAAGGGAAGATGTTCAACACCCAAAATGTATATCATAATTACCCATATTTATGGTATTGGTTTTGTGCAAAGATATTAGGGTATGAAAAATGCAATTTGAAACTGGTCCCCATATTTGCCCAGTTCAAATTGGTCTTAAATGATACATTCCCAGAGTATTATGTTGGGGCTGATGAAGATTATCCAGTTATAGAAAATGAACATATAGATATTCAGAAGAAGAACTATAATCAGGTATCAGAAGAAGTTAATTTGATTTTAGCAGATACATACCCAATAGATATTAGACAACAGATACCTATTAATAAACGAAGATTATCAATGATTATTATTGAGCGTGATAGAACTGATGTTAGTAGATATTATAGTCCACAGTTTGTAGCTAAGATTGTAGATGAAGTAAGGCGGTTGCCGAGTAATGTCAAAGATATTAATGTATATGCAACGACAAATCCAAAACATACGTTGAAAATTGTAAGAGATGCATTTAAATTAGCAGAACGAGGAAATATTGAAAAATTAGTGGTTTTTCAACAGGAGAAAAATGGGAATAGAAAATTTGGTAGAAAAGGAAAAGTGATTTATAACAATAGATGATAAAATGAAATCATAAAATATAGGCAGGGAGAGACATTTTTTCCTGTCTTTTATTTATTGTGAAATAGTATTATATATACGCAAAGATACTCTAAAATAGATACTAAATATAATACTGCTACTCTATGAGGATGATTTGGAGATGCTGCAGTGTATCCAGACATGTGTTAAAATAATTTCGAATGGAAGATTGCTCTCCATTAAAGTCGTCAGAGGGAGTAGTGTGACCACACTACTTAAGCTTTTGACTGTGTTTATTTGAAGGGGGGTGTATCTGGTTATTGCTTCTTTCACATTCAATGATGGCACTATCTATTAAGAAGTAGTAATTAGTATTAAATACTACAAATAATAAAGTGACTGACAAAGCATAGACATCAAAAATTTTATTGTTGGCAGTATTTTCAATTAATAAGGACATTTTTTCGCATATGCATTGACATATCGAAGTCTTGAAATCTATGATTTAATCTTTACAGAGATTGCATGAAGATTAAAAATGGTCTACAGAGGAGATTGGGATTGACAAGTATAACGACGAATCCGCTAGGGGAAGGCTATACCTTTTTAGCATCATTATTACACACTCGAGACACGTGGAAACCGCCGTGTTGCTGGTGCGGGAAACTTGATTCTAGGCGGGTTTGCGATATTTTTAGCGGCAAATGGAGTTGTGTTTTTCTGCAAATAAAGAAGGATGAGTTTCCGTCTGGATGGGGACGGGGATAATGCCGGAGAGTTTGAAAATGAGGGAGAAAATTAAGATGATTAAGAAAAAAGATATTTATGACAGAGTTGTTCATGAACTGTCGATTTATGTAAATGATTTAGAGGCAAAGGCAGAAAATAATTTATTGGACGATAATGTATTCTCAGAAGATTTTATTAAAGATTTATTGAACGCTTGTTTGGGATGGAATTTAATAAATCTGAATACAGAAACAAATAGGTTTCCAGGAATTGATTTAGGTGATAAAGAAAGAGGTATTGGAATACAAGTTACTTCTACTAAGACGAGTAAGAAAGTTTTGGACTCATTGGATAAGATTGTTAGTAATAATGTTGATAAAGATTATAATGAGATATATTTCTTTATTTTAGGAAGAAAACAAAATAGTTATTCTGTGGACTTTGCACAATATGACACATTGAATTGTTCAGAAAGTAATATTTGGGATGTTTCAGATATAATTGCATGGTGTGCTCATTATGATTCAGTACATATGGATCAAGTATGGAATGTAATAAAACGAGATATTCTTATAGAGAATGAAAAATCCGGTATTCCAATCGAAATAAAAAAGGGGATTCTTGAACTGAAAAATGCAGTACATAAAGTTTTTGCCACATCTAATCAGTTACTTCAAACTCATTATGCGCCCGGAGAGTATATAGAAGAAGTTAATAAATCATTAGGTGAATTAGACAAAATGCTGCCATATCTTGATGAGATTACATATTTTGCATGTAAAGAGGTTCTTGAAAATGGATTAGAATTGGGGAAAGCATTACAAACCCAAAATAAATGGGGATGGAATATCGAGGCGAAGTGTTATTACATAATGTATAAGATTTTAGTAGAAAAGAATTTACAAGAAGCTTCAGAATTAATTGCAAATGATATTCCGGGATTGCAAAATGGAATGGATATTGTAATCGATGGAAACAGTTTGTTTGATAGATTAATTAAGTTAAAGATAGATGAAGATATTCTTTATAAACAATTTTCTGTAATGAAATTTCAGAGGGTTATAGAAGAGAGCATTTTAAGAAAAAGTAAAAAGTGTAAGATTGTCTTTTCGAAAGATAACATTTATTATAATAAAGACTTGATATGTCGAATAGAAGCAGAAGGAATCCCAGTCATAGTACTTGAAAGTAGGTTGCAATGTATCGAATTTGTGTGTCAGCAGATTAGGAGAACTTTTGAACTCGTATTAGTAAGTACAAGCGACGATTTGGTGAGCAAGGTATCTTTAGAAAAAGACAATTATTATTTGTATACAGTTTCTTTTGAAAATGATTTACCAAAACAATCTTCTCCAATATTTTTTTCAAGAGGTGATATAACATCGATGGGATTGAACCATTGTTTCAATTATAATGAATGTAAAACAATTAATATAAAAAATATTACTGAAGCTATATATAAAGATATGCTTTCAAATGCAAACGATTGTATTTCTCATCAATTAAGAGTTGATTGGTCCGGTGATGTATATTTATCAACAATTACGGGAGCCGAAGAAATTGATGGTATAAAATTCAGATGGGAGAGTTGGAATCCAGGGAACGGATATGCAGGACCACGTGCTGCTTCAGATCATGAATATGTAAAGCAATCAGTAGCGTCGCTGAAAAAATGTTGGGAAGATGGGGTTCGTGGATATTGTGATTTTTATGCTATCCTCTAATAAGGAATCTGTAAAAAGGATCAATTATAAAAGATATTAGTAGTGAATTTTGAAAGGGAAATTAGTACAAGTAACTAAAGAAAATATTCTAGATAATATTCCATCAAGCTTGGCGAATGTGTTTATGCAGGAGAGATATTTCTGTATTAGAAACTGCAGTAAATGAAATGTATGTAATTTTATGAGGAATCAAATGGAACAACAATTTTATGAACAAATTAAAAAAAATTCTTTCTGAATCCAGAAACAAAGTATATCAAACTGCAAACTTTGCAATGGTGGAAGCATATTGGAATATAGGAAAAAGTATCGTGGAATAGCAGGGCGGAGAGGGAAAGGCAGAGTATGGAGCCAGATTAATAGTAGAACGCTCTAAACAGATGACGGCAGATTTTGGAAAAGGATTTACTGCTGCAAATCTTAAAAATACGCGTCAGTTTTATCTTGCTTTTCCAAAAAGCTACGCACTACGTAGCGAATTGAGTTGGACACATTAGCGCCTGCTTATGCGTGTGGAAAATGAAAATGTTCGTGAATTCTATGCAGAAGAAACAATAAAATCGAATTGGAGTACACGTCAGTTGGAAAGGCATATTAATTCTTTCTTTTATGAAAGACTGCTGTCCTGCCTGAATAAAACGGAAGTTTCAGAAGAAATTCAAAAATTAGAATCCATAAAAGTACCAGAAAATATTATCCGTGACCCATATGTATTAGAGTTTTTAGGATTAAGTCCGAATGATAATTTTTATGAGAGCGATTTAGAAGAAGCATTGATATTGCATTTGCAGATATTCCTCTTAGAATTAGGGCGAGGGTTTTCTTTTGTTGCCAGACAAAAGAGGATTACATTTGACGGGCGGCATTTCCGAATAGGTCTTGTTTTTTATAATTATATTTTGAAATGCTTTGTACTAATTAATTTAAAAATTGGAGATCTGATACATCAGGATTTAGGGCAGATGCAGATGTATGTACATTACTACGAACGTGAATTGATGAATGAGGGAGACAATCCACCGATAGGAATTGTTCTTTGTGTGGATAAAAGTGAATCTGTAGTAAAGTATACCTTACCAGAAAATAAAACGCAGATTTTTGCGTCAAAGTATAAGCTATATCTTCTAAGTGAAGAAGAACTGTCACGGGGATTGCAAAGAGAGTATAGAACATTGGAATATGATAAAGAAAAATCAAGTTAACCTTTCTTAGAGATAGTGTAATTTTGGTAAGAGGGGTAAATTTATTCATCAAGGGGTGATTTTCGTTCAAAAGGGGTAAGAGGGGGGAAAATTTGACGAAGAAATTTATCCCTCCACTATATAATGAAAAAAATTTGCCATGTAGTATAAAATATCCGTCCCACAGCATGTGGAGACGGTCTGCTTGCTATCACGAAAACTGCAGTAAATCAAAGGGTTCTGCGATTTTGGAAGAAAAATGGATGTGTGTTTCTGTTTCCGCAGAGTGATGATATAACCGGAGGTTTACCCCAGGAGATTGGCTTTTGGGAATAAAAGATATATAATTTGGCGAAAGGATACTTTTTGGCAAAAGTGATGTATTTGGGGGGAAGTGATATGGACGGTAAAAGAATTCAAGGGTATTGGTCAAATGAAATGTAGTCCATGTTGTATACTTATAAACAATTTCAAATACTAATTCCAGCAGAGAATAGAGATGGTGCAGCACATAATGGGGAAGATGGACGATATGTAGACACATTGATACGGGAATATCTGAAAAGGTATTTACCTAAAGATTTGGAAGTTTTAACGGGATTTATTTTGAGACCAGCAGTAAAAACCGGACTAAAAAACAAAAGTAGAAAACATGAAGTAGATAGACATTCAACACAATTAGATATATTGATTTATGATAGTGCTAAGTATCCCGTTTTTCAGCGATTTGGAGAAAATGTTATAGTGCCTCCAGAAGGTGTTGTGGGGATTATTTCTGTAAAAAAAATTACATGAAAATGACATAGTGCATGAGACTCAAGCATTGAAAGCTGCATCAAAATTGTGTCATTGTATTGATGATCGAGGACAGCATTTGAGAGGACCGTTTTTAGCACTGGTTTCAATGGATACATTTGAGAAAACAGAAAAAATTACAGAGCAATGGATTTTTGAAAAATTGATTGGGGTATATTCAAAAGAAAATGACTGTTTTGATGATTTGATAGGATATATTGGCTCATTTAATAAATGGAGTATATTTAAAAGGCGTCCGAAGAGCGGAAAAGTTGGTGAATATATATTTTTTAATCACAGTGAAGAAGAAATTCACATGGGTTTTCAGTTTTTATTAACAGGAATATTGAGCGTATATTATGATGAAACTCGTAACTATATTTCACGGCCTGGATTTACAGCATTTCCTTCTCAGCGGGATTGTGATAAGAAATTAGGAGATATATAAGTTAAGAAAATTCGATAACTCCTATGGATGGGGAGGGGTAAAATGTTGCCCCGCTTTAAAGATGTAAGGTTCTCCTTCGCCATGTAGTATAAAATAAAACTTCAGAGGCATGTCGAAACCGCCGCGCTTTTTGTGCGGAAACCTTGATTTTATGCAGGTTTGCAGGAATGTTTGAAGGAGATGGAGTTGTGCTTTTTCGGAAAGTAAGATGGATAAGTTTCCATCTGGATGGGGATAACGCAGGATAGTTCAAAAATAAGGGCTTTTTTGGGAAAATATATACTTTTAAGAAAAGACACGTTTTGGATAAATGTTTTTCTTGCAAAAAATAATAACAAGGGAAAATGGTGATTGCTGATCATACACTGGTGATATAAACAATTATGATTGTAGAATCAAGTCCAGAGGAAAAAGGGATGATGATTAGTGCGGTTATGAATGATATCAAGTAATTAAGACGTATGGGATTCCGCCCAGGGTCAATTCTGCGCTGTGAACATCATTATTACCCACTCAACACATTGCGAGGTTTGTGTGAAATTGTGTCGAAAATAAATATATTTTGGCTGAATTAACTCGTTGAGTTACTTTCATAATTAAACAATAAGAGGAATTTCTTGTTAGTGAGGAATTACCAGAAGGGGTTTGAGTATGTGGAATATTGCTATTAACAAAACCTGTCATATACTCATGGAGATTATGAAAACGGTAAAAACTTTATAGAAGCAAGGAGGAGTGTGTAATGGCTTCACTGCCGATTTATCAATTTTATGTAGAATTGCAAGATTATACACCCATAATATGGCGTCGCTTCCAGGTGCTTGGAAATGTTACTGCGGCAAGGCTTGGCTATATGATCATGACGATGTTTGAAATGCAGGCAAGCCATTTGTTCTGTATCGATGTAATGTACCGTCGAAATTTTTATCAGGCTATGGGTAAATCATTTTCAGCAGAAGAGATAGAAAAACTATTTCCACCAGATAAAATAAAAGAAACCTGCCGTTATGAAGTACAGAATCAAATGACTGTTGATTTTGACGATGAAGAAGCGGAGAATGCAGTGTATGCCAAAATATCACAGTTGGTATCAAACAGCGGTGATGAAATGGTTCTTTTCTACGATTATGGTGATGGCTGGGAGGTTTCCATCACTCTTGAAAAAATATTTGAGGATAAGGAATTGCCGGGCAGAGAGCTACCGCGGGTTCTTGAGGGCAACGGTTATGGGATTATTGAGGACTGCGGTGGACCAGGCGGTCTTAATAAATTGGCAAGGGCATTCAAGAAGAAAAGCGGAAAGCAATACTGGGAATTTTGTAATTGGCTTGGATTTGAGGAATTGGATCTGACATCCTTTGATGTTGACGATATGAATTACAGACTGAAAAAAGTCCCAAGAATTTATGCCGATGCATATGAATTGGGTTTAGAGCCGACAAAACAATCATTAAACTTGCTCATGAGAAAATATAAAAAGTAAATGTTTATTGTAAAGTATGTTTTTATGAAAAGAAGAGGGGACTATCGTGGACAAAAAGCATTGTATGAAACAATTGAAGATCTGTCATTGGCGCTATTGTATTTGACGAGGTTTCAGAATAATTATAAATTCTGCCGGTATATGGATTTTGATGTAGTATTCATGGAGGAGAGCTTTTGATTATATTAATTTTTGGTGTATCCAATGTGGGAAAAACTGCGATAGGAAAGAAGTTATCAGAAAAGCTGAATTATGCCTTTTTTGATCTGGATCATGAAATTAAAGTGTTTTTTCACACTACATTGGAAGATTTTATGAGGGAAAATCCGTGGCCCCATGAAAGATTCATAAAAAAGGGGAGCGTTTTAAAGAAAATTATTTTAGACAACAAGGATAATATGGTGATAGCTGTAAGCCCCATTTATGAGGCGCGTAATTTTAATTCCCTGCTTGATAAGGAACAGGTCATAGCGGTTGAATTGCAGGATACGGAAGAACATATTTTTGAGAGACTTATATTCTCTGATGAAAATGATAATATTTATCAGGATGATGAATATAAAAATGCCCATAAGGATTACTATATAAGAGATATCCATCGAGATATTGTATATGTGAGAAGGATATATAAAAAGATTCAGTGGAAATATTTTGTTGATAACAAATCCATAGATCAGGCAGCAGAGGAATTATTAGAGTTGCTTCCGGAAAAATTCAGGGAGAAGAAAGAGAATTATGGGCAGGAGGTCCGGATTTAAAGGATAATGAGGAAAAATTAAAAACCCTAAATAACCTTGTCTGGAGATAATTTGCTCTGGTTAAAATCAATGCTGTCAAGTATAAAGATTTCCGGATAAGAACTTAGGCTTAGGCATTGAATATATATTCCACAGAACATATAATAGATAAGTATCCGGCTCGACGGAGGCGACGTAATTCCGGATTATATATACTAAAAAAACAGCAGCAGAATGGAGAGCTACAGTGAGCACAGAACAAAAGACAAAATCATTACTAAACCATCCTTTACTCCAATTACTAAAGAATAACAAAGGAAATCCAAGAACATTAATACTGATGGAGCCTCTATGGGGGATCCCCTTTAATTTAATCACACCATTTGCCACCCTGTACATGTATTCACAGGGAGTAACCGACGTCCAAATTGGACTGATTCTGTCGATTGCCATGGTAGTCCAGGTGATTTTTTCTTTCTTTGGCGGAATCTTAACGGATAAGCTGGGGCGGAAATTTACAACTATGATGGGCGATTTCTTCGGGTGGAGTGTTGCCTGCCTGATATGGAGCATATCCAATAACTTCTGGCTTTTTTTGATTGCCATGTTATTTAACTGCTTTGAACAGATTAACCAGACCGCGTGGTATTGTTTGCTTATTGAAGATGCGGAGCCCAAAGATTTGTTGGGAATATATACCTGGGTGAATATAGGCGGTCTGATTGCCATTTTTTTTGCACCGATTTCAGGCTTGCTGATCAATTCGTTTACCGTGATTCCGGTTATCAGGGTTTTATATTTGGTCTTTGCTGTGAATATGCTGATTAAGGTAGTAGTTACTTTTCGGTATTGTAAGGAAACCCGGCAGGGAAAGATCCGGATGGCCGAAACAAAGGATACCTCTTTGTTACATATGTTATATGAATACAAGGAACTGATTCCCAGGGTACTGAAGGATAAGGAGGTTATGAAGGTACTGAGTGTTTCCGTCATACTATATATCACAAATATAGTCAGTACTAACTTCTTCAGTTTATATGTGACGCAATGGCTGGGCATAGAATCTCGTTATCTGGCTTTTTTCCCGATTCTGAACGCGGCTGTAATGTTAATTTTTATGATTGGGATACAGCATAAACTGGAACTTGTAAAATTTCGGATTCCTATGTGGATTGGATTGGCATTATATGCAATAGCAGTGATTCTTCTGATACTGGCACCCACAGGCAGTATACCGTTTGTTATTGTTTATGTCTTCGTTGTAGCGGTAGCCGGTTCTCTTGTTATGCCCCGTAAAGATGCTCTGATTCAGTTGAATATTAATGCGGAAGAGCGGGCCAGGATTAATGCATTAATTATGTCCTTTACAATTGCTTTTTCTTCTCCATTCGGCTATTTTGCCGGATGGTTATCAAGTATTGACCGGCGTCTGCCATTTATGTTTTCCTTTGCTTTGTTCCTTGTGGCAATTATTATTGTAGGCCGAATCCGCGATCCTGAGTTCTCTAAGTAGTCATTTAAGGAATAGTGTCCTCTTATGCCATGGATGATAGAGACTTTGCTATGGGAAAAATACGAAAAATAGAGGCTTGTTATTGACACAAAAAATAGACCTGCGTATAATTATGTTAATAAAAAAATGCTTTTAAGAGGGCTGATACTTAAACGATATCTGTTCGTTGTTCAAATCATTGTTCGTTATCAGACTACACAAAAATCCGATATATATACCGACATTCAGTTGGTCACTGGGAGACAATACTAAAATTAGCCACAAAGAGAGAGTATATAGCACAGCGATGTTATTGCTCTCTCTTTAAATTTATAGAGGGATGCAAAAAAATATTGACAAACCAAATTAAATACAAAAACAGGAAAAGTGAATGAGAACAGAAGCAACGATGGAAGAATTGAAAAAATTATATGAATCGGCTTCAAGGATTCAGAAATTAGAGCCATGGGAATTGCTGTAGGATATGGAAATCATAGGGATATAGGCGGATAAAGATCCTGAAAACACAGTGTTTTACAGCATATTGGGAAAAGGCGGAGACTGTTATTGTATTTCGGTCTATGAAGGATATGATGCTTTTAACAGCTTTGTGATGCTGACTATACAGGAGCGGATGAATTTGTCGGTGGAATATGCAATGTTTAATCAGCACAATCTTACCTGCTACTGGGGAAACCGGGAAGAATTATCAGCGAAGCAGAGAAAAATAATCAAAACACTGGGATATAAATATCGCGGTAAAAATAACTGGCTGTATTTTATGTCTTATGAACCAGGATATTGTTAATACAATCTGAATCAGAATGAGGTGTTACGGATGAGGATCTATAGGAGAATTAAGCAGGGGGTTGAGCATAATAAAAATTCAGAATTTAGGGAATATAAATCGTGAATTGGAAATAATCCAGTAAATAACTGCTAATTTTCTGGCTTTTTAGAATTAATCGGAGATATGAACAATCCCGGAAATTTCTGATATCAATATTGAGATAGTAAAGAAATCAGAAGAATGGGGAGCAATTCTGTCCGCTACAGGCTGAAAGTCAGAACAGACATATAGTTATATGACAAAACGCGGACAAATATAGTTGACACAATTAGTTACCTGCAAATTATTGTATGTTTTTTGAAAAAAATATCTTAAACTGATGATAAAATATGATGTGAGGTAAAAAATATGCTGGAACATACAGGTGTTTTATTTACTTATCTTATTGCGATCAAAGATGATGAAACAGACCGAATATCAGTCAGCGGAATTAATAGTTTGCAATGCCTTTTAAAAGACTTTCCATTGCGTATAGCGGAATTGAAGGAAGAAGCAGAAGGGACAAATCCGGAGGATATCCTTGAAATATACTGTATTTTTGGCGCCAATCCACAGACAAAGGTTTTTATGGATCAAATCAGGAAAGTTCAAAATCTTGTGTATAATAATATTCTTACTAATAAGGATTTTGATTACCAGGCTTTTATTCTGCAGAATTTAGCAGAACAGGAAAAAAAGAAGTGTTTTTCAGAGCATGTCGCCTGGATAATCACTTATCACACATTTTGCTTTGAACGGTTGTATGCTTTACAGCAGTTTCAGTTTACCCAAGCAGACGATATGTTGGAAGTATGCTGTCTGGGACTGGGATTGGAATATGAAGATAACAGATGTCTGTGGATGCAGAGTGCGGTAGAAATATGGATGGAGCGTGAAGCCCCCCGATTATATGGCAGACAGGTAACGATTAACTCCTATTGGCTAAACGATTTAAAGGGAAGACGAATTATTGGAGTGTTGCCTGAAAATGATGGCGACGGATATTTCCTCTTAGTGGAAGGCGGTAAAAAGGTTCGATTGGCAGCTGGTTCGGCAGCTTACAGAAATGAGCAGATTGGAGTTAGGGATATCAATATATTCAGTATCAATGATTTAAATATAATTGAAAATAATCCAATTTATTCTTATGGAATTTACTTTCAGCCTTATGAGATTTTTGAGGATTGGCAGAAAGTATTTCAATATGCTATTGCAGTTCTGGATGTGGAATGGACACCGGATACACTTCAAAAGGTCTATGAATTATTTTTAGATTTTATGAAGAATCAAATTTGTGAATTTGTGGAGACGCCCGCGATCTTGGAAAAAGAAATATTTTTCAAAACTTTTTTGAAGACAATTAATAAAAAGAGAGAATATCTATGCTGTAAGGAAGATGCAATTGGTCCGAGTGTAATTATAGGACTTCAAAAAATCCAGTCATATCAACGGTTTGCTGGCCGTCGGCAAGAGGATTTATCCAGAACTAATCTGTATCAAGTGCGGGAATTCCAAATTTTTGTTGTAATTTTCTTATTTCATCGTAAAAGTCAGTTGTATTGGGTTCACTTAAAGATAGAGTGATATTAAACTTCATAGGTGAACTTTTTTCGGTAATATCATTCGGAATTTTATCCACCATTTCACAAAAGTCATTTGAAAATTTTTCTATATCACATAGTGTTACATTGCACATTTTAGAAAATGACTTAGCAAGGCCACTAAAATCTTCATCAGTCATAATAGCGTTAAAGTCTAATGACCAATCAATTATTGAACTGTATATTTCTACAAGTTTATTAGCTGCATAGATTATATAGTCTGGATCACCCTCAACACCTGGAGCGCCAAATGCGTCAGGTATTGTTTCATAGATTAACGTCGATATGTAACTAATGCTTCGCAAAAGTTGATTTATTTTAGAAGTCATATAATTGAACAATTCATCAAATGTTTGTAGACGTATTGAAGTGGCAAGAGTAAAGCTATATTTGAAATCACGTCTTTTGTCTGATAACTCATTTAATTTTGTAGCAAGTATCTGCCCAAAAAGTTTATACTCCCACGCCACAGGGCGGAGCAAAACTGTTTGAAAACAAATACCGTCCAAACTAAGAACCTTTTTGCTTAATTTTTTTGAAATCGTTCTTTGCCTATATGCTAGGCTATCATAAAATAAGTAGCCAAGTTGGGTTCTTAATGTATCAATAATATCCTGTGCTGTTTCAAACCCGAATGACCAAATTCCATCATTGCCGCGAAATGAATCAACAAATTCAAAAAGTTTTGGGGTGTCAACAGTGGATCGGAAATCTGCGTTTGGATTGTCTTTCCACAATGATAATACACTCAATATTTTTTTATCAACAAAAGCATATATAGGAATACCTTTTGCCTTTGCTCTTAAATATTCCATGTTAGTTATAGAGCGTCCAGTTTCAGTTACACTTCCATAGCGACACCCCACAACTAAAATAAATATATCGGCTCGTTCATCAACCACCCGCAGACAATTATTCAATGTTCCAATATTAGGGTCCAAAGGAAATGTAGAATATTCGGAAAGCAAAATATCGTATTTTAATTGTTCCTCAAAAAATCCCTTTATATCTGTCCTGATTTGCTTGAGATCATAGCAAGTTGAACTGACAAAGACAGTAGGTTTTCTTCCAATAGACATATTTTTCTCCTTTGTACGAAATTGGAAAATTTAATTACATTATATCATATTAAATTAGAAATGAAAAGCAAATTGTTGAAAACGCCGCCCAAGTGAGACTATGGGCGGCGTTTTCATATACAACGATGGAAAAAGGAGGTCAAAAAAAGTGGCAGAAGATAAAAAGCCGGGTGTTCCTGTTAAGGTGATCGACCTGTCGTCCGTCCGGGCGGGCGCTGGGCCGGAGCAGCAGGCGGCCCCGGCCCAAGGGGACAAGCCCAAGCGCAAGGGCCGCCCGCCCAAGGCGGAGAAACAGGCCCCCGGCGGTGGGGGCCCTGGTAAGTCGGCCAAGGCCCCCAGGCAGAGCAAGCCCGGCCCGGCCAAGGAGGACCCGGCCCCGCCCCCGCCCGCGCCGGAGCAGCCGCCCCAGCTTAAAGACGCCTCCCGTGGAAAAAAGGAGGAGATCGTCTATCTGGACCTGTCGGAGCTCCACCCATTCCAGAACCACCCGTTCGGCGTCCGGGATGATGTGGAGATGCAGGGACTTGTGTCCTCCGTCAAGGCTGGCGGCGTACACCAGCCCGCCCTGGTGCGGCCCCGTGAGGGCGGGGGCTATGAGATCGTAGCGGGCCACCGGCGGCAGCGGGCAAGTGAGCTGGCGGGCTTGCGCAATATGCCCTGTATCGTTCGTGAAATGACGGATGATGAAGCCGTCCTCGCTATGACGGACGACAACCTGCGCCACCGTGAGACAATCCTGCCCAGCGAAAAGGCGGCGGCCTTGCAGCAGCAGTATGAGGCCATCAAGCACCAGGGGACGCGGGGCGAGGGCGAGGACATAGGTAAATTGTCCCTGGACAAAGTGGGCGAGCGCAACGGCATGAGCGGAAAGACGGTCCAGCGGTACATTTATCTGAATGACCTTGTGCCGGAGCTGAAAGAGCTCATGGACGGCGGCAAGCTGTCTTTCACCCCCGCCGTGGAGATTTCCCGTATCAAGCCCAAGCACCAGAAGTATATCGCCGTATCCATCGAGGGGCAGCAGTCGTCCCCCTCCAAGGCCCAGGCCAAGAAGCTGCGGGAGATGGACGAAAAAAACCAGCTCAACCCGGACGTGATCGACGCGGTGTTGAGCCAGGAGAAGAAAAAGGAGGATTTTGACGTGATTATCAGTTCTGCGGAGTTGGCCCAGTTTTTCGGCAAGGACAAGACGCCCCGTGAGATGAAAGATCAGATCATGGCCCTGCTGGGGGAGTGGAAAGAGAAGCAGCCCCCGGAGCTGGGCAAGGGCGAGAAGAAAAAGGAAATGGAGAAGTAAGCGGGAGCTCTGGACACGGTGTCCAGAGCTTTTCCGTTCCCCGTTCCCGTAAAGGGCTCTGCTGGATTATCCCCCGTCGCCGCGCCACCCATAGCACAGCCGGGGCCCCCTGTCAAGGGCATGGCCGCCGCTGCGCGGCGGTGCTCCGCACCCTTGACAGGGGGCCCCGGCTGTGCTACCCCCCAAGGCGCGACGGGGGAAAATCCTCCAGAGCCGCCCCCCTTTCCCCAAGAATGGGGAAAGGGGCGGGGGGAAAAGAGGTTGACCGCTCCTCTCCAAACAATCCTGTTGTACCTATCCCCAACAATTCTATCTACATCTGAACGGAGGTTATCAAAATGAAAATGCCCCTGGCGTATGTCACCGCCGCATGGAGCGGCGACCCCACGGAGGCGACGGAACAGGCCGCCCGGTACTGCCGGGCCGTCTATGAGGCGGGCTTTTCGCCTATCTGCCCCACGCTGTACCTCCCCCTGTTCCTGAATGACGCTGTGCCGGAGGAGCACAAGAGCAGCATCGACATGAGCCGGGACCTGCTGCGCCGCTCCCGTGTGCTGGTGGTGTGCGGCCACGCTGTCACCGAGAGCGTCAAGAACGACATCGCCGTGGCCCAGCGGTTGAAGATCACGGCGACCACCCTGGAGGGTATTCTGACCGTAAAGGGGCAGGGCCGCTGCTGACCCTGGGAAGCCTCTTTGACGGGATCGGCGTGTTCCCCCTGGCCGCCCGGCGTCAGGGGATCGTCCCTCTGTGGGCCAGCGAGATCGAAAAGGCCCCTATCTCTATCACAAAACGCCACTTCCCGGACATGGAGCACCTGGGGGACATCACCCAGCTCCACGGCGGCGAGGTCCCGCCCGTGGACATCATCACGTTCGGGTCCCCCTGTCAAAATCTGTCCAGCGCGGGCCGCCGTGAGGGGTTGGGCGGGGCAAAATCCAGCCTGTTCTTCCAGGCGGTCCGCATGATCGAGGAAATGAGGGATGCCACTGGAAGTCAATTTCCAACAATCGTTATTTGGGAAAACGTCATGGGAGCTCTGCTATCAGGAGACAGGCTGGATTTTAGAGCCGTCCTGCAATCTCTCACAGACGCCGAAATTCCAATGCCTGCTTCTGGACGCTGGGCCAGCGCAGGAATGGTGCGAGGCGGAGGGCGTGACCTGTGCTGGCGGCTGCTGGACGCCCAGCATTGGGCAGACCCCCGGCTGGCCCGGCGTCAGCGGGTGTTTGTCGTGGCCGATCTTGGAGGCCGACGTGCCGGAGCGATCCTGTTTAAGCCCCGCCGCCTGTTCCCACTACCTGCGCCTTGCGGAGACTTTGGGCTGTCCCCCGCCGGAGCGGATCGAATATCTGCTGTTGAAGCAGGGGGGCCGCTACCAGTCGTCCACCCCTTTCAAGGCTACCGTATGCGGGGCGCGGCCAAGGCGGGGGACGTTGGGAACTTCCTGGGGAGCTTTGGAAAACCAACTGACCCTTTTCCCACCCTGATGGCCGGGGGGCTGACGGTGTTTGCCCTGTGGCGGGAGGGCCGGGAGGCGGAGGGCGTCATTACCTGGCTGACCCCCACCGAGGGGGAGCGGGCGATGGGCCTGCCCGACGGCTGGACGGCCTACGGCTGCGACGGGCGGCCCGTCTCCGCCCGCGCCCGTCAAAAGGCTTTGGGAAATTCCATCGCCCTGCCCTGTGCGGAGTACATCATGGCGGGAGTAAAGGAGGAACTGGAGGGAGGGATCAAATATAGCGATACTTGAAGCCTGCGTGACGAACCTGGGCAAGTACAACGAGGGGGTACTTGCCTATGAGCGGGTAACATTCCCCACCGACGCCGAAACCGTACAGGCGGCCTTGAAGAAGATCGGCGTAGACGGTATTCGGTATGAGGAGATTTTTATTGCCGATTACGACGGCAGTATGCCCCAGCTCTATGAACACCTGGGCGAGTATGAGAGCATCGACGAACTGAACCATCTGGCCTGTGTGCTGTCGGAGCTGGACGAGGACGAGCTGGCAAAGTTTGAGGCCGTTATGGACAGCGGCGAGTACACCGGCAGCACCAAGGATTTGATCAATCTGGCCCAAAACCTGGACAGCTACAATTTCTATCCTGACATCCACAGCGAGGAGGACCTGGGGCGAATGTATATCCAGGAGCTTGAAGCCGTCCAGGTGCCGGAGCACCTGATCGACTACATTGACTACGAGGCATACGGGCGGGACGTGCGGATCAACGAGAGCGGCCACTTCGCCCCCGGCGGTTATGTGGTAGGGGACAACTCTTTTACGGAGCATTACCACGGGATCGAGGACATACCCGACGAGCAACGGGTGTTCTCCATGCCCAAGCTGCCCATCCGGGAGCAGATGGCCGCCTATCAGGAAATGGCGGGCCGGGCGGCCCCGCCCGCCGAACGGCCCGCGCCCAGGGTGGACCGGGAGGATCGGTAGCCCTCTGGACACGGTGTCCAGAGGCAGCCCGGCAGAAATAGGAGGTGGTTTTGTATTGTAGATGAAGATATTTCCCGGCGGACAATCGCCCTCTCCATCCGAACGGGAAAGCTGTCGGCGCGGGCGCTGGCCTGGGCGCTGCGGGCGGCGGGCCGGAAGATCCAAAAGGAGCGGCAGGCCCACAAGACGCCCCACGGCAGACAGAGCGTCAAGCAGCTCATGAAGCAGGGCGAGGCCACCAACAGTCTCCCCGTGGAGGCCCCCAGGGAGTTTGACCGGGTGGCCCGGAGCTGGAATGTGGACTACGCCTTTTACAAGAACGGCGACGGAAAATATCTGCTGTTCTTCAAATCCAAGCAGGCCGACGCCATTACCGCCTGTTTCGGAGAATACTCCCGCCGGGTGCTGGACCGGCCCAGGGTGCGGCGCGTCCCCATTCTGGAGCGGATGAAGCGGGCCGGGGAGCTGCTGCGGCAGCAGCCCCGGAAAGAACGGGCAAAGGAGGCCGAGCGTGAAGAAAGGTAGTTTGAAAAAATACCTCCTCCCCAACCTGCCCTACCTGTTCATGGCCTGGGGCTGCTTGAAGCTGGGGACGGCCTACCGGCTGGCGGCTGGGGCCAACATCGGCCAAAAGCTGGTGGGTATGATGGGCACGATCAACATGGCCTTTGCCTCCCCCGCCCCTGGGCTGGACCCGGTGGACTGGCTGGTGGGGATTGCGGGGGCGGCGGCTATCCGGCTGTTCGTCTACGTCAAGGCCAAGAACGCGAAAAAGTACCGCCGGGACGAGGAATACGGCTCCGCCCGATGGGGAACGGAAAAAGATATTGCCCCTTTCGTCGATCCCAAGTTTGAGAAAAATATCATTCTCTCCGGGACCGAATTTCTCACCACCAACACCCGGCCCAAGAACCCGGCCAACGCCCGGAACCTCAACGCCTGCGTGATCGGCTCCTCCGGCTCCGGCAAAACCCGCTTCTGGCTCACCCCCCAGCTCCTCCAGGCTCACAGCTCCTATGTGGTGGTGGACCCCAAGGGCGGGGTGCTGTCCCAGGTGGGGTACTTTCTCCAGAAGAAAAAGGGGTATAAGATCAAGGTTTTCAATAGTATTGACTTCTCAAAATCCATGCACTACAACCCTCTGGCCTATATCAAAAATGAGGCGGATATTTTGAAATTCGTGAACACTTTGATAGCCAACACCAAGGGGGAGGGCAAGGAGGGGGACCCATTCTGGACCAAATCGGAGACACTTTTATACTGCGCCCTGATTGCCTATATCATCTTCGAGGGCCCGGAGGAGGACCGGAACATGAATACCCTGGTGGACATGATCTCCGGCATGGAGGTCAAAGAGGACGACCCGGATTTTATGAACGCCATCGACTATATGTTCAAGGGCCTGGAGAAGCGCAAGCCGGACTGCTTCGCCGTGAAGCAGTACAAGAAGTACAAATTAGCCAGCGGCAAGACTGCCCGCTCCATACTTATTAGCTGCGGTGCGCGGCTGGCTCCCTTTGACATTCCCCAGCTCCGGGAGATCATGAGCTACGACGAGATGGAGCTGGACCGCCTGGGGGACAAGCGGACGGCGGCGTTCTTCATCATCAGCGACACGGACACGACCTACAATTTCATTGTGGCGCTGGCGTTCTCCCAAATGTTCAACCTCCTGTGCGAGAGGGCGGACAACATACACGGGGGCCGCCTGCCTCACCACGTCCGGGTGCTGTGGGACGAGGCCGCCAACACCGGGCAGGTGCCCAACCTGGAGAAGCTGGTGGCGGTGATCCGCTCCCGTGAGGTCAGTTTGACCCTGTTCTATCAGGCCCAGTCCCAATGTAAGGCCATTTACAAGGACAACGCCGAAACGATCATGGGCAACATGGACAGCGTGGTATTCCTGGGCGGGCGGGAGCACTCCACCGTCAAGGAGATTTCCGAGGCGTGGCTGGGCAAGCAGACCATCTCCATGCAGACGGACAGCCGGTCCCGTGGGCAGTCCGAGAGTTACAGCCAAAATACCCAGCGCCTGGGCCGGGAGCTTATGACGATGGACGAGCTCACCACCATGCCCGGCGACAAGTGCATTATCCAGCTCCGGGGGCTGCGGCCCTTTTTCTCCCCCAAGTACGACTTGAAGCAGCACCCCAACTACCGCTATACGGCGGAGGCGGACAAGAAAAATTCCTTTGACCTGTCCCGCCTGATAAACCGCCGCATGGAGAAGCTGGACCCCGACGAGCGATACACTGTATACGAGGCGGACGTGCCGGACGAGGCAAACATAGACGAGGACGAGGACATTCTCAACTATGATGACCTGGACGACCCGGACGCTTTTGTATAGCTCTGGACACCGTGTCCAGAGGCAGACGCGCCGCCTGACAAGGGCGGCTTTTTTCATGGCCGGGGATGATCCCCGGAGAATATGGAGGTATTTATGCAGTTTTTCGCTTCCGCTGTTCAGACCTTGCAGACCCTTGTTGTGGCTCTGGGCGCTGGCCTGGGTGTTTGGGGCGTCGTCAATCTCCTGGAGGGCTACGGCTCCGACAACCCCGGCTCCAATGCTCATGTGCCATAAAGTAACACACCGATAAATGCAGACAGCCAACCTCTATTCCGTATAAAATGGCGTATGTGGCATTTCAAATATGTGGTTTAGAAGTAGAAGAAAACTGAAAACCGTATTCCACGATTTGAAAGGATAGAGGTAAATGAGCATGGAAAAAACAGTATATATCACAGAGAAAGAACGGGAAATGTGCTACAAAGTAATTGGTGCGTTTGCGGAACTGTACGAAATGGAAGATGAAGATATTTTAGTGGTTGATGTTGGTAGGTACGGTTTTGTTAAATTGCAGTGCTATACACCGTCATATGGCTTTGAAGAACTTGACACCTATACAGACAGCCATAGTTTATTTGAAGGGCTTTGGGAGGAATGGCTTAGTCTAAATGTGTTTTTACTTGCTAGGGAAATGCAGTTAGACGATATTCTTTATGAGGATTTATTCAATAATCTGCCAAAGGAAAAACAGTCGGAACTTACCGGGAGAAAAGGCTATTTTGCAAAAAAAGCGGGTATCATTCTGTAAAATGAATTTTGCAGAAAGAAAACGCTCTATGTAGAGGGTAAAAAGATTAGAATGGCTCTGTATATGATAATATGCAGGGCTTTTCTTAATAACCAATATGCTCATTTTGATAAAGACCAAAAGACAAGCATTATGGAAATGTGCATAACTGGCTATGGAATCATGGATAACTCTATTCACAGCACATGGAAAAGCTAAAGTGCAGCTTTCCCACGTCCTGCAAACAGAGTTACCCACAATTCCATGATACAGCCAGTTATACACATTACGCACAATGCCGACTACTACGGAATCCAAATCATTTTTTCACAGAACAAGATTTGCTTTTACAGAAAGAGATTATAGGTTGGAATGGAGATAAGGGAACCTGCATAGAGCACAGCGGAAAAGTTGAAGAAACTGATTGAGGAAGAATTTGCCGGGCTTGTGTTTCTGTCTGCTGAAGATATGGAGTAATAACAAATTGGGACATAATGGTATAACTCTTTGTCCCAATTTGTTTATTGTTTAAATTACCCGTATTAGAATTGATATGCTTGCAGAAATCAAATATCTAACATAATTCCTCCCACTGTAATAATACCATACAAATTTTATGAATACAAGACTGTTTATATAAGCTGACACATGCTAAACTAGCCTAGCAATGTTTCAGTAAAACTTTCTTTCATTTTTCAAGGAGGTCATAATCATTATGGGGAATAATCAGACAGAAAAAGCGTTTGAAGAAAAAAGATTAGCACAAACAATCTCTTTAGCCGAGGAACAATTAAAGCAGGCAAAAGAAGCGGCAGACAAAAAAAAATCAGAAATTATCGAAGCCAAAAAAGATGTGCGTGAAAATACAGAACACGGCATTACATCACTGTACACATCAGACGGTTTCGAGGCACTTGTTGAATTAAGCCAATATATCAATCCTGTTACAGACAAAATTATAGATTATGAAGAAGAAGAACATAAAATACTTCTGTTAGAAAAGATGATAAAATCGCCCTATTTTGCCCGAATTGATTTTAAATTTGATGATGAGGACGAATTTGAAAAAATATACATTGGACGTTCTTCTCTACGAAAAAACAGCTATCAAGAGATGTATGTTTATGATTGGAGATCGCCGATTGCCAGTGTTTTCTATCGTTTTATGACAGGCGAAGCGTTTTATGACGCTCCATGTGGACGAGTAACAGGCGAACTCAATTTGAAACGCCAATATGAAATAAAAAACGGAACACTGGAATATTTTTTTGATTCAGATGTTCAGATTGTTGATGAATTTTTAAGGCAATTACTGTCACAAAACACTACTGCTAAAATGAAAGCTATTGTTGAAACAATTCAGCATGAACAGGACGTGGTTATTAGAGATATGGAAAATGACCTGCTAATGGTACAGGGTGTAGCGGGAAGTGGAAAAACCTCTATTGCTCTCCACCGGGCTGCTTATCTTATGTATCAAGGTTTACAAACAAAGCTGTCCGCAAATAACATTATGATTATTTCCCCAAATTCTATATTTGAGCAATATATTTCAAATGTATTGCCCGAATTGGGAGAAGATAATGTTATTTCTTCCGTGTTTGAAGATATACTTAGTGAGTTATTAAATGGCAGGAAAATTCAGTCAAGAAATGATTTTTTAGAAAACTTGATTGTCAATTCAAAATACAAGGAAATTTCAAGAAATAGTATAGAATTTAAAACGTCAAGTTTTTTTAGGGAAATTTTAGACCAATTTCTCATTGATATACCCCGCCAGTGGATAGAATTTGAAGATGTTTATTATGAGGGAAAATGCGTTGTAAGCGGGCAAATTCTAAAAGACAAGATATTAGGAAGACCAGAAACACCATTAGGCATAAAATTAGAACAATTAGAAGATTATATTTTAGAACAAATATTTGGAACAGGAAAAGGGCGGGGGCATAAAGAAGAAAAAAATCTAATCAAGCAGGAAATACAGAAATTTATAAAAATTGACATTGTTGAATTATATAAAATATTATTTAGCAATGAAGCCTATTTTTATAGCCTGCTGCAAAATAGCAATCCGTCACAAAACATAAAAAATATTTGGAAATATACTAAGGAAAATTTGGAAGCAGACAGCTTGTATTATGATGACGCAATAGCAATCGCTTATTTGTATTTAAAAATATACGGAACAAATAAATATAAAAATATTAAGCAGGTAGTCATTGATGAAGCACAGGACTACTACCCTCTCCAATATGAAATATTTAATTTTCTTTTTTCTAATGCCAAATTTACTATTTTAGGAGATATGAAACAGACTCTTGCCAAAAAAGAAGATATTTCTTTCTACGAACAAATTCAAAAAATATTGAACAAGAAAAAATCTTCTCTTATTATGTTGGATAAAAGTTTCCGTTGTACGAATGAAATTTTAAATTTTAGTTTAAAGTTCATTGAACAAAGTTCACAGATAAAAAGTTTTAATCGGAATGGCGATAGCCCAAAAGTATATATTGCTGATAATTCCGAAATCTTCATTGATGAAATTGTTAAGGAAATAAAATTATGCCAAGAGAAAGGGTTTCAGTCGATATGCTTAATTTGTAAAACCGAAAAAAATTCAACCTATCTATTTAATAAAATTAAACACAAACTTGATATTCAATTAATTAAAAATGGGAGCGTATCAGATTTACAAGGCGTGTTTATCTTACCAGTATATATGTCAAAGGGATTAGAATTTGATACTGTCTTAATTTGTGATGCAGATAGCCAAAACTACCATGATGAAGATGATAAAAACCTCTTATATGTTGCCTGCACAAGAGCGCTTCACAAACTTAGCTTATTTTGTGAAAATGAGGTTAGCCCGCTGATATAGATAAATTTACAATATATTGAATTGCCTAAATGCCAAACGCAGCGTAAGTGCATATGAACAAAATGATAATAATTAGACAGACCATCTTTCTCTTTTAATGGCATTAAATTGACATTACGCTCTCTATCATATATATTTGTTGCTTACTGTCAAAAACACGACAGAAAAATATAGTTTAAATTCAACGGATAAAAGAGGTAATGAACATGGGGAAATTACTACTGCTGACACTTAACGAACAAGAGGAAACAGCGATTGACAAAATCATATCGGCAATATCTGATTATATACAGATTGAACCCATGCAGATCACAACCGCTTCCGTGTTATCTTTTCCGGGACTGGAAATAAAGCAGAACCAACGCCAGGTATTTCAAGACGGGGAGGAAGTAAGCCTTACCCGCCTTGAATACAGTACCCTTGTATATCTTGCTTCCAACCCCGGCATTGTCCTCACACGGACACAAATATTTGAAGCCGTTTGGAACATGGAAAGTGAAAGCTGCCAGTCAAGCGTTGCAAATGTGATTTACAACCTGCGGAAAAAAATAGAGTCGGACAGCCGCAAGCCCATTTACATAAAAACCGTTTTAGGTATGGGCTACAAGTTTGCTTCCGGGGAATGACAACAGAATAACCGCCGCCCGTTACAGCGGCATACCATGACAGGAAATCAGAAAAGGTTTCCTGTTTTTTTGCACCAAAAACCGCGCTGATTTTCCAGCTTTGTCGAAAAGTTTTATCAAAAAGTTTTTCAAAACTTTGCCATATTTGCATTTCTCTGCGTAGTAAGGAGTAAAGGGGGAGTTTCGCCGTTTTCTTAGAGCAAGATTCTACCGAGGTGCCAAAATTCGCTTTTCGCTCATTTTGCCCCTGCGGGAATCTTGTTGGGGAGTGCCTTCCCCAAACCCTGCTTATGCGGCTTGCGCCGCTTAAAAATCCCTCAAAATATTTTTTCGGATTTTTTCAAAAACAGTTCCGTTTTACCCCCTGTTTTTCTCCTATTAGTGAGAGAACACCACGCACAGAAAGGAGGTCTGCCGACCATGAAAAGATACAACACACCGCACCGCAGCCGGGTAGTCAAGACACGCATGACCGAGGAAGAATACGCCGAGTTTGCGGAAAGGCTTTCTGCTTACCACATGAGCCAAGCCGAGTTTATCCGGCAAGCCATAACCGGGGCAGCCATACGCCCCATCATAACCGTTTCCCCCGTCAATGACGAGCTGCTTGCCGCTGTCGGGAAGCTGACCGCCGAATACGGCAGGATCGGCGGCAACTTAAACCAGATAGCCCGGACGCTGAATGAGTGGCACAGCCCCTACCCGCAGCTTGCCGGGGAGGTACGGGCGGCGATTTCCGACCTTGCTGCCCTAAAGTTTGAAGTCTTGCAGAAAGTGGGTGACGCTGTTGGCAACATTCAAACATATCAGCTCTAAAAATGCCGACTATGGCGCAGCGGAAGCCTACCTCACATTTGAGCATGACGAGTTTACCATGAAGCCCACCCTTGATGAAAACGGGCGGCTGATACCGAGGGAGGATTACCGCATTTCTTCCCTCAACTGCGGGGGCGAGGATTTCGCCGTTGCCTGTATGCGAGCCAATCTCCGCTATGAGAAAAACCAAAAACGGGAAGATGTGAAAAGCCACCACTATATCATCAGTTTTGACCCACGGGACGGGACAGACAACGGCTTGACCGTAGACCGGGCGCAGGAGCTGGGCGAGCAGTTCTGCAAAGAGCATTTCCCCGGACACCAAGCCCTTGTATGCACCCACCCGGACGGGCATAACCACAGCGGCAATATCCATGTGCATATCGTCATCAACTCCCTGCGGATTTACGAAGTCCCGCTTCTGCCCTACATGGACAGACCAGCCGACACACGGGCGGGCTGCAAGCACCGCTGCACCAACGCCGCTATGGAATATTTCAAGAGTGAAGTCATGGAGATGTGCCACCGGGAGGGGCTTTACCAAATCGACCTCTTGAACGGCAGCAAGGAACGGATAACGGAACGGGAATACTGGGCGGCAAAGAAAGGGCAGCTTGCCCTTGATAAAGAGAACGCTGTCAGAGAAGCCGCAGGACAGCCGACCAAGCCCACCAAGTTTGAAACGGACAAGGCGAAGCTGCGCCGGACGATACGGCAGGCACTTTCCCAAGCTGGCAGCTTTGACGAGTTTTCTTCCCTTTTGCTGCGGGAGGGCGTAACTGTCAAGGAGAGCCGGGGGCGGCTTTCCTACCTCACGCCGGACAGGACAAAGCCTATCACAGCCCGGAAGCTGGGGGACGATTTTGACAAGGCTGCTGTCCTTGCCCTGCTCACGCAGAACGCCCACAGAGCCGCCGAACAGACCAAAGCCATACCCGAATACCCCCACACCCAAAAGGGACGCTTGCGGGAGGAAAAAGCCGCAAAAACCACCCCGGCAGACAACACCTTGCAGCGCATGGTTGACCGGGAAGCCAAGCGAGCCGAGGGCAAGGGCGTGGGCTATGACCGCTGGGCGGCAAAGCACAACCTAAAGCAAATGGCAGCTACTGTTACCGCCTATCAACAGTACGGCTTTTCTTCCCCGGAGGAACTGGACGAAGCCTGTTCTGCCGCTTATGCCGCCATGCAGGAAAGCCTTACAGAGCTGAAGCAGGTGGAAAAGACGCTGAACGGGAAAAAGGAGCTGCAACGGCAGGTGCTTGCCTATTCCAAGACCCGCCCTGTCCGGGACGGGCTGAAACAGCAGAAAAACGCCAAAGCAAAAGCAGCCTACCGACAGAAGCACGAAAGCGACTTTATCATAGCAGACGCAGCCGCCCGTTATTTCAAGGAGAACGGCATTTCCAAGCTGCCGAGCTATAAAGCCCTGCAAGCAGAGATTGAAGCCCTTATCAAAGAGAAAAACAGCGGCTACAACGATTACCGGGCAAAACGGGAGGAATACCGCCGCTTACAGACTGTCAAGGGCAATATCGACCAGATTTTACGCCGGGAGCGCAAGCCTGTGAAAAGGCAGGAACAGGAACGATAAAAACCACCCCAAAATGTACCCGAACCCATACAGAACAAGGGGGCTGCCCCGTACTCTACCCGCAATACCAAAGGATTTTTTAACGGGCTTACAGGGCAGAAAAACCCCGAAAATGATACCGAGATGATACAGAATTACCGTCGATACCGCCACACCAGCGGAAACGGCAGAAAGGAGCGCACCCATGCCAAGAATGAGCAAGAAACGGCGGCTGGAATGGTCTTTTTTCCTGCGGCAAGTAAAAGTCGGGAATACCACCTGCGACCGTATCACATACAACGACCTCTGCCGGGGCTGTACCCATAGCTGTAAGCAGAGCTTCCGGGCGGTTATCATACTTTGCCCCCGCTACTACTCCAAACGCCGGAAAAAGGAGGACAGGGACAATGGCAGATAACCGCAAGTATTACTACCTCAAGCTGAAAGAGAATTTTTTTGACAGCGACTCCATTGTGCTGCTGGAAGATATGAAAGACGGGATTTTATATTCCAATATCCTCTTGAAGCTGTACTTAAAATCTCTGAAAAACGGCGGGAAGTTGCAGCTTGACGAGCATATCCCCTACACAGCGCAGATGATAGCGACACTGACCCGCCACCAGATAGGGACGGTTGAAAGGGCTTTAGAGATTTTCCGGCAGTTGGGGCTTGTGGAGCAGCTTGACAGCGGGGCTTTTTATATGACCGATATTGAGCTGATGATAGGACAGTCCTCTACCGAAGCCGAGAGAAAACGGGCTGCAAGGCTGGAAAACAAGGCACTTTTACCGCCCCGGACAAAAGGCGGACATTTGTCCGACATTCGTCCACCAGAGATAGAGATAGAGTTAGAGAAAGAGATAGAAAAAGAGAGAGAGGGAGAAACGGGACACCCCGCCCCCGCCGCTTATGGCAGATACAACAATGTGATACTGACCGATACAGAGCTTTCCGGGCTGAAAACAGAGCTGCCCGACAAGTGGGAGTATTATATTGACCGGCTTTCCTGCCATATCGCTTCCACCGGGAAGCAGTACCAGAGCCATGCAGCCACCATTTACAAGTGGGCGCAGGAGGACGCTGCCAAAGGCAAGGCTGCCCCGAAACAGGGCATACCCGATTATTCATGTAAGGAGGGCGAGAGCTTATGAAAAACGAGATTGAAGCTATGATTACGGATATTACAACCACTACCGCCGAAGCGGAGGACTACACAGGCGAGGACGGGCTTTTATACTGCGGCAAGTGCCATACGCCCAAAGAAGCCTACTTTTCAAAAGAAACCGCCCAATGGTTAGGGCATGACCGACACCCAACAGACTGCGACTGCCAGCGGGCAGCCCGTGAAAAGCAGCAAGCCGCCGAAAGCCGACAGAAGCACCTTGAAACAGTGGAGGACTTGAAACGCCGGGGCTTTGCCGACCCCGCTATGCGGAACTGGACATTTGAGCATGACAACGGCAGAAACCCACAGACCGAAACCGCCCGCTTTTATGTGGAGAGCTGGGAAACCATGCAGGCTGAAAATATCGGCTACCTGTTTTGGGGAGGCGTGGGGACAGGAAAAAGCTACCTTGCCGCCTGTATCGCCAACGCCCTTATGGAAAAAGAGGTTGCCGTTCGCATGACAAACTTTGCAACGATACTCAATGACCTTGCTGCCAGCTTTGAGGGCAGGAACGAATATATTTCCCGCCTTTGCAGCTACCCCCTGCTGATACTTGATGATTTCGGTATGGAGCGAGGGACAGAATACGGGCTGGAACAGGTTTACAGCGTGATTGACAGCCGTTACCGAAGCGGCAAGCCGCTGATCGCCACGACCAACCTCACGCTGGAGGAATTGCAGCACCCGCAGGACACACCCCACGCCCGTATCTATGACAGGCTGACTTCCATGTGCGCCCCTGTCCGCTTCACGGGCAGCAACTTCCGAAAGGAAACCGCACAGGAAAAGCTGGAACGCTTAAAGCAGCTGATGAAGCAGCGAAAGGAGAGCCTATGACAGAAACGAAACAGACAAGCACCACCAAAACAGACCGCCGCCCGGACTGTGTAACGGAAATCCGCATGGGCAACTCCGTCCTTACCGTTTCCGGCTTCTTCAAGCAGGGCGCAACCGACACCGCAGCCGACAAGATGATGAAAGTGCTGGAAGCGGAAGCTGCTACACAAAAAACGGCGATTTGACCGACCATAAAGAAGCAGATTTGACGCTTTTGCCGCTATACAGACAGCCGCCCCATGTGGTACAATCAAGGTACGGAATAGTGGGGCTGGCTGTCGGAAACGGAGGATTTTATGTTAAGACAGACCAACCAACAACCAATTACCGCCCTTTACCCAAGACTTTCCCATGAGGACGAGCTGCAAGGCGAGAGCAATTCCATTTCCAATCAGAAGCGTATCCTTGAAACCTATGCAAAGCAGAACGGCTTTTCCAATCTGCGCTGGTACACGGACGACGGTTATTCTGGTGCGAACTTTCAAAGACCCGGTTTTCAAGCCATGCTTGCGGACATTGAAGCCGGAAAAGTCGGGACAGTTATCGTAAAGGATATGTCGAGGTTAGGGCGAAACTACCTGCAAGTGGGAATGTACACAGAAATGATTTTCCCACAGAAAGGTGTCCGCTTCATCGCTATCAATGACGGAGTGGACAGCGCACAGGGCGACAATGACTTTGCCCCGTTGCGGAATATATTTAACGAATGGCTGGTGAGAGATACGAGCAAGAAAATCAAAGCAGTAAAACGCTCAAAAGGTATGAGTGGCAAGCCCATCACAAGCAAGCCTGTGTATGGCTACCTCATGGACGAGGACGAAAATTTTATTATTGACGAGGAAGCTGCACCCGTAGTCAAGCAGATATACAACCTCTGCCTTGCTGGGAATGGTCCGACTAAGATAGCCCGTATGCTCACAGAGCAGCAAATCCCCACGCCGGGGACGCTGGAATACCGCAGGACGGGCAGCACCCGCCGCTACCACCCCGGCTATGAGTGCAAGTGGGCGACTAATACCGTAGTGCATATCCTTGAAAACCGGGAATACACAGGCTGTCTGGTAAATTTCAAGACAGAAAAACTTTCTTACAAAGTCAAGCACAGTGTAGAAAATCCCCTGGAAAAGCAAGTGATTTTCGAGAACCACCACGAGCCTATCATAGACACCCAAACATGGGAACGGGTGCAGGAGCTTCGCAAACAGCGCAAACGCCCCAACCGCTATGATGAAGTGGGTTTGTTCTCCGGCATACTGTTCTGTGCGGACTGCGGCAGCGTGATGTATCAGCAGCGATACCAGACGGACAAGCGCAAGCAGGACTGTTATATCTGCGGCAACTACAAGAAGCGCACCCATGACTGTACGGCGCACTTTATCCGCACCGACCTCTTGACCGCTGGTGTACTCTCCAATCTGCGGAAAGTGACAAGCTATGCGGCAAAGCATGAAGCCCGGTTTATGAAGCTCTTGATTGAGCAGAACGAGGACGGGGGCAAGCGCAGGAACGCCGCCAAGAAAAAGGAACTGGAAGCCGCCGAGAAACGCATAGCCGAGTTATCCGCTATCTTCAAGCGGCTGTATGAGGACAGCGTGACCGGGCGCATATCAGACGAGCGTTTCACAGAGCTGTCGGCAGACTATGAAGCAGAACAACGGGAGCTGAAAGAAAGAGCCGCCGCTATCCAAGCGGAGCTTTCCAAAGCACAGGAAGCCACCGTGAACGCAGAAAAGTTTATGAATGTTGTCCGGCGGCATACCAGCTTTGAAGAACTTACCCCTACTCTGCTGCGGGAGTTTGTAGAGAAAATCGTTGTGCATGAGTGCAGCTATGACGAGAACAAGACCCGCAGACAGGACATTGAGATTTATTATTCTTTTGTTGGCAAGGTGGACTTGCCCGAATAACCGCCCGACCTATCCGACACAATGCGCAAGTGCCGGATAGGAACGGCAAAATTTTTTACACTTCTTTTACTTCTTTATCTCACTTGAGCAAAGAGCCAGGGCATGAAGCAGCTCATGGCGGGCGGCGGCATTATCCTGCTGGGCACCACCCTGATCCCCCTGCTGTCCGGGCTGTTTAGCTGATAAGGGCAGCGGCGCATGGGATTTCTCACCGACTGGATCACGAACTGGCTGAAGGAGCTGCTGATCGGCGGGATCATGGACAACCTGTCGGGGCTCTTTGATACAGTGAACGCCCGTGTCGGGGAGATCGCGGTACAAGTGGGGACGACCCCGGCGGCATGGAACGCCGGGGTTTTCTCCCTCATCCGGCGGCTTTCTGAAACGGTGATACTGCCCATAGCCGGACTGATCCTGACCTTTGTTGCAACCTACGAACTCATTCAACTGCTGGTGGAGCGAAATAATCTTCACGACCTGGACTACTGGATTTTCTTCAAGTGGATATTCAAAACGGCCTGCGCTATCCTCATTCTGTCCAACACGTTCAACATCGTTATGGCGGTGTTCGACGTGGCCCAGCGGGTAGTGGCGCAGTCGGCGGGGCTGATCCAGGGCTCCACGGACGTTTCCCCGTCTATGCTGGCGGACCTGGAGGCCACGCTGGAGGGGATGGACCTGGGGCCCCTGGTGGGGCTGTGGCTGCAATCCTTTGTGGTACAGCTCACCATGACCGCGCTGAATATCGTGATCTTCGTGATCGTCTACGGGCGGATGATAGAGATATATATGCTCACCAGTTTAGCGCCCCTCCCGGTGGCAACCCTGGCAAACCGGGAGCTGGGCGGGGCCGGGCAGAACTATCTCCGCTCCCTGTTCGCCGTGGGCTTCCAGGGGATGCTGATTTTAGTCTGTGTCGGCATCTATGCGGTGCTCATTCAGAGTATCGCCGTGGGGGGCGATCCCATAGGGGCGATATGGGGCACCATCGGCTATACGGTGCTGCTGTGCTACTGCCTGTTCAAAACGGGGAGTATCGCCCGGAGCGTCCTGGGGGCGCATTAGGCCCCGAACCTCTGGACACCGAGTCCAGAAGCGGAGAGGAGGGTTTTTATCGGGAAATACGCTGTGATCTACGCCGACCCGCCCTGGCGGTACGCCCAAAAGAATTTGCAGGGTGCGGCGGAGAAGCACTATCCCACTATGAGCATCAACGACCTGTGCGCGCTCCCGGTGGAGGAACTGGCCGCCCCGGACTGCGCCCTGTTCCTGTGGGCCACGTTCCCCCAGCTCCCGGAGGCCCTGCGGCTGATCAAGGCGTGGGGCTTCGCCTATAAGAGTGTGGCGTTTGTCTGGCTGAAAAAGAACCGCCGGGCGGATAGCTGGTTTTACGGTCTGGGCTTTTGGACCAGGGCCAACGCGGAGGTGTGTCTGCTGGCGACGCGGGGCCATCCCCGGCGGCAGGCCGCCAATGTCCACCAATTCATTATTTCTCCCATTGAGGCCCACAGCAAAAAGCCGGACGAGGCCAGGGAGAAAATTGTGGCCCTCATGGGCGACGTTCCCCGCGTGGAGTTGTTCGCCCGGCAGACTGCCCCCGGCTGGGACGTGTGGGGAAACGAGGTGGAATGTACTGCTGACTTCTGGACACGGTGTCCAGAGCTGGTAACAAGAAAAGAGGTGTAATTTTTGCCCTATGTGAATGTACCCAACGACCTGTCCAGGGTCAAAACCAAGCTGGCGTTCAACCTCACCAAGCGGCAGCTTATCTGTTTCGGCGGCGGCGGGCTGGTGGGCGTCCCCGTCTATCTGCTGACCCGTGGGGCCGTCGGCGGCACCGGGGCCATGTTCCTCATGCTGGGGATCATGCTCCCGGCGTTCCTCATGGCGATGTATGAAAAGGACGGCCTGCCCTTTGAGAAAGTGGTGCGCAACATCATCCGCGCCCGCTTTCTCCGCCCCGGCCCCAGGCCCTACCGAACGCAGAATATCTATGCCACGTTCGCCGGAAAGGAGGTGTCCGCTTCTGAACCCAAGAGCCAAAAGCGCCGGAAGTGCAAGGGCCGGTAGGCGCTCCCTCTCCGCACAGCAGACCATCCCCTATGTGGAAATGCTGAAAGACGGCATTTGCCGGGTACGGGAGGGCTTCTATACCAAAACCATCGCCTACGAGGACATAAATTATTCCGTGGCCTCCAGCGAGGACCAGTCCGCTATCTTCGACGGCTGGTGCGGCTTCCTCAACTACTTTGACAGCGCCCTCCCGTTCCAGCTCTCTTTCATTAACCACCGTTCCAGGGGCGGCAGCCGGTACAAGGTCAATATCCCTATGGCCCACGACGACTTTGACAGCATCCGGGGCGAGTATGTGGATATGCTGAAACGGCAGATTGCCCGGAGCAACAACGGGATCGTCCGCTCCAAGTACATCACGTTCGGCGTCCCCGCCGACGGCCTGGAGACAGCCCGCCCCCGGCTGGAGCGGGTGTCCAGCGATATTATGGGCAACTTCAAAAAGCTGGGGGCCCATTCCCGTGTGCTCAATGGGCGGGAGCGGCTGGAGGTGCTTCACGGCCAGATGCACCCCGGAGGCCGGGAGCCGTTTCGCTTCTCCTGGCCGGACATTGTGAAAACCGGCATGGGGACCAAGGACTTCATCGCCCCGGACAGCTTCGACTTCTCCGCCTCCCGGACGTTCCGGGTGGGGCAAGCCTGGGGCGCGGCGTCCTACTTGCAGATCATGGCCTCCGAGCTGTCGGACAAGCTGCTGTTGGAGCTGCTGGAGCTGGACGCGGAAATGACCGTCACCCTCCATGTTCAGACGGTGGACCAGCTCAAGGCCATCAAAATGACCAAGGGCAAAATCTCCGACATTGACAAAATGAAAGTGGAGGAGCAGAAAAAGGCGGTCAGGGCAGGGTACGACATGGAAATTTTGCCCCCGGACCTCATTACCTACTCCAAGGACGCGGCGGCGCTCCTGGCAGATCTCCAGAGCAGAAACGAGCGAATGTTCCTCCTGACGTTCACGGTGGTGAATGTCGCCCCCACCCGGCAAAAGCTGGAGAACGACGTGTTTACCATCTCCGGCATCGCCCAAAAGTACAACTGCGCCTTGAAGCGGCTGGACTGGCAGCAGGAGCAGGGCTTTACCTCCTCCCTGGTGCTGGGGGACAACGCCATCGAGATACAGCGGGGTATGACCACCAGCTCCACGGCAATTTTCATTCCCTTTATGACCAAGGAGCTGCGCATGGACGGGGCGGCGCTGTACTACGGCATGAACGCCCTTTCTAACAACGTCATTATGGCTGATCGTAAGCGTTTGAAAAACCCGAACGGGATGTTCCTGGGCACTCCTGGGAGCGGCAAGAGCTTCGCCGCCAAGCGTGAGATCGTCAACGTGTTCCTCACCCTCCCGGACGACGACATTATCATAGCAGACCCGGAGGGGGAATATTACCCCCTGGTGAACCGGCTGGGCGGACAGGTGGTGCGGCTGTCTCCCTCCGCCACGGCGGGCACGTTCATCAACCCCATGGACATTAACCCCAACTACGCCGACGACGAGGACCCGCTGTCCCTCAAAAGCGATTTCATTCTCTCCCTGTGCGAGCTGATCGTGGGCGGGCGGAGCGGGCTGGCCCCGGTGGAAAAGACGGTGATAGACCGCTGTGTGCGGACCATCTACCGGCCCTATCTGGCGGACCCGGCCCCGGAGCGTATGCCCATTCTCCAGGACCTCTACAATGAGCTGCTGAAACAGTCCGAGCCGGAGGCCCGGCGGGTGGCGTCCGCCCTGGAGCTGTACTGTACCGGGTCCCTCAACCTCTTTAACCACCGTACCAATGTCAGGGTCAATTCCCGGCTGCTGTGCTTCGACATTAAGGCCCTGGGAAAGATGCTGAAAAAAATCGGGCTGCTGATCCTCACGGACCAGATATGGGGCCGGGTGACGGAGAACCGGGACCGGCGGCGGGCCACCTGGGTATACCAGGACGAGTTTCATGTGCTGCTGGCCGAGCCCCAGACGGCGGCGTACAGCGTCGAGATTTTCCGCCGCTTCCGCAAGTGGGGGGCCATCCCCAGCGGGATCACCCAAAACGTGAAAAGCCTGTTGGAGAGCAGCGAAATTGAATCCATTTTCGGCAACTGCGATTTCCTCTATATGCTGTCCCAGGCCGCCGGGGATCAAAAGGTGCTGGCAAGCCGCCTGGGGATCAGCCCGCACCAGCTTTCATACGTCACGCACTCCGGCTCCGGCGAGGGGCTGCTTTTTTATGGGGACACCACTATTCCCTTTGTAGACCACTTCCCCCAGGACACCGAGCTCTATACCCTGCTGACGACCAAGCCGGAGGACAAGGCCAATGGGCAAGAGTAAGGCCCGGCCCACTTCTGGACACCGTGTCCAGAAGTCCGGGTACAAGGCCAAGCTCCACCAGGAGAGCGAACGGGCCCGGCCCTCCGAACGGCTGCGGCAGGAGGGGAAGAAGCGGAGCGCCCAGGGGCAGACGCGGGCGGAGCAGAGCGCGGTCAAGGCGGAAAAGGCCAAGCTGCGCATGGGCAAGACCCAGGAGAAGCTGGCGGCCCAGGCCCCGCCCAAGCCCCCCGGCCCCGTTCACCGGGCAGCGGGGGCCGCTGGCTGGAGCCTCCACGGTTTTGTCCACGGCAAAATTTACGAGGTGGAGCATGAGAACGTGGGCACCGAGGGGGCCCACCACTCCGAGCTGGTGGGCGAGGCCGTGGGGCGGAAAACGGCCCGGACGGTGCGGCAGGCCATCCGGGATCATCCGGCCAAGGCCGCCGCCCGCGCCGAACGCCGGTATGTCAAGGCCACGGCGGAGCACCGTTTTCAAGTGGAGCTGGAGAAGCACCCGGAGCTGGGCAAAAACGCCATCGCCCGGTTTGCGCAGAAGCAGCGCCAAAAACGGCAGTACGCGAAACAGGCGCGGGAGGCCGCCAAGCAGGGAGCCAAAGCCGCTGAGAAAACCGCCGTCTCTGCGGAGAAGCTGGCGGAAAAGGCGGTGGGCTTCGTCAAGCGGCACCCCGGCAGCGTGGTGATCGCCCTGTGCTGTGTCCTCCTCCTGTTCACGGTCCAGTCCTGCGCCTCCTCCCTGGTGACGATAGGCAACGGGATCATCGGGGGGATCGGGGCCAGCACCTACCCCGCCCAGGACGGGGATATGCTGGGGGCCGAGGCCGCCTACTGCGCGTTGGAGGCGGAGCTGCAAAACTACCTGGACACCTACACCAGCACCCACGACTACGACGAATACCACTTCGACCTGGACGCCATCGAGCATGACCCATACGTTTTGATCTCCATGCTCTGCGCGTTCCATGAGGGGGAGTGGACGCTGGCGGAGGTGCGGGGGACGCTCCAGAATATTTTTGACCGGCAGTATATCCTCACGGAGAATGTGGAAGTGGAGGTGCGCTACCGGCCAGAAACGCGGACGGGGCCGGACGGCCCCTACACGGTTTGGGTCCCCTACAATTACTACATCTGCACCGTGACGCTGAAAAGTGAGGACCTGTCCCACCTGCCTGTCTACATGATGGGCGGGGATCAGCTTTCCCGCTATTCCCTCTATATGTCCTCCCTGGGCAACCGGCCCGACCTGTTCCCCGGTTCCGGCTATGTGGACAAGTATATCACCAACCCGCCCCAGCCCTACGACGTGCCAGAGGAATACCTGTCCGATGAACGGTTCGCCGCCATGCTCACCGAGGCGGAGAAGTACCTGGGCTATCCCTATGTGTGGGGCGGCAGCTCCCCGGCCACGTCCTTTGACTGTTCCGGTTTTGTCTCCTGGGTGATCGGCCATAGTGGGTGGGACGTGGGCCACATGGGGGCCCAGGCGCTTTACAACTACTGCACCCCCGTCAGCTCCCCACGGCCCGGCGACCTTGTGTTTTTCCGCTACACCTACGACGCGCCCAACCCGGACGGCGTGACCCACTGTGGTATCTATGTGGGCGACGGAATGATGCTGCACTGTGGGGACCCCATTCAGTACACCAGCTTGAATACAAGCTACTGGCAGTCCCATTTTTACGCCTGGGGGCGTTTACCATGACAAAAGGAGGTTTCAATGGCAATCAGCAAGAGTGCGAAAATTTGGGCCGAGATGGAGAAAGTCAAGGCCAAGATCAGCGAGCAGCAGTCCCGGCTGAAAGAGCTGGAGCAGAAGCACCGGGAGGCCGAGAATGAGGAGATCGTGGATATTGTGCGGGGCATGAGCGTGACCCTGGACGAGCTGCCCGCCCTCCTCCGGCAGTTCCGGGGCGGGCCCTCTGGACACGGTGTCCAGAAGCCCGGCGAGGGAAAGGAGGAGACTTGATGAAGAAATCCCGTATTTTGGCGTCCATGCTCTGCGCCGTCCTGATGGTGGGGGTGCTCACCGTCCCCGCCTATGCTGGCGGCGGCGACGAGAGCGAGGGCAGCGAATATGTCCCCTGGGTGGGCCTGGAGCCGGTGGACCCCCTGCCCGTGGAGCAGCCGCCGGAGCCCCAGCCGTTCACCCCGGACGGAACGGGGACGGTGGTGGACAACGCCACCGACGAGGACGGCAAGGAGTTTTTCACCATCACCACAGCGGACGAGGCCGTTTTTTATTTGGTGATCGACCGGCAGCGGAGTACGGAAAATGTGTATTTTCTGAACGCTGTCACCGTGTCCGACCTGATGGCCCTGGCCGAACAGGACCAGGAGCCGGAGGCCCCGCCCCCTGTGACGGAGCCGGACCCGGAGCCCGAACCTGACCCCGCCCCGGAGCCGGAGCCTCAAAAGTCCGGCGGGGCCGGGATGCTCCTGGCGGCCCTGGCGGTGCTGGCCCTGGGCGGCGGGGCCGGGTGGTACTTCAAGATTTACCGCCCCAAGCAGCAGCGGACGGCGGAGCCGGAGGAGGATCACGCCGACTATGACGAGCCCGACGGCTACGACGACGCGCCCCCCTGGGACGTGGACGACGAGGACGAGGGAGGGGACGAGTGAATTTCACTAACAGTCCCTATGAGCCCTTTATGAAGCAGCCCACCTACCACCTGCCCCCGGAGCCCACCCCGGCCCCCAAGGGGTCCATCTGCGAGGGGTGCCCCTACTGGCGGGGCCTGCGGTGCGTGACCTGTTTCCGGGCCTACCTGCGGAGCCGGGCCAGTCCCGACAATGGGAGGTGACGGCATGGACCAGCGGGAGCTCACCCGCGAGGAGCGGGCGGCGATCCGGGCCCTGGTGGTAAAGCGGTGTGCCAACTATGACCGGGGCGTGGGATGCTTGCCTTTGGACTGCGAGTGCTATATGCTGGGGAAAACCTGGACGGGGCCCCTGTGCCGCTACTTTCGGGCGGCGGTCCTACCCCTGGACCCGGCGCTGGAGGCGGCCCTGACCGCCCCGGCCCCGGTGGAGACGCGGGCCTGCCCCCTCTGCGGGCGGCCTGCCCTCCTGGGAGGGCGGCGGCGCTACTGTTCCCCCGCCTGCGCCCAGGCCGCGCACAGAAAGCAGCAGCGGGACCACATGAGGAAAAAGCGGGGCTGAACCGTTGACAATTAGGCCCTCAAAAGCCCCGTGTTTTCAAGGCTTTTCAGACGGCGAACGGGGGCGGGCCGTATCATTTTACGTCTCGCCCCTGTTTCGGCCCTATACTGTCAACATTTTGGAGGTTATCATGGAAGAAAATCAAGGCTATGTGATCCGACAGTCCGTCCTGTTCGACAATGGCCGGGGCTTTGCCCTGGGGGAGCACCCCAGGGAGGGCTTCGTGACATGGCAGTTTACCCAGGAGGGCGGCCACCGGGACTACTATTGGGGCCACTATTATGACGATGGGGCCGCTGCGGAAAAGGACTATGCGGACCGCGCCGCCGACTATCAGCGCCGCTTTCATGTTCGGGAGGTCAAGGCACCTATCTCCCGGCAGATGGAGGAGGCGGGGAGACAGGCCCAGGAGCGGCAGGCCCCGCCCGTCCCCAAAAAGGACGCCCCGGATCGGGGTGAACGGTAGCCGTGGCGGGAAAGAAGCGCCGCCGGAATGTGCCGCTCTATGTTTGGGTGAGCCCGGAGGAGCTGCAAGGGATCAAGGCCCGCATGGAGCAGACGGGCATCCGCAATATGAGCGCCTATGTCCGAAAAATGGCCCTCAACGGCTATGTGCTCCAGGTGGACCTCTCCCCGGTGCGGGAGCTGGTGTCCCTCCAGCGGCGGTGCGCCAACAATCTCAATCAGGCGGCGCTCCATGTGAACACCTACGGCGGGCTGTATCAGAACGAGCTCCAGGCGCTACAAAAGGACTACGCCGACCTGTGGGGGCCTCTCTCCGAGCTGTTGGGGAAGCTGGCCCAGGTGGTGGCCCTGTGACCCGTGGGAGCGGCCCAGGCCGCTCCCCGGCTGTCCCCGCCCTCTGGACACCGTGTCCAGAGGCGGGGAGAACCGATTTTGAAAGGGGGTGCTGTCCCTGGCGACGACCCGTCTCATAACCCACCATATCAGCGGGGGCAAGTCGATCCTGGAATCCCTGTCGGACCGCTTCGACTACGGCCAGAACCCGGCCAAGACCCTGGGCGGGGCTCTGATCCGCTCCTACGAGTGCGACCCCCTCACCGCTGACAGCGAGTTTCTTTTGAGCAAGGCCCGCTATAAATCCATCACGGGCCGGGAGCAGAAACGGGACGCCGACGTGCTGTGCTATCAGATCCGCCAATCGTTCCCCCCTGGGGAGCTGGACCCGGAGGAGGCGCTGAACATCGGCTATGAGCTGGCGATGCGCTGGACCAAGGGAAAACACGCTTTCTTCGTGGCGTCCCACGCGGACCGGCCCCACCCTCACGTCCACATTTACTACAATTCCACGTCCCTTGACTGTACCCGGAAATACCGGGATTTTTTAGGGTCCGCCCGCGCCCTGCGGCGGCTGTCTGACCGGGTATGCCTGGAGCATGACCTGTCCATTATCAAAAATCCCAAGCTCCATAGCAAGGGGAAATTTCTGCATTACGGCCAATGGCTGGGCGGGGCCCGGCCTCCCTCCTACAAGGAGCAGATACGGAGGATCATCGACGGGGCCCTGACGGAGCGGCCCGCCGACCTTGCCGACTTCCTCCACCGGATGGAGGCGGCGGGCGTCCAGGTGAAGCGGGGCCGGGGCGGGGTGATCTCGTTCCGGCTTCCAGGCCAGGACCGGGCCACCCGGTTCCGGGCCTCCACCCTGGGGGACGGCTACGGCCCGGAGGACGTGGAGGCGGTGAACGACGGGCGGGCCCCCGTCCGCAAGCCCGCCCAGGCGCGGCCCCGGCCAGCGGCTCCACAGCGCGTCAATCTTATCATCGACATTCAACAGCGCATGGCCCAGGGCAAGGGACCCGGCTATGAGCGGTGGGCGAAAATCTACAATCTGAAACAGATAGCCGCCGCGCTCCAATTTCTCCAGGAGAACGGCTTGACGGACTATGACGCCCTGGCGGAGCGGACGGCGGCGGCGGTGGACCGGGCCCACGCCCTGGCCGGGGAGCTGCGGGAGGTGGAGGAGCGGCTGGCCTCCACCACGAAACTGATGGGGGCCGTGGTGGACTACGCCAAGACCCGGCCTGTGTTCGACGGCTACAAGGCCGCCCGGTACAGCAAGAAGTATCTGGCGGAGCATGAGGAGGCGCTGGCCTCCTACCGGGCGGCAAAGGCGGCGATCAATGAGCTGCTGGACGGGGCTAAGCTCCCGAAGATGGACGCGCTGAAAAAGGAGCGCCGGGAGCTGGCGGAGCGGAAGAAAAAACTCTACGCTCAATACCGGGCAGCACAACAGGAAATGCGGGAGGCGGTGGCGGTCAAGGCCAACGTCGATCATCTTCTCGACCTGCCCGGAGGGCGGGAGAGTAAGGCCCAGGAGCGGTAGCGACGGGGCCGCAGACAGGGAAGCCTCTGGACACGGTGTCCAGAGGCTTCCGGCGGGTTTGGGGGCACCCCAACAAGCATTTTCGCAAGGCGAAAATGGCGAGTGTATTGACACTCGCCCTGCTTGCCGTTTAGCGCAACCCTGGAATAAGCGCAAAAAACGGAGGCGGCGTTTTCCTTACGCTTCCTCCGTTTCACGGGCTTTGCAGATGCCCTCTGCGGCGCTCTCCATGATGGTTAGCTCTTTTTCGTCCATGCCATTCAGCATCCGGTCAATGTGTTTCCGGCGCTCGTCCTCTCCGTTGTGTTTGTCCGGGTAGAAAAATTCATCTACGGAAATATCCAAAAGGGTGACGAGTTTGTAAAAGGCGTTGAGGCTGGTGTGCTGGCCCTTGTTCTCAATATACATGATGGAGCGAGGGGTGAGGTCTACAAGCTGGGCCAGATGCTCCTGCGTCCAGCCTTTGGCCTTGCGTCTACGCTTGATTTCTTTGCCCAGGGCGCGACAGTCCAGGCGCTTTTCATATTGGTACATTCTCACATCACCCCTATATTATTTTACATTTCAGGGGCGAGTATGAGAACGAAATACAATTTTATATTTTAGTAGTATCTTTTTTCGCAAATCAAAGTCTCTAAAAATATAAGAGCCTATGGATTTGACTTGACAAGAAAGTGCAAACTGTGTATAATCTATACAAATTAACAAGAGAGGTGAACACAATGTTGTTCGGGAAGTTCTGTATTGGATTCGGCTCCACACAAGTTTATACCACGAAACATTGTGCGGAGCCTTTTCGGAGAGTTGATTGATATGGTGAAAGGGCCAAGGCGGATATAGACTGCCTTTGGTTTTTGTGCCCTTTTATCCAATTAACGATAGACAATCGACTGTTTAGGCCACAGACAATGTTTTGTTTGTGGCCTTTTGTTATGCTTATTTATGAATGTGCAAAGGGTACACGATATGGTGTGCCCTTTTCTTTGTTTGCGCGCCATGGGCGCGCTCTAACGGGTGTAAGTCCCG